>NZ_SNWX01000028.1 GCF_004362045.1 Halanaerobium saccharolyticum | reverse complement strand
ATATTGGATAGATATCACTTAAATAAATATGTACTAAAGGCGACAGGCCACTATCCAAAGCAAAGAAGTAATCTTTGGTTGGGTTTAAATCAAGCTAAAATCAAATGGGTTAGGTCGACCTTTAAAATATTATCTGAGGAAGCGAAAAATGAGGAGCAAAAAGAGAGAGTTAAAGAAGCAAGAAATTATATATATTCTAACTGGGCAGGCATAGAAAATTACGCCAATGAGCCAAATGCTGAAGGATGTAGTGCAGAAGGTCATGTAAGTCATGTATTGGCTTCAAGAATGTCTTCCAGGCCCTTAGCCTGGTCAGAAGATGGTGCAGATCGAATGGCAAGATTAAGAGCATTTAAATATAATGGTGGTAAAAAGGCTGATTTATATCGACTGTATGAGCATAAGGAAAAAGAAAAAAGAATCAAAATGAGAACAGAAAAAATTATAGATCACAGGAAAACACTATTTCCTGTTGCTAAAGAAACAGTTCCTGCCTTACGCAAAGGCAAAGTTGCTGGTTTGCAAAGAGCAATAAAGTCTCTTGCATTCTAAAATATTTAAAGGGAGTCTTAATCTATTTCCAAAAGCTACTTGACACAATCTATCCATTATTTTATTTGACAAAAGGAATTAATTTATATATAATATTTCTTGTTGACAACGGGCTATAGCGCAGCTTGGTAGCGCGCTACACTGGGGGTGTAGAGGTCTCCGGTTCAAATCCGGATAGCCCGACCATTTTAGTAATTAGGCCCTTTTATGGGCTTTTTTGTAGTTATAGAGCTTAAAATTTGGAATTATATGATTTGATTTAAAAATTATGACACTATAAAGGAGTAAAAATGATAAGATATTCTTTAATGACCCTGGGCTGTCCCAAAAATGAAGTTGACAGTCAGCATATGAATGGTTTTTTAAGAGGAGAAAAAGAATTCAAATATACAGATAAGTTTGAAAAAGCAGAAGTGATTATTATTAATACCTGTGGTTTTATTCAGGATGCAAAAGAGGAGTCGATTGAGACAATTTTAGCAGCACTTGAATATAAAAAACATTATAACTGTAAATCAGTAATAGTTACGGGTTGTTTAACCCAGCGCTACAGTGAGGAATTAGAGGCAGATATTCCGGAGATTGATGCAGTCCTTGGTACTTCTAATTTTGATAAAATAGCTGAAGTTATAAAAGAAAGTCTGGAAGGTAAAAAGACTGGTGGAGTAGAAGCAGCCGGTTTTGATTACAGTTCTTCCCTGCCCCGCGAATTAGATAATGAGGTTTATGCTTATTTAAAGATTGCCGAAGGTTGTAATAATAACTGCACTTACTGCAGTATTCCACAGATTAGAGGTGCAGTTAAAAGCAGATCAATAGCTGATATCACAGCAGAAGCTAAAACAATTGCTGAGAGTGGAATTAAGGAGTTAATAATTATCGCACAGGATACAACTCAGTATGGGGTTGATATTTATGGACGTTCTACCCTGGCTCCACTCCTGAGAAAACTGGCAGAAGTAGAAGGTATAAAGTGGATTAGAGTTTTATACAGCTATCCTGAATTTATAAATGACGAAATAATTGAGGTTTTTGCAGAAGAGGATAAAATTTGTAATTATTTTGATCTGCCAATTCAGCATTCTTCTGCAAAGATAAGAAAGTTAATGAATCGTAAAGGAAATGAAGAAGATATCGCTAATATTATTAATAAGATAAGAAATAAAATTCCTGATGCAAAGATTAGAACTTCTTTAATTACCGGTTTTCCTGGTGAAAACGAGCGTGATTTTAATAGTTTAAAAGAATTTGTTAAAAAATATAAATTTGACAGATTGGGTGTTTTTGAATTCTCCAGAGAAGAGGGAACTGCAGCCTATAATTTAGGTCAGAGAGTTTCAGAAAAGATTAAATCCGAAAGAAAAGAAGAAATTATGCAGCTGCAGCAGGAAATCTCTCTGGCTAAAAACAAAGAGTTAGTTGGACGTAAAATTGAGGTAATAATTGAAGATCAGGACCAGGAAAATTATCTGGCAAGATCTCGTTATGATTCACCGGAAATTGATAATCAAATTTATCTTCCAATTAAAGATCACAATCTTGAAATTGGAGAAATTTATCAGGCTGTAATAAAAGAAGCCTTCCATTATGATTTAATAGGAGAGATTGAGGATGAATCTACCAAATAAACTGTCTGTTCTAAGAATTTTACTGGTCCCTATTATTATATATCTACTTTTAATTAATTCCTTAACTACCAGTATTGCTGCTCTTGTTGTTTTTATTTTAGCTGCCTTAACTGATAAATATGATGGTCATTATGCCAGAAAACATAATTTAATTACTACTCTGGGTAAAATTCTTGATCCACTGGCAGATAAATTATTAATTATTGGTGTTTTTACGGCCTTTGTAGAAATAGGTGTTCTTTCTACCTGGCCTTTACTGATTATTGTAGCCAGAGAGCTTGCAGTTACAGGATTAAGAGTTGTTGCAGCTGATCAGGGTTCAGTAATTTCGGCTAATATCTGGGGAAAAACTAAAACTACTATCCAGATGTTAACAGCAGTAGTCTTAATTATAAACCCCCTAATTCTTGAACTGCCGGTGCTTTTAACTGAAGGTTTAGTCTGGCTTACTGTAATTATTACCATTTATTCTGGCTATACTTATTTTGCTGGAGCAGAGGTTGACTATTCTTAGATAATAAATACAGGAGGAAAATCTTATGATTAATAAAATAAATCATTTTTTAGCAACCGGTTTTTTTAGTGGTCATCTTCCCGCCGCTCCCGGTACCTGGGGTTCTTTACTAATGGTAGTACTTCTATTTTTCTTTCCAGTTTTAAATAATATGTACCTAATTTCTGCTGTTTCTATCGGAGGAGCCGCAGTTGCTACTTTTGAACAAAGACAGACAGGAATTAAAGATGATAGTAGGATAGTAATAGATGAGATGGCCGGACAGCTGCTTACATTCTATACTCTACCAACAACTCTGCCGGTTTTAGTTGGGGGTTTTATTTTATTCAGATTTTTTGATGTTCTAAAACCCTGGTTAATAGAAAAAGCTGAGGTTTTACCAGCTGGTCTGGGAGTAATGATGGATGATATTCTGGCCGGGCTAACATCTTTAATTATCTTAAAAATAATAATAATTTTAATTTAATTATTCTAATCAGATTTTAATTCAATCGGCCTTAAATAGGTCGATTTTTTTATTTTAAAATGATATACTAAAATTGAGGTGTTTAGAATTGAAGACAGCCATAATAGCTACTGGATCTGAATTAATTAGTGGACTTGTACAGGACAGTAATTCTAAGTTTTTAGCTGAGAATTTAGCCAATTTAGGTTTTGAGCCTGAAAACATTTTTATTTGTGGAGATGAAAAAGAAAATATTAAAAAAACAATTTTTACTGCCAGTCAGAGTGCTGATTTGATTTTTATATCAGGAGGTCTGGGACCAACTAAAGATGACCAGACAAAAGAGGCATTTGCTGAAGCACTTGATTTAAAGCTGCTTTATTCAAAAAAAATTGAAAAAAAGCTAGAAAATATCTTCTGTAATCATAATTCGAAGATGACTTCCAATAACTTATCTCAGGCATATATTCCTGAGGGAGCAGAAATTATCAATAATGAAAAAGGGACAGCCCCAGCTTTGAAAGTTAAAACAGAACATAAAACTTTTTATTTATTACCTGGTGTTCCTTCAGAATTAAAGTATTTATTTAAAAATAAGATTTTAAAAGATCTTAAGAAGAAAAGCAAAAACACACTATTTATTAAAGAATTCAACTTTATAGGAATTGGCGAGTCAACCCTGGCTTCTAAAGTAGAAAATTTAACCTTAAACCCTGCTCTTAAGATTAGTTATCAGGCTGGACGAGCTGAAGTAAAGTTGAGGCTTAAAATTGATGAGAATAGTCAGTTAGCTGCAGAAGAAAAAAAAGAAGTTATTAATAAAGCTGCTGGCAAAATTAAAGCAGAATTTAAAGAATTTATATATGGAGAAGATCAGCAGGATATATTAGATAAAGTTCACAAATTATTAATCTCTAAAAATTTAAGTATAGCCACAGCTGAATCATTTACTGGTGGCCTAATTGCTGAAAGACTTACTTCCAGAGCAGGGAGTTCAAAATATTTTTTAGGATCGATAGTTGCCTATAATGAAGAAATAAAAAAAGAAATATTAGAAATAGAGTCTGAGCTTCTGGAAAGGTATGGAGTAGTGAGTCGAGAGTGTGCTAGAGCAATGGTCGAGAATACTGCAAGAATTTTTGATTCAGAGATTGCTGCTGCAGCTACTGGAGCTGCCGGTCCAGCCAGTCATAATGGTAAAAGTGCAGGTACAATGTTTGTTGCTCTTTTTTATCAAAATAAAATTAAAGTTTTTAAGTTGCAAAAAAACTATGGTCGGGAAATGAATCGTTATTATGCTTCACAGATTGTGTTATTTGAAATTTATAAATTAATAAAGGAAAGCGAGGAAAATTAAAATGTTCAAAAAAATAATTTATCTAATTATTATTATTTTTTTACTGTTTTCAGTTTCAAATTTTGCTCTGGCTCAGGAAGCCAAGGCAGTTGAAGAAAAAACATCTGCTGAGATTTTTTCTGAGGCGTTAAATGATTATAATTCAGAAAATTTTGCCCTGGCTCAAGAAAAATTTAATCAGCTTCTGGAAACTGAAAATTTAGATGAGGGATTACAATTTAGTGTTTTATATTATTCGACTATGACTGCAGTTAATCGATATCAAACTACTAAGGCAATAGATTCTTTAGAGAGAATGAATGATTTAGGATTTCAGAGTGGAAATTTAAACTGGCAGATTGCAGAACTATTTTTAAATGAAAAAAACCAATTTGATAGTGCAAATTTTGAAGAAGCATTGAAATATCTTGAAAAAGCAAAAAGTCTGGGTTTAAATAAGCTTGACTTTAAAAGAGACCTTGCTTATGCCTATTTAGAAAATCAAGAACTGGAGAAAGCTGAAAATTTATATCTGGAAATAATTAAAAATGAGGCCAGTGCAGCTGATTATCTAAACCTCGCAAAAATCAAAGAAAAACAGGGAAAATTAAAGCAGGCAGTAGAATATTATGAATCTGCTCTTGAATTAAATGGAACTCAATCTTCACTTTATTTGAATCTGGGTAATTTATATCAGCGTTTAAACAATTATAATTCAGCAGTATCCATTTTTAATCAGGGTATAAAAACCAGAAAAGATTTTGCACCTTACTATATTGGACTGGGAGAAAGTTATATCGAACTAGAAAATTATGAGAAAGCTCAAACCGCACTGAAAAAAGCCGTGGGAATTAATAAAAATTCTTATTATGGTTATTATTTACTGGGAAATGTAGAAAAAATAAAAGGTAATTTAAATCAGGCTTTAAATTACTACAGCCAGGCCTTAAAATATAACCCTGATTATGTAGAAGCATATTTAGCTGAAGGAAAGGTTCATTTAGAAAGAGAAGAATATTACCGTGCTATCTCACGTTTTTCACTGGCAGTAGATAAAAATCCTAATTATGCAGAGAGTCGTTATTATTTAGGAAAAGCTTATTACCAGGCGGATATGTTAGAGGCGGCCAGAGCCGAACTTAGAAAAGCTCTGCATATCAATGACAGGTACCAGCAGGCAAGAGAACTTCTGGATAGAATAGAAAAAGAATTAAATATTAATTAAAGGGTGTTATAAATGAGACTTTTTATAGCAGTTAATTTTAATTCACGCAGCAAGAAGTTAATAGAAAAAAAGCTGGAGTATTTAAAAACTAAAATAAATAGTGACATTAAATGGGTCGAAAGAAATAATTGGCATTTAACGCTTAAATTTATTGGAGAAACTTCAGATAAAGATAAGGAAAATTTAATAAAAGCCTTAAAAGAAATCAATTTTAATCAAAAAAATGAGTATATCCAATTTGCAAAGCTTGATGCATTTCCGACTAGTAAAACAGCTAAAGTAATTTATCTTGCTCTGAAGCAGGGAAAAGATATTTTGTCTAAGATGCACGATAAATTGGAAGAGGAGCTGCTTAAATATGATATTGAGAATGATCAAAGGGATTATGTTCCACATCTAACTCTGGGGCGCAACAAAAGTAAGCCCTTTAAAATTAAAGAAGAACTGCTGCAGGAGAACTTTATAAATATTTATGCAAAAATTGAAAGTATCAGCCTTTATAAAAGTGAGTTAAAAGCTAGCGGCCCAGAATATATTGAATTATTTTCCATTAAATAGAAATTAGCCCTTGCAATCATTAAACATCTGTTCTATAATATAATTAAAGACAAAAATTGCAGTTAAAATATATTTGGGGAGGAAGATAAATTTGGCAACTAGTGATAAAGAAAAAGCGCTTGATAAGGCAGTTAAGAGAATTGAAAAACAGTTTGGTAAAGGTTCAATAATGAGACTTGGGGACTCACAGAAGTTAAATGTAGAAGCTATTCCTACAGGAGCTTTACCTCTGGATCTGGCTTTAGGTATTGGTGGGATCCCTAAAGGAAGAATTATCGAGTTATATGGTAATGAATCATCAGGTAAGACAACTTTAGCCCTCCATATAATTGCAGAAGCCCAAAAATTGGATGGTATTGCAGCCTTTATTGATGCTGAACACGCACTTGATCCTAAATATGCTAAAAATTTAGGTGTAAATATTGATAATTTATTAATCTCACAGCCTGACAGTGGAGAAGAAGCTTTAGAAATTGGAGAAGCACTGGTCCGGAGTAATGCTGTTGACCTGGTGGTTATTGACTCTGTTGCTGCTCTGGTACCAAAGGCAGAATTAGAAGGAGATATGGGAGACTCTCATATGGGACTGCAGGCTAGACTAATGTCTCAGGCAATGCGTAAATTATCCGGAGCAATTAGTAAATCTAAGGCAGCAGTTGTATTTATCAATCAGATTAGAGAAAAAATTGGGGTGATGTTTGGTAACCCTGAAACAACTCCTGGAGGGCGTGCACTTAAGTTTTATTCTTCTGTCAGAATAGAAATGAGAAGATCACAAACGATTAAAGACGGAGATAAGCTAATTGGTAGTACAGCTAAAGTAAAAGTTGTTAAAAATAAAGTGGCTGCTCCCTTTAGAAATTGTCAATTTGATATTATGTATGGTACAGGAATTTCACAGCCTGGATGTGTTATTGACCTGGGAGAAGAAACTGGAATTGTAGACAGAGCTGGTTCCTGGTATTCCTATGGTGATGTTCGTCTCGGCCAGGGTAGAGAAAACTCTAAAGAATTTCTGCGTGATAATCCAGAAGTTATGGAAGAGATTGATCAAAAAATAAGAGTAAAAGTTGGTCTTATTGATGGTGAAAATGAAGATGAAAGTGAAAAAGGAAAAGAAAAGGAAGAGGAATAATTCCCAATGGATCAAATAGATAAAGAAGAATTTTCGAAAGCACGTAATAAGGCCTTTAAATTACTGAGCTACCGGGAAAGAACTATTAAAGAAATTGAAGATCGTCTGCGCAAAAAAGATTTTACTGAGGAAGTTATTAAAGCAGTAGTCGATTTTTTATTGGAAAAAGATTATTTAAATGAAGAGCGTTTTGCAGAAATGTGGATCAGGTCGAGAAAAAAGCATCATCCCCGCGGCAGAAAGTTAATATATAAAGAACTTAAAAATAAAGGTGTAAATCAAAAAATAATTAATTCCGCTTTAAATCAGTATTTAAGTGAGCAGGATGAACTAGAAATGGCTGAATATTTAATGGAAAAATGGCTGCGCAGACGGACTGAAGAAGATAGTTCCAGTTATAAATTAAAAAACTATTTAGCTAATAAAGGTTTTAGTTATGATTTGATTTATCAGATAACAGATAAATAAGTATTAAAGCCTGCTTTTAGCGGGCTTTTTCCTTTTTATACCAGATTATAGACTTTTCTTGACATAAGGTGCGAAAAAAGTTAAAATATTATTAGTAAATGTAAATATAAAATTAAAAAATTGAATATTAGACAGGAGGTGAATATTATTAATGGAGCTATGTTATATTTTATAATAGCCCTACCTCTCGGAATTGTAATTGGGTATTTAATTCGAAAATATATTGCGAAAGCACGTATGCAGTCTGCCGAAGAAGAAGCAGAGAAGATACTCCAAGATGCAGAAAGAGATGCCAAGGCAAAGAAAAAGGAAACTATTCTTGAAGCAAAAGAAGAAGCTCATCAGATTCGGGAAGAAGCAAATAAAGAAAGTCAGAAAAGAAGAGATGAGCTGCAGAAATTAGAAAATAGATTGATGAAAAAAGAGGAAAATCTTGATCGTAAAGCTGAAAACTTAGATCGTAAAGAACAGAGCATTAAAGATCGAGATAAGAATTTAGCAAAAGCTGAAGAGGAAATTGAAGAAATTAAAAAAGAACAGAAAGAAAAATTAGAAATGATTTCTAGTTTCTCAGAAAGCGAAGCAAAAAATTATCTTTTAAATAAGGTAGAATCTGAGCTGGATCATGAATATGCTAAAATGATTAAAGAAAAAGAAGCTCAGGCAAAAGAAGAATCTGAGAAAAAGGCTAGAGAAATTATTTCACTTGCAATACAGAGGTCTGCAGCTGATCATGTAACAGAATCAACTGTTTCTGTTGTTAATCTTCCAAATGATGATATGAAAGGTAGAATTATTGGACGTGAGGGAAGAAATATCAGAACTTTAGAGAGTCTAACAGGTATCGATTTAATTATTGATGACACTCCGGAAGCAGTTGTTATATCTGGTTTTGATCCAATTAGACGTGAAATTGCAAGAATTGCTTTAGAAAAATTAATTATTGATGGTCGAATTCATCCAGCTAGAATTGAAGAAATGGTCGAAAAGGCTGAAAAAGAATTAGATCAGCACATTAAAGAAATTGGAGAACAGGCAACATTTGATACAGGAGTTCACGGCTTGAACCCTGAATTAGTCAAGTTGTTAGGAAGACTTAAATTCAGAACAAGTTATGGACAGAATGTATTACAGCATGCTATCGAAGTATCCTATTTGGCAAGCATTATGGCTGCTGAACTGGGTGCTGATGTTACTCTTGCAAGACGGGGTGGCCTTCTTCATGATATTGGAAAAGCAATCGATCATGATATGGAAGGTACTCATGTTAATCTTGGTGTTGATACTGCAAGGAAATATGGTGAAAGTGAAAAAGTGATTCATACAATCGAAGCTCATCATAGTGATGTTGAATTTAAATCAGTAGAAGCAGTCTTAGTTGCAGCAGCAGATGCAATTTCCGCAGCAAGACCAGGAGCCAGAAAAGAAACATTAGATTCATATATTAAGAGACTTGAAGATTTAGAGGGAATTGGTGAGTCTTTTAATGGTGTAAAAAAAGCTTATGCTATTCAGGCAGGAAGAGAAATTAGAGTTATTGTTGAGCCTGATAAAATTAATGACATCGAAAGTACCAAAATGGTCAGAGATATTACTAAGAAAATAGAAAAGAATCTCGACTACCCTGGACAGATTAAAGTTGTTATCATTCGTGAAACCAGAGTAGTAGATTATGCTAAATAAAAATAATTAATTATGAAATTAATGGGCTCCTCTTTTTGAGGAGCCTTTAATAAATTTAGGATATTAATAAAGAGGGAAAGTAAAGTTTAATGTATAGGAGAGATTTTTAATGAATATTTTATTTATTGGAGATATTGTAGGCAGAGCTGGGAGACGTGCTGTCAGAATTTTTTTAGATCAAATAAAGACAAAACACGATATTGAGTTTGTGATTGCAAATGGAGAAAACTCTGCTGGAGGTTTTGGGATAACTAAAAAAGTTGCAGCAGAATTATATGGATATGGAATAGATTTTTTTACAATGGGTAATCATACCTGGGATAATAAAGATATTTTTAAGTTTATTGATGATGATCCTAATCTTATCCGGCCTTTAAATTTTCCAGAAAATAATCCGGGACAGGGTTGGCAGACTTTAAAAGTTAATTCCAAAAAAATTACTCTTGTCAATTTAATTGGTCAGGTTTATATGTCCGGTTATGATTCTCCCTATCACAAATTTATGGGATTATATCCTCAAATTAAGAATTCAGATATTATTTTGGTTGATTTCCACGCAGAAGCAACCGGAGAAAAAATGGCATTTGCCAGAGCTGTAGATGGGATGGTAACCGCAGTGATAGGTACCCATACCCATGTACAGACAAATGATGCTCAAATTTTACCTGAGGGAACTGGATATATTACTGATGCGGGTTTAACTGGAGCAGTTGATTCTATTTTAGGGATGAAACCTGATAAAATGATAGAAAAAATGATAAACTCTCTCCCTGTTAGATATGAAGTAGGAACAGGGGAAGTAAAAATTGAGGCCGTTTTAATTAAAGTAGATGAGAAGACTAACACTGTCAACCAAATCATGGAAATTAAAAAAAATAATTTATAATTTTTTTCTTAATAAGCAGGAATTTATTTCATTTATGGCTAATATATTATATAGAGGGAAATAATATTTTATCCAATCAAGGAGGTAATAGACGAAGATGGAAGTATTAAAAGTATCATCTAATTCTAGTCCTAACAAAGTCGCTGGGGCTCTGGCCGGTGTTCTTCGGGAAAATGGAAATGCAGAACTACAGGCTGTTGGAGCTGGAGCGCTTAATCAGGGGGTAAAAGCAGTAGCTATTGCAAGAGGATTTGTAGCTCCGAGTGGAATTGATTTAATTTGTATTCCTGCTTTCACAGATATCGAAATTGATGGAGAAGAGAGGACAGCAATCAAGTTGATTGTAGAACCAAGATAGAAATTTTATCTGTTTGCCATTCTGGCAGACAGATTTTTTTATTTTTAATCTTATTTTAACTTGTGTTATAGAGGTGTTAAGTTATATAATAGATGTAGTTAGGACTATTTAGTAGACTTGCTTAATTATAACTTATTATATTTTTGAGGTGGCAGAGTGGAAAAAATATTAGTTGTTGAAGATGAAGCAAAAATAAGAAAAATAATTAGAAGTTATTTAAATGAGTATTACGAAATTTTTGAAGCTGATAATGGAGAGGAAGCTTTAAAAATTTTCAAAAATAATTATTTTGATCTAATTATATTAGATTTAATGCTGCCTGAGATAAGTGGGGAAAGAGTATGTCAAAAAATAAGGCAGGTTTCTGAAATCCCGATTATTATGCTTACTGCAAAAAGCAGTCAAGAAAATAAAATTGAAGGTTTCAATTATGGTGCAGACGATTATCTTACTAAACCTTTTAGTCCCAGAGAACTACTGGTCCGTACCAGAGCTATCTTAAGACGCAGCAGCAATCAAGAAAAAGCAGGTATTATCATCTTAAATGATGGAGAATTCAAAATATATTCTGAGGAAATGATAGTAAAAAAAGATAATGATGATTGTCAGTTAACAAATACTGAATTTAAAATACTTATGGTGTTAATTAATAATGCCGGTCAGGTTTTAAGTCGAGAACAGCTTGCTGACAGAGTAATGGGACTGGAATTTAGTGGTTTTGACAGAACTATTGATGCTCATATTAAAAACATACGCAAAAAAATGGAGCTGGAAAAAGACCAGTATATTGTCACTGTGTATGGAGCAGGGTATAAGTTTATAGGTGATATTTAATGTCCAGACTGGGTAAAAAGTTATTTGCTGTTTTTCTGATGTTAGTTATTTTTTCATTACTGCTGGTCGGACTGTTCATTAATTTTTCTATTGGAGAAAGTTTTAATGACTTTATAAATTTACAGAGAGAAGAAACTATTAGTGAACTGGCTGCAGTGCTCAGTGAAAACTTAAAAAATAATGATTTTAATAGTGTACAAACTTTAGTTGATAATTTCAGCAGAACTAATGGAATTCCTATCTGGATTGAAAATAACAAAGGAGAATTTATTTATTTTTCTGCTCAGCATAATCAGATGTCTCAGATGATGAGAAGAATGGGGATGAATGGGAATAGTCCTATGAATATAAGACAGCTACCTGGTGAGCTTCCAGGACAAACAAAGTCTGAAGCAGTTATTGTAGATGGTCAAAAGGTACTGACCCTCTACTGGAAAAACATTAATCCCGAAAACCAACTTGATTCAGGTTTATATAATTATTTTAAGAAAAATGTCTATAAAGCAATAATATTTAGTGCTTTAATTGTAATTTTATTAATTATAATTTTATCATTTGTTTTGTCTAAAAAAATAACAAAACCTGTAATTAAAGTTAAAAATGCTGCTCTTGAAGTAGCTCAGGGAAATTATCAGCAGAATATTGAAAGCAGAGGAGATGACGAATTAGCTGAACTGGTAGATGCTTTTAACTTAATGAGTGAAAAGCTGTTAAAATTAGAGAAAATTAGAAAAGAATCAACTGCTGATTTAGCTCATGAATTAAGGACACCACTGACAACAATTAAAGGTTATCTGGAAGCGATAGAGGATCGAAAAATAGAGGCAAATCAGGAAAACATTACTGAAATGCAGGAAGAAACCCAGAGAATGACAGTTTTGATTGATAAATTAAATGAATTTGCTGATGCTCAAAATAAGATTTTTAATTTAGAAAAAAAACGGGTTAATATAACGCCAATAATAAAAAAAATAATAAAACAACAGCATAAATTTTTGAATAAAAAAAATATAAATGTTAAATTAATGTTGAAAGAAAACCTTTATCTGCGAGGGGATTCAAACAGCTTATTCCAAATTTTTAACAATATTATTGAAAATGCAATTAAATACAATAATGAAAATGGAGAAATTGAAATAAAAGCTATAAAAGAAAAAAATAATTTAGTTATTTATATTCAGGATAATGGGGTTGGAATTAGTGAAGATGATCTGCCCTTTATCTTTGAAAGATTTTACAGAGCAGACAAATCAAGAAATTCGCAAAATCAGGGTACAGGTATTGGTCTGGCAGTTGCCAGAGAATTGATGGAAGCTCATCAGGGAAAAATTAGAGTTGAGAGCGGTGAAGAGGGGACTTTATTTAAGTTGATTTTTCCAGAGACTAGAGATTAATTTAAAGGATTATTATACTTTATATTGAAACTAAAATTAGCGTAGAATATATTAATTATTATTAGATTTAAGAGGAGTGATAGGATTGGATTTAAATCGTATTTGGAATTTATTGACATTAGGTGGACCAATGACTATACCACTTTTAATTGCGTCGGTGTTTAGTCTGGCAGTAATTATTGAAAAAACAATTTTCTTTTACAGGAATAATGATAACAATTTTAGATTAATTAAGCGAATTGAAATTTTAGTTGAAGAAGGAGATATTTTAAGTGCTTTAAATGAATTAAAAGGCAAAAAAGGTACTAATGCAAAACTTTTATCAACTGCTCTGGCACATAATAGTGAAGATCCTTCTCGTTTAAGAGAGGTCTTGCAGGCTGTTGGCGAGGATGAAATAAAGAAAATGGAAAGACATCTGCCTATTTTAGATGTTGTGGCTATGATTTCTCCTCTACTTGGTCTTTTAGGAACAGTAATTGGAATTATTAGCAGTTTTAATATCCTGGGAACAGCTGCTGGGGCAGCAAACCCGGCTCAGATAAGTTCTGGGATTGCAGCAGCACTAATTAGTACTGCTTTAGGACTTATTATTGCTATTCCAACTGCTATCTTTTATTCATATTTTGCTCATAAAGTGGAAAGAAGAGCTCATCAGATGAATTTAAGTATGGTTGAGATTGTTGATGTTGTCAGCAATAATAGAGGTGACAGTGATGTTCAAAACTACTCTTAAGAAAAAAAGTTCAATCAATATTATTCCAATGATTGATGTTATATTTTTTCTTTTAGTATTTTTTATGCTCTTTACTACATTTAGAACAGCTCCTGAAGGAATTGAAATGCAGCTGCCAAAAGCTGTAACTGCTACAGAACAAAATACAGAAAACTTTATTGTACAGATTGATTCGGAAGGTAATTATTATTATCAAGATCAGTCTCTGGATTTAAATCAAATTATTTCGGAAGCGGAAGTTGCAAATAATGAAAATAATAAGTTGACAATTGTAATTAGTGCTGATAAAAATACTCGTTATGAAAACGTGGTGTCTTTAATGGATGGTCTGCGTAATGTCGGAATTACAAGACTGGCACTAGCTGCAGATAAAGAAGATAGTTAATGGGATGGTGAATTTATGCCTAATAACAATAATGATAGGAAGTTACTGGTTTATGTAATTGTTTCAATGATTTTTCATCTCTTAATACTTTATTTTCTTCCAATCGGCTTTCTGCATGGAAGTGCTAAAAGTGAGAGCAAATTAAGTGAATATGGTTATGTACAGCTGGTTGATTATCAACCTGCTCCTTTAGAGGATAAAAATTCGGAAGCAGCGGCAGAATTAACTGAAGATCCAGCCAGAGATGAAAAGGAAAAAATTGTTGAGAAAAAAGTGGAACCGGAGCCGATACCTGAGCCGGTGCCCGAACCTGAACCAGAAGAAGAAATTTCTAAACCGGAACCTGAGCCCGTAATGGAAGAGAAAAGCAAAATGAAAACTGAGGTTGATACTGAAACTGAAAAGGAAAATATAGAGAAGAAGGAATCAGTGCCTGAAGCTGAGGTAAAATCAGCTGAAGAAAAGCCAAAACCTGCTCCTGAACCAGAAGTAGAAAAAGTTGAGCCAGAACCTGAGCCAAAACCAAAACCAGAACCAGAACCGGAGCCGGAACCCGCTCCTGAACCTGAACAGAATACAACAAAAAATGAACAGGAGCTTATGGCAAGTAAGGAAAGTGAGAGCGAGGTTGAGGTAGTCCAGGAAACTAGTTCTGAGAAAAAGGTCGAAACAGAACCTGTTGAGTCCAAAGCTGAAAATTCAAAATTAGATGAAAAACCCACAGAGGAGACTATAAAAGCAGCTCCAGAGAAAAATACGCAGAAGAATATGGAAGAGACCGAAGAGCCTGCGGCAGAAGAAACTACTCAAGATAGTGCGGCAGAGCAGGAGGAAGAAGATGTTAATCCTCCACCTCCACCAACTGCAGGAGATTTAATTGGTTTAATTGAGCCTCCAACTTTCCCGAAAGATTTAGTGGGTAGTCGTTCTGAAGGTACAGTTAGATTAATGGTCCAGATTTCACCTGGAGGTGCTGTTAATAATATTCAGCTTGTAGAATCTTCTGGTCATGATTCTATGGATAGAGTAGCTCAACTGACTCTGGAACACGGATGGGAATTCAAAGAGTATCAACAGTCTTATAGAATTCCAGTTTCAGTAAGATATTATATAGATGAATCTGATAACACTCAAGTAGATGTAAATATTGGTGAAGTTGAATTTGTTTCTGGAGGTGAATGATAATTAATGTATAAGTATAAAAAAATTATTTTAATGGTGCTGCTTTTAATTCTAACTTTTAGTTTTAATACAGCAGCCCAGAACAATTTCTTTCAAAATGAAGATGAGCATAATAACCTTCGTTTTGGAAATGAATATATAGTAATTGTAGTTAATCAAAACCAAAATTCCCAGGGAAGATTTGCTGTAGAAACAACTGGAGGAGCACCAGCAAGAGAAAATGATGATAATAAATCTTTAATTTATGGTCGTCCAAATCCCTGGACTTCATATACATCACTCTGGATTAATGGGGAAAAATATGTGTTTGGTGGCTCAACAGAACGAAGAGCTGGTGATGGAGCAAAATATGGTGAGGTTATTCAGGAACCAACTGTAAAGGATAATCAAATAATTACCAGAACTCGTTTCGGAAATATTGTAGTGGAACAAATTCTCTCAATAGTAAAAAGCTCAACAACCGGACTTGCAGATAGTGCCCAAATACAGTATAGAATTATTAATCAGGGTGATCAGGAAGAAAAGGTTGGCTTGAGAGTAATGCTGGATACAATGCTGGGAGAAAATGATGGAGCTCCTTTTAGACTGGGAGAAGACACTATTTCTACTGATAAATTATATTATAGTAAACAGCTCGATGATTTCTGGCAGGCTTTTGATAGTGTTTCCAATCCTCAGGTTACGTCACAGGGTTCCTTTATTGGTCCGGATGTAAGTACACCTGATAGAGTTTATTTTTCTGACTGGGGTAGTCTGGCTGATGGTGTCTGGGATTTCGATTTTAATCCAGGGCAGGAATTTATTCGCAAAGGTGAGTATGAGATTGATAGCGCTATGGCCATGTACTGGGTCCCTGAAATTATTAAACCTGGAGAAAGCAAAACTTATATTACCAAGTATGGACTCGGTGGAATTACCATTGTTCCTGGTATTTTATCTCTGGGAGTCACATCACCAGCAGAAGTTACTTTAGACGCAAATAATCAGAGCTTTCCTGTTGTTGCTTATTTAGAGAATACATCTGAGATTAATGCCCGTAATGTATCAATAAGAATTGAACTACCTGATAACTTTAGCGCTGAACAGATAAGCAGAAATATTGGTGATATGGCACCAGAAGATATATCTCAAATAACCTGGAATGTGAGAGCTAATAATCGTAATAAACTTCCTGAAGAAATGACCTATCGGGTTAAAGTTGAGGCAGATAATACTGATTCTAATGAGGTGGAAAGAAAAGTTGAATTTTTAGGTCCACCTGAATTAAATGCAAATATTACTTTGTTGGAAGAGGTAGAATCAGTTGAAGGAAAACTGGAGCCAAATCCTTTTAGAATTCAGGCTAAAATTAATAATTCTGGAGAAAGTTCTTTATATGGGGTAGAAGCAGAATTAATTTTACCTCCTGGCTTAGTGACAGCAAGCAGTGAAAAAAGTAAAAAGAGACTTGGTATTTTAAGAAAGGAAGAAAGTATTAATATTAACTGGGCAATTGAAGCTTTAAGAGTTGATGGAACTTTACCTTTTGCCTTAAAAGTAAGCGGCTTAAATAATTATCAGAAAACTATTGTTGAGGAAATAAATCTCCCACAATTAAAACCGTTAATTTTACTTAAAGAAACTATGGGACAGCAGGATAAAGATTATTATGCAGTAGATATTATTGCTGCTAATATTGCTGAAGCGGAAAATATTAGTTTTGAACTAAATTATAATAGTGATAAACTGTTATTGACACACATTTCACGTGGAGATTTCTTTGTCGGTGATAATAATTTGTTACCTTTTAACCGACCGGACAGATCTAAAATCGGAAAAGTTATATTTAATCAGGAATTTCCCTTTAATAAAGCAAATGGTGTGATAGCTACAGTTCATTTCATTTTAAAAGAAGACAGTCCTGGAAGTATAAACATTAGTAATCTAAAGGCTGTAAATGGATCAGGAAATACCTTTCAAATTGAAATTAGAAATAATCTTGAGGAGGAAAATTAAATGTTAAATTATAAAAGTGTTTTTTTGATAACCTTATTATTAATCTTGGTTTTTAGTGCAGGTGCTCTGGCTCAGCAGTTCGATGATGTACCCCGGGACCACTGGGCTTATGATAGTGTTCAGATGCTGGCTGAAAGAGGATATTTAAGCTTATATTCTGGTGAGGATTTTAATGGTGAACAGCCATTAACAAGATATGAAATGGCCGAAATAATTGCCAATGTATTGAAAAATACCGCCGGTGATTCAGCATCTCAAAAACTTTCTGAAGAAGATGTTGATGTAATTAGAAAATTATCATTAGAATTTAGAGATGAACTCGTTAAAGTTGCTGAAAGACAGAAAGAATTTGAACAGAGACTAAATAATTTAGAAGACAAAAATCAGATTCAGGATGAAGATATAGCAAATATTAATGTTCGAGTTTCACAAATGCAGGAAAAAGTTCAAAAAGTTTCAGATTTAGAAGAAAGCGTAAATCAAATTAATAATCAGATTGCCAGTATAGAAGACAAACTAACTACTATCCAGGAAGAAGGACTATCCGGGAAGCAGCTCCAGGCACTGGAAGACAATCAGAGTATTAACAGGACAAGAATAGAGGAACTTGAAAACAGAATTAAAGAATTAGTGGCAGAAAAGGCTGCTGCCCAGGAAACCAAAAAAGATGGTAGTTCTTCTATAAATACTGGCTATATTCTTGGTGGTTTAGCTTTACTGGCCTTATTACTTTAATTTCAGGCTAGTGTTGCAAAAAATTATGATTAAGGAGCGTAGTTTATATGTCCAGGATTCATTTTAAAGAGATAATTATATCTTTAGCTTTAATTATGATATTGAATGCAGTATTCTTACCCTATACGATGCCAGCTGCTGAGCTTAAAGCTGCTTCTATTGAAAAAGAAGATATCTATACCGGGTTGGGTCTTATGTTTTTGTTAGTTGTTCTTTCCGGTGATGGAGATAATAAAAATGATGGTGTGAGAAAAGATGATTATCATAGCTATAAAAACTTTAGTGCAGAGGAAATAGAAATACTGGCCAGCATAATTAATGCAGAAGCTCGAGGTGAGAGCTATAAGGGGAAAGTTGCGGTAGGAGCTGTGATTATTAATAGAGTTTATCATCCTTCTTTTCCGAATTCTATTAGAGAAGTTGTTTATCAATCCGGACAATTTACTCCTGTAGAAAATGGGATGATTAATTATTCTCCCGATAGTGACTCGTTTAAAGCTGCCTATGATGCAGTAAGTGGTCTGGATCCCAGCAAAGGAAGTCTGTATTTTTACAATCCAGCTAAGTCTAAAAACCCATCCTTCTTTGCTGACAGAGAAAAGGTTGTAACTATAGGGAATCATGTGTTTTTAAAATAAATAATTAATAAAGAACCTCAGCCAGTTTAATTATAGGCTGAGGTTCTTTTATACATGATATTACTATTGAGTTAGATTTTTAATCAGTTTCAATGATTTTTTTTACAGCTACTATCTTTTCAAATTTTAAATCTTTTGTTACTTGATACATATTTCCACCGGCTGAAGTTTTGGGTATCTCATTAACTCTAATTTCATTAATCTCTCCATTTTTAGCTGCAATAAGTATTTTATCATCTTTAGCTGCTTTCACAGCTCCTGCTAATTTGTAATTTGTATTGGAAAAAATCCTTATCCCTTTGCCATTTCTTTTCTGAGCTTTAAAACTTTTTAGTCTAATCTTATTAGCTCTGCCATCATCGCTAATTGAGACTAAGAAATTTTTCGGATCAAAAGTGTTAAAGTACAGTACCTCCTCATTTTCTCCCAAATTTATTGCCTTACTGCCCAGAGTATTGCGTCCGGTTGTAGAGAATGTGTCACCACTAAATCTAATCAAATAACCATTTTTACTGACCACAATTAAATCCTGGACAGCATCAGTCTTTTCGACATTAATTAGCTGATCATCATCTAATTTAATTGCTCTAATGTGGCTGTAATTTGTTCTGTATTCATCAGCATTACTTCTTTTAATTAAGCCTGATCTGGTAACAAAAGTGTAATATTGATTCTCAGATTCATCTGCCTCTTTAGCTAAAATATTAAGTGAAATAATATTTTCTTTTATGGGGATCTGAAGATATTTACTTAGATTATCACCGGTAGCAAGCCCGTGATGTTCTTCGATATCATGAACCTGTAAATTATATACTTCCCCGTGATCACTAAAGAAGAGAAGCTGATCTAAAGATGAACCTTCAACAGTTGAGATTAAATAATCATTTTTGGCTGCTCTTAAATTGCTGAATTCATCATTTCTTTTTATAATCCCCCGATAGGAAAGGGAAAGGACTGCATTTTTTTCTTTAATTAAGTCATCTTTAGTAATTTCTGCCTGACTATCATCAGCAATAATATCGGTTCTTCGCTGATCGTTAAAACGTTTTTTGATTTCTTTTAATTCTTCCCGCAGAACATTATTTAATTGATCTTTATTATTCAGGATATTTTTATAATACTTTATTTTTTCAGCAAGTTCCTCTCTTTCAGCTTCCAGTTTTTCAAATTCCATTCCGACCAGCCGCTGCAGCTGCATCTCCAAAATTGACTGGGCCTGTTTTTCCGAAATCTCCAGAGCTTCCATCAATTTATCTCTTGCTTCTTTTTTGGACTGGGAATTTCTGATTACCTGAATTACTATATCCAGTTCGTCAATAGCTCTTTTTAGACCTTCCAGTATATGATACCGATTTTCGGATTTATTTAAATTATATTCAGTATGATTTTTGATAACTTCTTTGCGAAAATCTAAAAAATGATTTAAAATTTCTAAAAGTCCCATCACAACAGGTTTTTTATTATTGAGTGCTAAAAGATTGATTCGAAAGTTATTCTGTAAATTTGTATATTTATATAATCTGTTTAAAGTTAATTCTGGATCAGCACTGCTTTTTAACTCAATAACAATTCTGATACCTTTTTTATCAGATTCATCTCTTAAATCAGAAACAGAAGAGATTTTCCCTTTATTTACAAGTTCAGCAATTTCTTCAATTAATTTAGCTTTATTAACCTGATAGGGAATTTCAGTAATAATTAAATTTCGATGCCTGCCTTCTTTTTCAATTTTACTCTTTGCTCTTAAAGTGATTTTCCCTTTACCAGTCTCATAAGCAGCTTTAATTCCATCATTACCTACTATGGAAGCACCAGTTGGGAAATCAGGACCGGGTAGATGATTATTAATAATTGTATCCAGTCGGGCATTAGGGTAGTCCAGAAGGTGGATCAGAGCGTCTATAACCTCTCCTAAGTTGTGAGGAGGGATAGAGGTGCTCATCCCTACAGCAATACCGCTGGAGCCATTTACTAAAAGATTTGGTATCTTGGAGGGTAATACTTCCGGTTCCTGGAGGCTGCCGTCAAAGTTATCAATAAAATTAACAGTTTCCTCATCGATATTATCTAACAGAGCTTCGGCAATTTCTGTTAGCTTTGTTTCTGTATAACGCATAGCAGCAGCACTATCACCATCAATTGAACCAAAATTACCGTGGCCGTCAATTAATTGATAACGTTGATTAAAGTCCTGGGCCATCCTGACCATAGCATCATAAACAGCACTATCACCATGGGGGTGGAATTTACCTAAAACCTCACCAACCAGGCGGGCTGATTTTTTATGTGGTCTGTTGTGGAGCAGCCCCAATTCTCGGGCAGCAAAAAGTATTCTTCTATGGACTGGTTTTAAACCATCTCTAACATCAGGCAGAGCTCTGCCGATTATTACACTTAAGGAATAATTCAAATAAGCATCTTTCATTTTATCTTCAATTGCAATTGGATAAATTTCTTCTTTCATTATCGATCTCCTCTCAAATTAATCGTTTTCTGCTTATTTATAATACCATTTTTATCATAGATTTTGCAAATTTAAAGCTGAATAGACTGGCATTCTAAGATTCTCTTTGTTATAATAATGAAATGGAGGATGGTGAAGAACGATGGATACACTTTTTGATAATGTAGATTATAATGCTGATCAGATACAGGTGCTTAAAGGTCTGGAAGCTGTTCGTAAAAGGCCTGGGATGTATATTGGTAGTACAGGTATTAGAGGATTACATCACCTTGTCTGGGAAGTAGTAGATAACAGTATAGATGAATTTTTGGCCGGAAATGGTGATCGAATTAAGGTCACTATTCACGAAGGTGAAGAAATTACGGTAGAAGATTTTGGTCGCGGAATACCTGCTGATATTCACAAAGATACAGGTCTGCCAGCGGTTCAGGTAGTTTTAACGACCCTGCATGCGGGTGGTAAATTTAATAATAATAGTTATAAGGTCTCTGGGGGGCTGCACGGAGTTGGGGTTTCAGTAGTTAATGCTCTCTCTTCAGAACTAACAATTACAACTCACTGGAAGGGGAATAAATATCAGCAGCACTATAAAAAAGGAATTCCTGTTGATAAGTTAAAAAAGATAGGGAGTACTGACCGCAGTGGTACAGTAATCCGCTTTAAGCCAGATCCAGAAATTTTTACGGCTACAGAATTTAAGTATGAAAATTTAGCTCATCGTCTGCAGGAATCAGCTTATTTAAATAAGGATTTAACTCTTATTTTGAGAGATGAACGGGGCGAAAAAATTGAAGAAGAAGAGTTTCAGTATGATGGTGGTATCAAGGCTTTTGTTGAATTTTTAAATAAAGATCGGAATGTAATTAATCAGGATATTATTTATTTTGAATCAAAACCTGATGATTATGAGGTGGAGATTGCCATTCAATATAATGACGGTTATAATGAGCGAATTTTTTCCTATGCTAATAATATAAATACGGTAGATGGAGGTTATCATCTGACCGGTTTTAAAACTGCTCTAACCAGAGCTATCAACAACTTTGCTAAAAATAATAATCAGCTGCCGGCAAAGATTTCTTCTTTAAATGGTAAGGATGTCAGAGAAGGAATTACAGCGATAATTAATGTTAAATTACCTGAGCCGCAGTTTGAAGGACAGACTAAGTCTAAACTAGGAAATAGTGAAATCCGCAGTATAGTAGAAAGTGAGGTCTATGAGTATTTAAGCTTATACTTTGATACAAATCCGGATCTGGCAAAAAAGGTAATTGATAAGGCTGTTCAGGCTGTCAGAGCTCGCAAGGCTTCCAAAAAGGCAAGAGAGCTGACAAAAAGAAAAACTGCTCTTTCATCTAATTCACTGCCCGGTAAACTTGCTGACTGCAGCAGTAAAAAGGCCGAAAAAAGTGAGCTTTTCATTGTTGAGGGTGATTCTGCCGGTGGTTCGGCTAAACAGGGAAGAGAGCGCAAATTTCAGGCCATCCTGCCGCTTAAAGGAAAGATCCTGAATGTCGAAAGAGCCAGACTTGACAAAATTTTAAATAATAATGAGGTTGCTTCAATCATTACTGCTTTAGGAGCTGGAATTGGGGAAGATTTTAATCTTAAAAAACTCCGCTACCACAAAATTATTATTATGACTGATGCTGATGTGGATGGGGCTCACATTGCCACCCTGATTTTAACACTTTTTTATCGTTATATGCCCGAACTAATTGACAATGGACATATTTATCTGGCTAAGCCACCTTTATATAAGGTCACAAAGTGGGGGAAAAGTCATTATTTATACAGTGATCAGGAATTAAAAGAGTTTAGATCTGAGAATGAAGGCAGCAGTTTCTCTCTGCAGAGATATAAGGGACTGGGAGAAATGAATCCGGAACAGCTCTGGGATACAACAATGGATCCAGAAAATAGAGTTCTGCAGAAAGTTGAAATTGATGATGAAATTGAAGCTGATGATATTTTTACCCGTTTAATGGGTTCAAATGCTTCTTTAAGAAAAGAATTTATTTTTGAAAATGCAGAACTGGCTCAGACTATTGATGTTTAAGGCTGTTTACAATTTAATTGTTATTTAGGGCGGTGATTTTTTGTCAGTTAACAAAAAATATGTCAGCAGATATCTAAAAATATTTTTAGCTTTTTTAATAGGTTTTATTGTAGGACTAATTGCTCTACTTTATAATAATCTTTTAGATTTTTTCACTTTTTCCCTAATTGATATCGGGATGGAGCTGACAATTTATAACCGCCTAACCTTTTTATTCTTACCGGCAATTGGGGGACTTATCGTTGGTTTTATAATAAAATATGGAAGTATGACTGCTAAAGGACATGGAATTCCTGCTATTTTGTCTTCAATTGAGAGCAAAGAACGTCATTTAACTTATCGTGACCTTTTGACAGAAGGTTTTGCTTCTGCAATTACTATTTCCAGCGGAGGTTCAGGAGGTAGAATAGGGCCAATTGTAGAAATTGGAGCCGGAATTGGGGATTTAATTGCTTATAAACTTAATTTAAAGCTTTTTGATTATCAGACCTTTTTAGGTTGTGGTGCTGCTGCAGGAATTGCAGGCTTATTTCACGCACCTTTAGCTGGAATTATGTTTGTAAGTGAAATATTATTTAATAAGGTTGAAAAAAATCGTCTGCTGCTGGTTGCGATCAGTGCTATTTCTGCTGATATGGTTGTTCGCTGGAGTGGGAGAGAACTTTTTCTGGCAAATTTAAATCTGGGGCAGGTGGGAAGTGCATATAACTTTCTGACAGCGGCAGTAATCGGGATTTTTGCAGCTTTTTTTGCTGTAGCCTTTGTCCATACTCTGCGTAAACTATCTAATTTATTTGATAATTTAAAAATAAATATTGTTTTAAAACCTGCTTTAGGTGGCTTGCTGCTGGGAATGATTGCTTTTCAACTACCGGAAATTATGGGGTCAGGAAATAGAATAATTGCTTCTTTATTTAACCAGTCAGAATTTAATCTTGGTTTTTTATTTCTGCTTTTAGTATTTAAAATTATTGCAACTTCAGTAACTCTGGGTTCAGGTGGTTCAGGTGGAATATTTTCTCCATCACTATTTATCGGCAGTCTGACCGGAATTATTATTGGTACTTTATTTAATCAATTTTTTCCTTTTTTAAGCGGTTCAGCTTCTTTATATGCCTTAATTGGAATGGCAGCAGTAATTAGTGCAGTTATCAGAGCACCTTTAACAGCTACCTTTATTATTCTGGAGTTTACTCACAATTACAGTTTGACTATACCCCTGTTAATAGCTTCTCTGATCGCTGAGCGGGCAGCAAGCATGAGTGGTTTGAAGTCTGCTTATTCACCGGATTATTTTGAACGTCTGTAAATAGTAAAAACTTGACATTAAAGCTATTTTTGTTTTATAATTAGTTAGGTAAATAAATACTATAATTAGGAAGGAGCGACTCAATATGCAGAAGTATCAATGCACAGTTTGTATGTACATTTATGATCCAGAAGAAGGAGATCCTGTAGGTGGAATCGAGCCAGGTACATCTTTTGAAGATCTTCCAGATGACTGGACATGTCCTGAATGTGGTGTAGGTAAAGATATGTTTGAACCATATGATGGCTAATATTACTTATATTTAAATATTTTTAAAAAAGCTGGGGCTTTAACCCCAGTTTTTATTTTACTTTCAAAATTAATTATAGTATAATTACTTCGAATAAGAAATACGATGCAGGGAAATAAGGGCGGGGTAAAAATGAATTTAAAGAAAAAAAATTTAACACCAGCTCAGTATCTGGTGAGCGGCTATTTTGTAATTATTATGATTGGATCACTACTTTTAATGCTGCCGGTTGCAACAACTGATGGTCAGGGACTGGGAGCAGTTGATGCAGTTTTTACAGCAACTTCAGCTACCTGTGTAACTGGTTTGATTGTAGTAAATACAAAGGAAGCTTTTACAATTTTTGGTTCAACTGTAATCATGTTTTTAATCCAGATTGGTGGACTCGGGATTATGTCAATGTCTACTTTATTTGCCTTTATTGTTGGTAAAAAAATTAGTCTTAAGGAAAGATTAATAATTCAGGAAGACTTAAATCAGTATCAAATTTCCGGGATGGTTAGACTGGTTCAGTATCTTTTAGGTTTTACTTTTGCTATTGAAGGAACAGCGGCTGCAATTTTATTTTTACGTTTAAGTCAGGATTATCCTTTCTGGAGAGCTGTTTACCTTTCTATTTTCCACGCGATTTCGGCCTTTAACAATGCAGGATTTGATCTTTTTGGCAGCAGTTTAGAGAATTTTACAGGTGATATTACTATTAACCTTGTTATTATGGCCTTAATTATTTTAGGTGGTATTGGTTTTGGAGTTATGATGGAGGCCTATAACCGGGTTAAATTTAAAAAGACAACTTTACAGACTAAGATTGTAATAGTGATGACTCTAGCTTTATTAGTTTTTGGATTTATAACCTTTTTTATTTTAGAATATAATAACACGCTCAAGGGACTGCCTCTACTGGATAAAACACTGGGAGCAATGTTTCTTTCCGTTACTCCACGAACAGCAGGTTTTAACACAGTTCCGACAGGTGCCTTAAAACAATCTTCATTATTTTTAATTATTGTCTTAATGTTTATTGGTGCTTCCCCGGGTTCAACCGGTGGTGGGATTAAAACAACTACTTTTGGTGTTATACTGGTAACAATGAAAAATATGATTACCGGTAAGGAAGATATGGAGATATATAACCGCAGATTTGAAAAACAAATTGTTTACAAAGCTTTTACTATTACAATGCTTGCGGCGGGGCTGGTTATTCTGGTTACAACATTATTATTGATTATAGAAGATTTTTCCTTTATAGATACCTTATTCGAAACTGTTTCTGCTTTTGGTACTGTTGGTTTATCGACCGGTATTACAGGTCAGCTGTCTAAAATAAGCAGAGTTTTAATTACAATTACTATGTTTGCTGGACGAGTTGGACCTTTAACTCTGGCAGTAGCAATAGGAGAAAAACAGCGAAAGGGAACTTATCATTATCCAACCGAAAAGGTAATGGTGGGCTAATTGGAATGCAGTTTTATTGACAGGAGGACAAATAAATGAAACAATTTGTTGTGATTGGTTTAGGCCGTTTTTGTTCCAGTGTTGCTACAACTCTGGCTGATAATGGTTATGATGTTTTAGCTATAGATAAAGATGAAGAAAGAGTGCAGTCAATTTCAACTCAGGTAACTCATGCAGTAGAAGCTGATGCTACTGATGAAGAAGCTTTAAAAACTCTGGGAGTTAGAAATTTTGATGTTGCAGTTGTCAGTATTGGAGATAATGTTTCTGCCAATATTTTATGTACCTTAATCTTAAAAGAACTGGGAGTTCCTTATGTAATTGTTAAGGCTCCAGATACTTTACATGGAAAAGTTTTAAGCAAAGTAGGCGCAGATAGAGTTGTTTATCCAGAAAGAGATATGGGAGCAAGAATAGCTCATAATTTGATTTCTTCTAATGTACTCGACTATATAGAATTTGCACCGGATTATGGTGTTATAGAGATTATTGCTACAGATAAAATGGTAGGAAAAACTTTAAAAGAATTGGAATTTAGATCAAAGTTTAATGTAAATGTAATGGCAATTAAGCGGGGAGAAAATTTAAATATTTCTCCTGGAGCTGGTGATAAGATACTTCAGGGTGATCGTCTGGTTGTAATGGGTAAAAATGAAAGTTTAGATCAGTTAAAGAATTTTGATGAAAAGTAATAGTTTTAATTAACTACAGGAGTGAAATAATGAGTGAAAATAAATTTTATAATATAATAACCTATGGCTGTCAGATGAATGAACATGATTCAGAAAGACTGGCCGGGATGCTGGAGGAAATGGGTTATCAGCAGACCGACGATTTGGGCAGTGCAGATATAATTTTATTAAATACCTGTGTTATTAGAGAAAATGCAGAATTGAAAGTATTTGGTAAATTGGGTGAACTTAAAAGATATAAAAGAGAAAACCCCGACTTAATTATCGGAATTGGCGGCTGTATGATGCAGCAGGATGAGCCTGTTGATGAAGTATATAAAAAATACCGCCATGTAGACTTAATTTTTGGGACTCATAATATTCATCATTTACCTAATTTGATAAGAAAAATTGAAGAGACAAGAGATAGAGTTGTTGAAGTCTGGGATGAGGAAGAAGGTTTAATCCCTGATTTGCCTTCACAGAGAGAATCAGAACATTCAGCCTGGATCTCAATTATTCAGGGCTGTGATAATTTCTGCACTTACTGTATAGTCCCTTATGTTAGAGGCCGAGAGCGCAGCCGACCTGTTAAATCTATTGTGGATGAGGCAGCAAGGCTGGCTGCAGATGGAGTTAAGGAAATTACTCTTTTAGGTCAGAATGTTAATTCTTATGGAAATGATCTGGAAAAGGAAATTACTTTTCCCAAATTACTGGAAGAATTAAATAAGGTAGAAAAACTTAAGAGAATTCGTTTTATGACTTCTCATCCAAGAGATCTTTCTGATGATTTATTAGCTAAAATTAAAAAGCTGAATAAGGTGGCCAATCATATTCACCTACCTGTTCAATCAGGAAGTAATAAGGTACTTAAAGAAATGAACCGCGGCTATACACGTGAATATTATATAGATCGAGTAAAAAAAATACAGCAGGAAATTCCAGGAGCCGCTGTTTCAACAGATTTTATAGTCGGTTTTCCAGGAGAAAGCGAAGAAGATTTCGAAAAAACAATTGAATTGGTCAAAGAATTAAAGTTTGATATGGCCTATACTTTCATCTATTCTCCCCGGAGTGGGACACCTGCTGCCCGCAGAGATGATCAGATAGATGAAGATATTAAAAAAGATCGTTTAAATCGCTTAATGGAGTTACAAAATAAAATTAGTTATGATCAAAACCAGAAGTTAATTGGGAGCACCCAGGAAATATTAGTTACAGGTCCCAGCAGTAATGATCCAGAAGTATTTGAAGGTCGTACATCCACCAATAAGATCTGTTTTATCGATAAAAGAGAGGATCTGGTTGGGGAAGTAGTTAAAGTCAGGATTGAGGATGCTAAAAGCTGGACTCTGGAAGGAACAGTAATTGAATAATTATATTTAGGTACCAGGTACAAATCAGACGATTTGTACCTGGTACAGAAAAAATGATTCACAAAGTAAACCTGAAGGATAATTTAATAGATCTTTCAGGTTTTACCTTATTTATTATAAATTTTGGTTTGGAGGGATTAATTTGGCAGAGTTAACACCGATGATGCAGCAGTATCATGATTTAAAAAACAAATATCAGGATTCTATTCTTTTTTTCCGACTGGGAGATTTTTACGAAATGTTTGGTGAGGATGCTAAAAGAGCTGCTAAAATCCTGGACATTGCCTTAACCTCACGTAATAAGGGTGGAGGCGAAAAAATACCGATGGCAGGAGTTCCCTATCATTCAGCCGCCTCCTATATTGAAAAATTGATCAAAAATGGAATCAAGGTCGCAATCTGTGAACAGCTGGAAGATCCGTCAGAGAGCAGTGGAATTGTGGAAAGAGATGTGATCAGGGTTGTAACCCCTGGAACTGTTATCGAAAATGAAATTCTGGCTGAAAACGAAAATAATTATCTGGCTGCTGCTTTTCAATTTGGAGATTATTATGGTTTCTCTTATACAGATATTTCAACGGGGGAGTTTTATTTAACCGAATTTCCAGCTTCAGATCAGGATAAATTAAAAGATGAGATCAACCGAATTTCTCCTCAGGAAATATTATTAGATCAAAAAACTGCGAAAACTGAGTTAATTGATCAACTGCAGAATGTTTATAATTTCACTTTAAATATTCTGGAGGATAAAAAATATGAACGTCTATATCAGGGGCTGCTGGATCACTTTAAGCTTAAGTCACTGGAGGGTTTTGGCTGTGAAGAAATGAAAGCAGCAGTTTACGCAGCCGGTCAAGTGCTCTCCTATTTAGGAGATACTCAAAAAAGAACAGTTAATCAGATTACAGTTCTGAAATCATATCATTTAGAAGATTATATGGTTTTAGATTCAGCCAGCCGCAGAAATTTGGAGTTAACTTCAACGATAAGAGATAATCAGCGTTCAGGTTCTCTGCTTTCAATAGTAGACCAGACTGTAACCTCTATGGGTGGTAGAGAAATTAAAAAATGGATTAATCAGCCTTTAATTCAAAAAGAGGAAATAGTTAAGAGACACGAGGCTCTAGCTGAGATTATTGATAATTATATGATTTTAGAAAAGCTGAGATCTGAACTTACTGAAATTTATGATTTAGAGAGAATCATGAGCAAAATAACTTATCAATCAGCCAATGGACGGGATATGATAGCTTTAAGAAATTCTCTGGCTAAACTGCCAGCTGTCAAAGAATTAATGTCTGAACTGGAAAGTGATTTACTGCTTGAAATGCAGCAAAAATTCGATCTTTTAGAAGATATTCATGCTCTGATTGATGATTCAATTAAGGAAGAGCCTCCTACTACAATAACTGAAGGCAGTATTATTAAAGATGGATATAATACAAAATTAGACGACTTAAGAGACTTAGTTAGCAGTGGTAAGGACTGGATAACTTCTCTTCAGAAAGAAGAAAGAGAAAAAACCGGAATTAATACTTTAAAAGTTGGTTTTAATAAAGTTTTTGGTTATTATCTTGAGGTTACAAATTCACATACTGATAAGGTCCCAGATCGTTACGAAAGAAAACAGACATTAAGCAACAGTGAGCGTTATATTATTCCAGAGTTAAAGGAAAAAGAATCGGAAGTTCTGGGAGCCGAAGAAAAAATAAATGATTTAGAATATAATTTGTTTGTAGAAATAAGAAAAAAAATAGCAGAAGAAGTAGAAAGAATTAATCAGACAGCAGCTATTATTGCCAGACTAGATGTTTTATTATCGTTTTCTTATTTAGCTCTGGAAAATAATTATTGTCGACCGGAAATTAATAAGGGAGCAGAAATTAAGATTAAAAATGGACGCCATCCTGTAGTAGAGAAAATGTTTGCTGATCAGTTTGTGCCAAATGACTGCTATTTAAATCAGAGTGATCAGCGTTTTATTATAATTACCGGTCCCAATATGTCCGGAAAATCAACTTATATGAGACAGGTTGCTCTAATTGTACTAATGGCCCAGGTGGGTTCCTATGTGCCGGCAGAAGAAGCGGTTATCGGTCTGACAGATAGAATTTTTACTAGAGTTGGAGCCAGTGATGATTTGACAACCGGCCAGAGTACTTTTATGGTAGAAATGAATGAGGTTGCCAATATAGTTAACAACAGTACCGAAAAAAGTTTAATTATCTTAGATGAGGTAGGAAGAGGTACCAGCACCTATGATGGTGTCTCTATTGCCTGGTCTGTCAGTGAGTATCTGAACAACCCAGAGCGTATTGGTGCCAGAACTTTATTCGCAACACACTATCACGAACTAACACGGCTGGAAGATGAGTACCAGGGTATTAAAAATTATAATGTACTGGTTAAAGAAGATAATGATGGGGTACACTTTTTACACCGTATTGTTGAAGGTAGATCCAGTGATAGTTATGGAATAGAGGTTGCCCGCCTGGCGGGGCTGCCGGAGGAAATCATTATCAGCGCCCAAAAAATATTGCAGCGTCTGGAAGACAACAATAAAATGCCGGTTCGTAAATTAGAAAAAACTGTGACTGATGACAAACATCAGCAGCTGCCTTTATTTAATTCCGAAAGAAGTCCAATCTTAAAGAAATTAGATGAACAGGATATTCTGGAGATGACGCCAATGGATGCTATGAACTTTTTATATAAATTAAAAAAGGATTTAAAAGAAGAGGAGAATTAAAATGGGTGTTATAAAACAGCTTCCTCAGAGTGTAGCAAATCAGATTTCAGCAGGTGAGGTTATAGAAAGACCTGCTTCCATAGTCAAGGAATTGATTGAAAACTCTATTGATGCCGGAGCAAAAAATATTGAAATTAAAATTGAAGATGGTGGGAGGGAACTGATTAAGGTTAAAGATGATGGACACGGTATCCAGGTCGATGATATAGAATCAGCATTTAACCGCTATGCTACCAGTAAGATTGAAAATATAGATGATCTTTACTCTCTATATAGCCTCGGTTTTCGGGGTGAAGCCTTAGCCAGTATTGCTTCTGTAGCTGAAATAGAGATGATCAGCCGGCATCGGGACAGTGATCAGGCTGTAAAAATTAAGATCAAGGGTGGAGAAATTGTAGATAAAAAACCTGTTGGTTCAACAGTAGGTACAGAAATTATTGTGCGAGACCTATTTTACAATACTCCAGCTCGATATAAATATCTCAAAACAACAACAACTGAGTTTTCGCATATCAGTAAAATTGTAAGTGCTGAAGCAACAGCTAACAGTGATTTAAGTTTTAAACTCTATCATGATGGAAGACAGATTTTATCTACTCCCGGCAATGGTAAACTGAAAGATACTATTTATGCTGTTTACGGCAGCGAAATTGCCGAAAATTTAATTCCTATCGATATTGAAGATCGTTATATTAAACTTAGTGGTTATCTCTGTCGCCCGGAGTTAACTCGTTCCAGCAGAAGTCATGAGCTCTTTTTTGTTAATGGCAGACCTATTTACAATAATTTAACAGCAAAAGCTGTAGAAACTGCCTACAATAAGTTAATTAATCCAGGCAGAAAACCAATTGTTTTTTTATTTATTAAAGTTAATCCAATTTTAGTTGATGTTAACGTCCATCCTGCCAAACGTGAGGTAAAATTCAGCCGCAGTCAGATTATTTTTGATGTAATTAATAAAGCAGTCCGGAGAACCTTAAAACAAAATGATCCCACCACTAGGATTAAATTAAAACAGTCACCCGGTTTAAATGAAGCTGATAAAGATTCTGAAGAAAATATAGAAAGAGATCAACTTTTTACAGATGGAAAAGATAAGAATCAAAAAAGTAATCAATCTGATACCAGGAATGAGAATATAAGTGATTCTGATCAAAGTATTTCACAGAGCAGCTATAGTTCGAAGAACAGAAATAAATACAGGCGCTCAGATTCTAACAATTACAGCAAAGAAGATTATCAAAAAAATATAAATTATGGTAGTGAGAGCAGTCAGCAGCAGGAAAATGTTGCTGAACAGAAAAAAAGTTTTAATCAGCAAATAACAGAAACTGAAAATCAGGAATATTCTTTAGCTGAGGTAGAGGCAGAAGAAAGCTATTTTAAGTTTCTGGGACAAATTTTTAATAGTTACTTATTAATCGAAACTGATCTGGGTTTAAAAATTGTTGATCAGCACAATGCACAGGAGAGAATTTTATACGAAAAATTTTATGCTGAATTCAATAAAAAAGATAAAGCTTCTCAGTCACTTCTTCTGCCAGTTAAAATTGAATTATCAGCAGAAGAAAGAGAAATTGTAAGACAGTATGAAGCTGAAATCAGAGAAATTGGAATTGACTTTAGTGATTTTGGTAATAATACAATTTTAATTCAGGAAGTTCCTGTTTTACTGAAAAATAAACCAACAAGAAATATTATAGAAGAACTAATAGCAGAACTTGCAGAGGCGGGTAAGGCAAAATCTGCAGCCGAAATTCAGAAAACAATGCTTGAGTACTTAGCCTGCAGATCTTCAATAAAGGCGGGACAGCCGCTGACAAAAAAGGAAAGTATTCAGCTGGTTATGGATCTATACAGAACAGAAAATCCATATCGCTGTCCCCACAGCAGGCCAATTATGATTAATATTAGCCGCGAAGAAATCGAAAAAGGACTTGGTAGATAATGAGAGATTTAATCGTTTTAACAGGACCCACTGCAGTTGGGAAAACAGAATTATCACTTGAACTGGCTCAAAAAATTGAAGCTGAGATAATTTCAGCTGATTCCATGCAGATTTATCAGCACATGGATATTGGCACAGCCAAAGCCACTAAAGCTGAAAGAGAGCTGGTTGAACATTATTTAATTGATTTTTTAACTCCAGAAGCAGAATATTCTGTCTCCCGGTTTCAGGATGACTGTGATCAGACAATAGCAGAAATTAAAACAAGAAACAAAACACCGATGTTAGTCGGAGGTACACATCTTTACTTAAAAGCTGTTCTGGAAGGGTTTATGCTGCCTGAGATCAATCCGGATTATAAGCTGCGTCAAAAATTAGAGAAGCTGGCTGAAGCTCAGGGTACAGAAAGAGTACATGATATTTTAGCAAAAAAAGATGAAGTAACAGCCGAAAAACTGCATCCCAATGATTTACGGAGAGTCATCAGGGCAATAGAAATTTATGAACAGACGGGAAAAACTAAAAGTTATTATAAAATGAAACAACAGCAGCAGCCTCCTCGCTATACTGCTTATAAATTTGCCTTAATTAGAAGCAGGGAAAATCTATATCAGAGAATCAACAAAAGAGTCGATTTAATGATGGGAAACGGGCTATTAGATGAGGTTAAATTTCTTTTAAACAACTTTGATAATTTAAGTGACACCGCACAGCAGGCTCTGGGTTATAAGGAGTTGATTTCTTATCTTAAAGGAGAAATTAGTCTTGAAGAAGCTGTTTATGAAATCAAAAAACGGAGCAGACACTTTGCTAAAAGACAGCTTACCTGGTTGAGAAAAGAAAATAATTTAATAGTATTTAATATCGAAGAGGAAGATAAAAATGATATATTGAAGAAGATGGTAGAATTAATTAAAGGAGAAAAAGATTATGAAGAGGAATACAAAAAACGAAAAGAAATTGATTTCTAATGGAAAAGAATTTGAACGGTTATTAAAAGAAAAAGATTCCCTTTTTATTCTTTTTTCTAATGATGGCTGTGGTTACTGTCAGCTTGCAGAAAAAAATATAAATCAGGTGCTAGATTCTTTTCCTCAGTTAGAATTGTATCAATTAAAATTGACTGCTGCTCCAGAAATTTTTGAGCGTTATGGAATTAATTCTGTACCTGTCTTTAAAGTTTTTAAAAAAGGAGAGTCAGTTTATACGGGTTTTGGAGTTCGTTCACCCAATGATATATATTACCAGTTAAAGTCTTATTTTGGTAGTGGTAACTCATATTTCAAGGAAATAGCGGATAATAATTAATTTATAAGATAATATTTTTTTATCTATGCAGGAATTTTAATAATAATATTGAAATTATAATATATAAGAGCTTTAAAAATATAAAAGGGGGCTGCAGAGATGAGTAATAATAATATTAATTATCAGGATCATATTTTAAAAAATGTTCACGAAAAGGACATTGAGGTTATTGTTTACTTTGTCAATGGTTATCAGTTAAAGGGTAGAATTAAAGCCTATGATAACTTTACAGTTATTTTGAGAAGTGATGAAAGAGATCAGATGATTTATAAACACGCTATTTCTACTATTGCTCCAGTCGAAAAAACAAGTGGTCTTCTTTATTTAGACGAAGAATAAGCCCATGTTTAATGATTGATTAATAATCTAATAGGTAAAGGATGTTGAGCTATTATTGAAGAAAAAGATTTTAATTTTAATAATCATAATATTTATAATCATAGCATTTTCTATTAATACAGCTGCTAATTCTAACTATCCCTGGGAGGAATTGATTAATACTACCCGGAAACAGCTGGATCATAATAAGAACGATATTGTCTTAAATTATACTATGGCAGTAGCCTATGCTAATACTGGAGAAATAAAAAAAGCATATGATATTATAGATGTTTTTGGCAGCAGTGTTAGCCGGGAAGATTTTAATGCTGCTGTTTCTCCATATTTAGCAGAATGGGAAAATTATAGAGATCATGATAATTTATTACTTTTAAATTACGCTGCTTTTAGAGAGGTAATCAATAAAAATTATAAAGAATCAGTAGCATTATTTGAATATATTTTTGAAATTGATTCGAATAATTTATGGGCCTTAAATCATGCTGCAGCAGCTTTAGTAGAATTTGGTGAATATGAAAAGGCTCTGGACTATGCAAATCAGGCACTTTCCATTCAGGAAAATGAATATTCTCATTTAATTAAAGGATATTCCTATTATGAAAATGGAAACTATTTTAGAGCCGCAGTAGAAGCTGCAAGCGCCAGAAATTTATTTAAGGCTCTGGCGAGTGAAGAATATCAGGATTTTGCAGAATGATTTTATAGAATAATTTATGCAGGAGGAATAAGATGTTATTTGACCAGCAGGGAAACTTTAAAATTCAGCAGTTATTTTCTTATCCCAATAATGATTATCAAAATTTAAAAGAAGAGGCCTTAAAATGTCACCGCTGTCAGCTGCGCGAAGGTGCTAAAGGAGTTGTGATGGGAGAAGGAAATATAAATAATAATATAATGCTAATCGGTGAAGGTCCAGGAGCAAATGAGGATCGTTTAGGGCGCCCTTTTGTTGGCCGTGCTGGTAAATTGATGGATAAAATTTTAGCTGCTGTAAATTTAAAAAGGGAAGATCTCTATATAACTAATGTAATCAAATGCCGACCTCCGGGAAATAGAGTTCCTCATCAAAATGAATTTGAAGCCTGTGTTTCAATTCTTAGAGCAGAAATAGAACTTGTTCAGCCCAAAGTAATTGTTACCCTGGGTTCAACAGCTACAGAGTTTTTAATCGACCCCGAAGAATCAATAACCAGGGTAAGAGGAAAGTGGTTTCAAAGAGGAGACATTTATTTTTTACCAACCTTTCATCCTGCTTATCTACTCAGAAATGAAAATATGAAAAAACACAGCTGGCATGATTTTAAATTAATAAAAAAAGCCGCTGATCGGATAAATGAATTATCCAATAGCGGAGAATTATAAGTCAAATTATAATTTTTACATAAACTTTTAAAAAACACATTTAATATATTATTATAATACTCTAACCTTACTAACTAAGCATTAACTTGCTTAGTTTTTTATTATTAAACAAAATTTAATCAAATTTTCTAAAAAGACCTGTAACTCTGCCCAGAATTTTTACATCCTTAGAAATAATTGGCTCATAGGCCGAATTTTCAGGCTGCAGTCTAATATGATCTTCTTCTTTAAAAAAGCGCTTAACTGTAGCTTCATCATCAAGCAGAGCAATAACAATCTCATTGTTTTCAGCATAACTCTGTTTTTCAGCAATTACAAAATCACCATCGTGAATACCCGCTTCAATCATACTATCCCCACTAACTTTAAGCATAAAAAGATCATTATTTCCTACCTTTAAGTAGCTCAAAGGTAAGGGGAAATAATCCTCCACATTTTCTTCAGCCAGAATAGGAGCACCTGCAGTAACCTTTCCAACTACCGGAATATTAATCATTTCCTTATCATTTTTAGGTTCCTGATTATTGTTATAAATAACTTCGATTGCCCTTGGTTTAGCAGGATCTCTGCGTAAATAATTCAATTTTTCTAAAGTTTTTAAGTGACTGTGAACAGAAGCAGGAGACTTAAGGCCAACCGCCTTTCCGATTTCTCTCACAGAAGGTGGATATCCTTTGGCTTTGATTTCATCTATAATAAATTGCAAGATACTTTGCTGTCGTTTAGATAGTTCTTCCATAATTGTTTCCTCCATTCATTTTTCTTTTATTATAACATATATATAATAAATAGACAAACAATCGTTCAAATAATCCTTGACATTGAACATATGTATTGCTATAATATAAATAACAAACAATTGTTTAGTACAGGTGTTTTTAATTATAGGCATTATATTATATCAGGAGGGATTATTTATGAACGGTTTAAATACTTATACTTTAAATTATCAGGGAGCTAAGTCAGAAAAAAATAGAGAAAAGTCAATTTTAATAAAGATTTTGACAGCAGTAATCGGAATAATATTGCTGAGTATTTTATTTATTTCATTTTTTTCTCTAATTGGATCGGGAGAAAATAGCAGCAATTTTGTCAAACATGAAATAGAAAGTGGCGAATCTCTCTGGTCGATAGCTGCTCATTATTATAATTCAAATAATGTTGATCTAAGAAAAATAATATATGATATCAAGAAAATAAATAATATAGATTCTGCTGTAATTACTCCTGGAAGTAAATTGATAATTCCCTTAAACTAATACTAATATTTAAACTATAAAATATAATCTTTGTTAAATTAATAATATAAAGAGAATTTGGACTAAATAAAATGATTGTAACGCAGAGGAACTAGCTGTTTACAATCATTTTTTTATTATATTTTATTACTCTCATTAACTATAATAAATAAAGGACTGATCAATGATGAAAAAAACTATTATTTACACCAGAGTTAGCACCCAGAAAGAAAGTCAGAGTACAAGTTTAAAACGACAGAAAGAAGAACTCTTAAGCTATGCGGTGGAAAATGAATTAAAAGTGATTAAAACTGTTGAAGAAAAAGAAAGCGGCTTTGATGAAAGCAGACCAGGAATTATAGAAGTTCTAGATTTGATTAAAAAAAGAAGGGCTGATGTTTTATTAGTTCAGGACAGCAGCCGCCTGGGTCGTGGGAATGCAAAGATGGCATTAATCCATCAGGTAGAAAAAATGGAAGCTGAAATACATACTTTAGCAGACAAAGGTGCAATTGCTTTAAATGATCTAGAAAAAATGATCTTAGAAATCTTATCTGTAGTGGAAAACTATCAACAGGAATTGAGAAATCAGAATATAAGCAGGGCCATGAAAAATAAAATTGCCGAAGGTAAATTTAATCCGGCTGATAACTTAAAGAATATTGATCAGGGGGGAAGGGATCGCAAGGAAGTTCCTCTAAAGGAAATTATTCGCTTAAGAAAACTAGATTTAACTTTTAAAGATATAGCAGCTACCCTGCGAGGGCTGGGCTATGATGTTTCTAAGTCAACAGTTCACAGGCGCTACCAGGAATATAAGAAGAATAATGAAGTAGTAATTTAGCTCTTAGGTACCAGGTACAAAAAATCTTTTTTGTACCTGGTACTGGTACCTAAGTATTATATTTGTAAAATATTTAACTTTTATTCTTGATTAAAATGCTATACTTAGTAATGAGGGATAATAAAAATTTAAAGTAGTAATTAAGACAATACTTTTTAATGAGGTGATATAAGATGAATAAGAATTTAAATCCAAATAAGATCGCCGTCATTGGTGCTGGTGGAGTTGGTGCTACCACAGCTTATGCTCTGATGGTCCAGGGAGTAGGTTCAGAGATAGTATTGATAGATGTGAATAAAGAAAAGGCCGAAGGAGAGGCAATGGACTTAAGGCATGGAGCTTCTTTTGTTAATCCGGTGGATATTTATGCAGGTGATTACAAAGATTTAGCTGATGCTAAGTTAATTGTGATTACTGCTGGAGCTGCCCAGAAACCTGGAGAATCAAGACTTGATTTAGTAAAGAAAAATACTGGAATTTTTAAGAATATAATTTCTTCTATAACTGAATATAACCAGGAAGGTATTCTGCTTGTAGTAACTAATCCGGTGGATATTTTGACATATTTAAGCTACAAGATATCAGGTTTTCCGGCCAATCGAGTTATCGGATCTGGAACAGTACTTGACAGTTCTCGCTTTAGATCATTATTAAGCAAAAACTGTAATATAGCAGCAAGTAATGTTCACGGTTATATTATTGGTGAACATGGTGATAGTGAGGTACCAGTCTGGAGTTTAACCAATATTGCAGGGACAAAAATAGAAAATTACTGTCCAATCTGCAATAAAGGCTGCACAGAACACGATTTAGAAGAAATAAGTGATCAGGTTAAAAATGCGGCTTATGAAATAATTGATAAAAAAGGTGCTACATTTTATGCGGTGGCACTGGGAGTGTCCAGAATTGCAAGAGCTATCCTGAGAGATGAAAATGCTGTCTTAACAGTTTCCTCATTAATGGAGGGATATTACGGAATTGAAAATATGAGTTTGAGTCTGCCGACAATAATTAATTCCAAGGGAATAGAGAGAGTTTTAGAATTACCTCTTTCTGAAAAAGAAGAAAAGGCTTTTAAAGATTCAGCTCAGCATTTAAAAGAAAATATTAAAGAACTGGATATCTAAAAATAATATGGTACCGGGTACTTGAGAAATTTTTCCAGGTGGCCGGTACTATAATTTTTATTTTTAAAATCCCAAAAACTTAAGTAAACTTAGGATGTGAGATAAAAAACAAAGTTAATAGTATAATTGTAAAACTTCGTAAAATAATAATTTTACGAAGTTTTTACTTAAAAAAAGAAATTTCCGCTAAAATGGACTAAAATCAGCAATTTTTATTCTTTATGACCACTTTTTCTAAAGCCTCATAAATTAAAAAGCTGATCAAATCCCCATCCGAGCGAAAACTTTTTGCTTCTAGAGCCTCTGCATTATTTTACAACTAATTAATCTATCTAACTAAATTAAAAAATCTTTAAAATATCACTTTACTCTTCTTTATAAACTGCAACTACTTCTCCATAATAAAATGTGTGCATATCCTGGTTAGGATAATTTTTTTCTGAAACATCTTCATCTAAATTCTTCAGCAGCATATCCTGCTGATATTTAATCTTGCAGATAAAGTGTAAATCATTCCCCTTAATAACCGGCACATCACATTCCTTAACTTCTACCAGTTCCAAATTTAATTCATCAATTTTATTATAATCTCTACCGGATTTAGTTCCACAAAACTGCAGCTCTTTTTTTAACTGATCATTTAAGGGTACACTGACAGTAAAATATTCACTGTTTTCTATTAACTGATGTGTATGACGTGATTTTCTGACTGGTACCATTAGAATATCCTGATTCCAGATAAAACCAGTAGTTCCCCAACCCATTGTCATTGTATTTACCTCTTGTCCATCTTTTGTTGTTAAAAATACTCCCTGGGGCAGAACTTCCTTATAATCATTTAATACCTGATCAAAAGCAATTTTTTTCATTTATCTTCACCTCTATTTTAGTTTTTAGAACTTCAGATCCCGCAAACTATAATAATCCAGTTAATCATAAATAAGTTAAAATTACTGACTGTAAAAAAGCTGAATATAACTTTAGAGAAATATTCAGCCTTGTTTAATAAATATTATATTAAATTCTATAATTATTTCAATTTACCATTTTCATGTAATTCTTTAATTTGAGCCACATCCTTATCTCCACGACCGGAAAGATTAATTATGACTATCTGATCTTCATCTAAGTCAGCAGCTACTTTCATTCCCCCGGCAATAGCATGAGCACTTTCTAGTGCCGGAATAATTCCTTCTTTTTCTGATAATAGGTGGAAGGCATCCAGAGCTTCTTGATCAGAAGCAGTTGTATATTTAGCTCTTCCAGAATCTTTGAGATAACTATGTTCTGGACCTACTCCTGGATAATCTAAACCAGCAGCTATTGAATGAGTATGAGAAATCACATCTCCATCTTCATATAAGACATAACTTTTAAATCCGTGCAGCTCTCCGGGTTTACCGTAAGTTAATGGAGCAGCATTCTGACCTGGTTTATCTCCTGTACCACCAGGCTCAATACCCAGAATATTTACTTCCTCATCATCTACAAAAGGAGCAAATAAACCAATTGCATTACTACCTCCACCAACACAGGCTACTATATAATCAGGTAATTTACTTTCTTTTTCTAAAATTTGTGATCTTGCTTCTCTACCAATGACAGACTGAAATTCTTTTACCATTGTTGGATAAGGATCCGGTCCAACGGCGGAACCCAGCATATAAAAAGTATCATCAGCATGTTGTACAAAGTCTTTTAAAGCCTCATCAACAGCATCTTTTAATGTTCCATCACCAGCAGTTACAGGCTTAACTTCTGCACCTAAAAGTTCCATTCTAAATACATTTAAAGCCTGCCTTTTAGTATCAACCTCACCCATATAGATTATACAGTCCATATCAAATAAGGCACAGGCGGTTGCTGTTGCAACACCATGCTGGCCAGCTCCTGTTTCGGCAATAATTCTTTTTTTACCCATTTTGCGGGCAAGTAAAGCCTGACCAATACAGTTATTGATTTTATGAGCACCAGTATGGTTTAAATCTTCTCGTTTCAAATATATTTTTGCTCCTCCAGCTTCTTCAGTTAAACTTTTGGCAAAATATAAAGGACTGGGTTTCCCTACATAATCTTTAAATAAATATGCAAGTTCTTCTTTAAATTCGGGATTGTCTTTTATTTCATAAAAAGCCTGTTTTAATTCCTCTAAAACATCTGCTAATTCTGGGGGGACAATACTGCCACCAAAATCACCAAAAAACCCGTCACTATTCTCTTCTCTACTCTTCTTTTTCATTCTCTCAGCCTCCATCTCAAATTTTTTGAATTTAATAAAAGTTTAGCAGAAATTTTGTCAGCTGTCAACTTACGATATTTAATTGAAATTTAAAAAACTAATAACTTAATTTCTTCAACTGATAAATTTTGATCCCAGATCATAAGCTGGTCCATACTACCTGTAAAAAAGTCACCGGAAGCTGGATTTCCGCCCAGTTTAATGAAATCTTTACCTTTTCCAGGCTTAATATTATTAGTTGAGATTACTCGAAAGTTTTTATTCTGATCAATTAAATATAGGGAAACTTCACTTCTTTCAGCATTCCAGCTACCAGCTGTAAATATCCATTTGTTTTTCGGAATATTTAAAGCACCATATACTTTTTGATTTTTACCTGCAAAAACAGATAAAAAATTCCACCCTTTTTTCTCATTAATTATAATTGACCTATCATAACCACCATCATTATGGGAGATAATAGTGCTTTTGCCATCCACAGATTCTACTTTAAGCCAGAGAGCAATTGTAAGTTGAGGCATTATTTCTGGATTGATATTAACTGGTAAAGTTATGGAATCATTTTTTCCAGTAAACGATAATGCCTTTCCGATTTTCCCAAATCTATCTCTGGTGCTGCGCTCCTTATTTATTTGCTCACCATGCAGCTTATTTGGTCCTTGATCAATTGTATTTCCGTCCAGGGGATAATAGGCGTAAATTTCCTGCATTAACTTTTCTTTTTGAGCTGAAACAGCAAACGAAAAACTAATAATAAATATCAATAAAAATAGAATTAATAATTTATTTTGAAGCATCTTAACCACAACCCCTTTTTACACTAAAATTTCTAATAATTTTTAAAATCAAACTGAAAATTATATTTAGCTGGAGTTAAACTAATCCTGTTAAGACTATTATATCTAAATTAATTTAAATTATCCACTTTTAGCAGCCACTCTTTTACTTCCTGGCTTGCTGATCCTTCTTTAAAAAATAAATCGGATAGATCTGAGTGATGTTTGTTATCGTAAATCTTTAGTTTTGTTTCTGCCTGAGTTCTTGTCTTAATTTCTTCTATAAAATCAATAGAATGTGCTTTAGGAACCAGAGGATCTTTTGCACCATGGAGACAAAATATGGAGGTCTTAAAGTCTGGTCGTATATAATTAGTAGGATTTGCTTGTTTTCTTTTATGAGATGTCGGAACAAAATCAGATAAATATTTCTTGGCTCTGATAGTTCGGCAGGGACGAGAAAGATCGAGCGGCCCACTAATAGATAAGAAAGCACTAAGCCGATCTTTATTAATTTTATACTTTTTTTGTAAACTTTTATTTAAAAGTAATAAAGATCCCAGATGAGCACCAGCTGATTGACCGGCGATAATTATATTTTGACTAAGATTTGACTTTTCTAAAATATCAAAAGTCTTTTTTAGAGCCTTAAAAACATCAATCTGCTGATCTGGAAATTGAGAGTCAGGTGCTAACCTATAAGTCGGCATAACTGTAATAAAACCAAGTTTAGTAAAGTAATCTGCCACAAATTTAAAAAATTCCGGACTACCTTTGTTCCAGCCACCTCCATGAATAAAGAAAACAATATTATTACGTTTGCTTTCCGATTGAGAATTATACCAGAGCAAATATTGTTTTTTATCTTCTCCGTATTTATATTTTTTTGCCTGCAGAATATCAGCAAGTTTTCGGTTTTTGATTTTAGCTTTTAAAATTGATAAGAATGTCGTTAAATAGTCCTGGATCTGCCAGAGAAGCATAATTGCACCGCCTTCTTATTTTTAAATTTTCTTTTAACTATATTTTGTTCAGTATTATTTATGGCGATAGACAGTAATTTTTAACAATCCATTTTCATAACTGTATTCAGCTCGATCTATCATCATTCCTACCAGTGTTAATTCCTGATAATTATCACTTTCACCAGCTAATTCCCAGTAGTAATCTTCTACTTCACTCTGGCGTGGTGTATATAAACCCTTTAAAGTTTCAAGTTGATCTGGGGTTATATCTTTAAGTTTTGACTTAATTGTTATTTCTATTCCTTCATTTTTTTCTTTAAAACTAACATCAAATTCGTCCCCGCCAGCTTTAAATACAAAAGCTGCTAATTCACCAATTAGTTTTATTGATTTAAGATCATTTTTCATTTTTAACCTCCCTGAAAGCAGAACGTTACGTCAAATCTAATAGTTTTTTTAAAAATATTAATAGTTATCATGGTTGTCAGGTTAGAAATCTGCATTAAATGCAGGAATCCCTCCCCCT
>NZ_SNWX01000027.1 GCF_004362045.1 Halanaerobium saccharolyticum | reverse complement strand
TTCCTTCAGATTCCACCTCGCGATGGACACCCTTGTCTTCAGCTAGCGGTTGGCACTATTAACCCCCACATCAGACTTTCACTGATTAGCAAATACTCATGCCAGGCAAACCATAAATAACCCCGGCATTTAAACCGGGGCTAAACAGAACAGATAGCTGTCCTGAGTAAAACTATTTAAGATCGGGGGCCATGAATTTCAGCCCCCGCCTTGTAGTGGAAAAGTGTTAGTTTTATAACACTTACACTGCTGATTAAGTTTATTTCTTTGTAAAATTAATAATCTCAAATTCATAAAATATTCAAAAAATTATTCCTCTACAAGATCTGACTGTCACTTAGTTTATAAACTGCCTCTTCCAGTAAAGTTCTGACTACCAGATTTATAACTTCCTGCTGTCCTCTACCACTTTCAAATTCAACAATGTTATTACCCATAAATGAAAAGAGTTGTAAACCTATCTTTTCTCCTACTATTTCCTTCTTAAGACTTTTTGCCCAGACTACTTTACCTGTAGTAGAATCAGTTACTCTTAAGTCAACTGCACAGCTTGCAACTGCAAATTCCTGCTGTCCACCTTTTCCAGCAATAACTAATCCCAATCCTCCCGTTTTTTTATCTATTTGATATTCTGTGATTGCCCCAGATATTATATAATCTGAGCCCAACATCTCACCAATTACTGGTCCTTCATTATTTATTGTTCTTTCCTGGATTACAAGATTTTGTTCAGTCATAAAATTATTTAAATTTACTCTATCAAGAATTTCAAATTGTCTGGACCTAATTAAGGCAGTGATAAGCATTTCAGTAGCACCCTGAGTAACTATTTTTGAACCAATTTCACTATACTGGCCAGTTTTGTCCTGAATATCATAAATAGCCACTTTATATTTCTCTTCTCTCTCCGGTAAGGCTGCTAAAAGTTGAGTTGCAGTAGTGATATTTTCTCTGGAAGTCATAATTTCTTCGTCAGATTGTATTACTTCTTCTATTATCTGCTCTGACTCTGTGACTGGTCTTTCAACAGTGTTTATCTCAGGAACTTCTCCACCTGATCCGCCTCCCAGGAGAGAAATAACTAGTAAAGCAGCAATCATTATCTCCATAATTCTCCCTCCTCCAAAAATTACTATATATTATCCTGATTTTAAAAATCAAAATCCCAGTCATTTGTTCCGTATTCAACTTTAGTTTGCTCACCTGTTTCTTTATTTGTTATATAAATAGTAACATCACCATTATCATCTTCTACCGTTACTAATAATGTATTGGTTTCATAAACTCCCGCAGCTGAACCATCTTCAATCATTTTATTGACAATATCTCTCTGGATGTTACTCATTATTCTACCTTCTAAACCTGAAACAAACTGTGCTATTGGATCTTCTGACTCACTCATCTCATTTTGAGCCTGAGCTAAATTATAAGCAACCTGCCTGGCATCAGGATCATTTAGGACCTTAAAACTCCAGCTGGTAGTTGATGCAGCTCCAACAAAACTACTAAAACTAATTACAAAGAAAAAAAAGAGAATTGAGATGATAAATATTTTTTTTAACATTTTAAATGCTCCTTTCTAAAAAGGAATTTTAAATCCCAAAGCTGAATAAAAATCGCCATCTTCTAAATCATCTTTCTCATTAATAAATTTTGTTTCCACAAAAAAATACTGACTGAGATTTAGGCCAAGAAAAACCTGGTAATCTGCTACATTCATGACTTCTGCTCCCAGACCAAAATAAGGGGAAAACAACCTATTACTTAAAGTTGTCTGCAGAGATAAAAATGCTGCTACATCCTCTTCTTCATTATCAAGATAAATGCCCTCTATCACATAAGAAAAATTAGTACTGTTCTTATTTCCATAGAATATTTTTTCAAATTTAGCTCCCAACTTATATTGAGTATTATTTGTATGGTAATTACAGGCATACATACTAACTGCAGCAGTCTGATTAATGTTAGTTTGAGCTTTGCTAAACTGTTGAGAGGCCTCAATTAATTCTATTCTTTCTGTTAAATTTTGTTCCACTACTTGTGATTCATTTTCTTGAGCCAGGATTAATGGTGAATTGATAATTAAAAACATAAAAAAAACTAGAAGTATATAAAAATAATCTAAAATCCATATTCTTTTATCCATTTTATCACTCCTGGTAATACGTAATTTAAAATACTCAGTAAAGAAGCAATCTAAAGGAAAACTAACCTTTAGATTGCCTGTTTACAAATTTAAATATTATTAGACTTTAATACTGGTTAATAGTTGCACTGTTGCCAGCGCCATTTTGAGAAATTATCGCAAAATCGTCTTCATCTGTCTGATCTGTACGGGCAAAGTTAAAGCAGCCAAGTTGACCAATAAAGCTCTTATTATCTTCTCCAGTTTGATACTGTTCGGCTTTGTTTGCAAAACCGTCCTGATAAACTGAAGCTAATAAATCATCTCCATCTTGATATTGAGAAACAGAGTTAAATTCTCCCATTGATTTAACTATAGCAAAGTTATCATCTCCATCCTGATATAAATCTGAATCATTTCCCCAGCCGTCCTGGTAAATGAGACCAATATGATCTTCACCTGTCTGATTAACTAATGCATCATTACCCCAACCATCCTGATCAACCTTAGCAAAATTGCCATCAGAACCATTTGCTGCTGCCATACCACTCATACCCACTACTAAAAGAGCAACTGCTAACAAAATAAATAATTTTTTCATTACTTTTCCTCCTTGATATTTTTTGGATTTTTAATTCTAAAACTTTCCCGAAAAATTTTAAGTTTTAGATTGAAACTCATTTTTTATTAGTTTGCAACTCTTAATACACTATCATTTGTAAATTGTGTAATTCTAACATGACTGTTAAATTGAGATTGTTCAATTGTAGCCAGGTTATCATGGCCATACTGTCTTATTTCAGCTCTGGCATTTACAGTAAACTGTTTAATTAAAGCAGTATTACTGTTCCCAACCTGGACTATTGAAGCCGAATTACTTTTTTCTTGAGAAGATAAATTTTTCTGCCAGATCTCACCCTTATTATAGCTGCCAATTTGAATTATCGAAGCAAAATTATTATTTGATACAGAGTCAAATTCATTGCTGTAATTCTCATTTTCCCAAACTATCGAACTGCTAAATTGTCTTTGATTAAATAAATAATCGCTTTGAGCAAAGGAATTTATAGTAGGGATAATTGTTAGCAATAAGGACAAAATCATAATCAATGTTATTCTCTTTATTTTCATCTTCTTCTCCACCTCCTTCTTGCTTTTTCACACCTCCTTTCTACTGAGTTAATAATAACAATAAAAACTAATAAAAATTTATAATAAATCTCGAAAAAACCTCGAAAAATAAAAAAACCACCCGCTAAAGGTGGTTTTAACAAAAAATATTTTTTTAATTTACTTCTCTAATATCAATTGAAGGTTTCTTAATCAATTCTAACTCCTCACAAAATTTATTAAATCTGTTCATAATTATTCCACTATTAACAAGGCTCATATCTCTCAACAAAATGTATACTTTTTTATTGAGAACACAAATTACATCTCCTGTTCTTAACATACTTCCGATTTTATCTGCTGCTTTCTGAAAAGGGAGCTTAAGTTCAACATTATTAAAATCAATAGTCATCAGAACAAACTCTTTTTTTAATCTTTTTACATGTCTGATCTCAAGCTCATATATCTTTTTAAAGACCATCATTTCGCAAAGCATAGCACCTGAACCTAAAATAGGGCTTTCATTTAATTCTACTTCTATATCTTCCGTTAGATCCTGACTCATTCTAATCCGGTGATACTCTTTTTTAAGACTCCGGCCGGGAAAAACATCAAGTTCTTCTTTTAGTATTCTTTCACATTTTTTGTAACTATTTATCGCCTCTGCTACTCGTCCAAGTTTAACTAAAGCTTTAATATAAAATAAATAAAAATTTTCCCGATAAGGATCATATTCAATTCCTTTATGTAGATAATTTACTGCATCTCGATATCGCTGTTCCTGAAATAATTTTTCTGTAAAATTTTCAATTAAATTTAAATATAATTCTCTATAATCCTCCCGGTGAATTTCCGTCCAGCCTTCATACCTTAAAGGAGGAAAAAAATCTCCCCGATAAAGACTTAATAAATCCTCCACTTCTGACAAAGATAGTTCTTCTCCTTTGATTACTTTCTTAGCATTTTTCTCAAAATAGTTCCAGTCTGTTTTAACAGGATAAGCGTCATTAAGCGAATATCCGCCATTTTTTGATTCAACAATATCTTTTGGAATCCCATCTCTGGCAAGTGACTTTCTCAATAAATAAATTGTGTTATATAATTTATTTTTCCCATCATTCAGATCAGATTCTTCCCAGAAAACATCAACAAGTTCTTCGGCAGCGACATTTCTGTCCTTAGCCAGTAAAAGATACATTAATAAATATAAGGCTCTCTTAGATACCCAGCTGCTGCCATCAAATCTTTTCCCCTGATACTCATAATAAAATGGACCCAGACCATAAAAACTAATCTTCTCTAATTCGCTCATAAACACACCCCCATGTGTGCTGCACATCAATCCACAAAATCTATCAAAAGGGGCATCTGTCTTTTTAGGCAAATGTCCATTATTTTTTAAAAAAATTAAAATGCTGCTTCTAAAATGCTTTTTATATCCTCTCCTTTAACCTGACCGGCCGAATTTAAAAGTGTACTATTATGCATTGCTTTATAAATCTTTATATTCTGCTCTTACTCCACCCACAAGTTTGAGCCTTGTTCTCGCTGCAGTAAGATGGGCTTTGCCAATTTCTTTGATTGATAATCTCACAGGTACGGCAACATTTTTAAGATGCATCCCGATTAAGGCATCCCCAATATCAATTCCTAAATCTGCTTCCATACTTTCTACCGTAACTGGATTTTCAAATAATTCGAATGCTTCTGTCGAAAAAGCACCACCAGCATGACGCTGAGGAATAACATTCACCTCTGGAAAGTGATAGAGTAGCTGGCATTTTTTTTCGATTACAAGTGAACGATTTATGTGTTCACAACCCTGAACTGCAAGATACAATTCAGATTCATCCATAATTTTTATAACTCGCCTAATTATTTTTTTTCCAAGTTTCAAATCAGTTGCAGAACCAATTTCTTTACCCTGTATTTCACTGGTACTTCCACCCAGTAAAAAGATTGAATTGGGTTCCGGCTTAACAATATCTATTAATTCTCTGATGGCTGTTTCAACCTCAGTTAGTATTTTCTCTGTATTCATTAATATCTCCTTTCTAAACTTATCCATATCTATATTTTATCTCAAAAGTATGGATAGCGCAAATATGTGATTCTTTATACATATTTATATATTTTAGTCTGGATAAAGAAAAAGTCAGGCTTCAAACCCAACTTAATAACAAATTTTATAATTTAGCCTCTATTTCTTTTTCCAATTCAAAGTAACGTGCTTTAGCAGTTTGAGAAAGTTCGTCCATTATTTCTTCTCTAAATTTAAAGGCCAGCTTCTGGCGATCATGCCGCTGATTATCATTTAAAATTTCGGACCAATTAATTTTTTTGCTTTTATTAAAAAGATCATAATCAACCAACCTTTCCCCATTACTGCTGTACTCAAAAGCAAATAATATCTTTTTTATTTCCAGAGGAGATAAAAATGTAAAAAGCCTCACCTGATAGGCAGTAATTGAAAATAAAGCAAAGGCATGGTCTTTAGTCCAGGATTCACCCAGAATAATACCTGCCTCTAAATCAGATAGAATCGTCATTAAACGCTGGTATTCCAGATCATAAAGTCCACTGGAATCATAAATATTAATTTTAAGTTCAGACCACTGATTATCTTTAAGCCCATGAGTGATATACCTTACAGCATCCCGTCTCAGTTCCTCAAATACTAAAGTTGAATCTTTATTAACTAATATATTATCTCTTACTTTGTTTAAAGATTTTAATCTTGATTTGATAGGCTGTTCGGTAAATGAAATAATTGTGCTGTCTGCACTTCCCAGGTTAATACCTTCTAAAATTGAAACTTCCCGCGCCTGATAATTTTCAATAATCTCAGCTATTACTTTTTTCCCAGCTTCCGGAATCCGCATTACCAGCTGCCCCGGTCCAGTAGTAACTTTTCCGACTGCCTGATTCAACTGAACTTCATTTAAAATCACTGCCAGTAGTGCTGTGGAATTCATCGGCAAGTATAAGATCAGATCTGAATCTTCAACCTTAAAACTTTCTTTCTCCCAATCACTCAAAAATACTATTACCGATTCCTCTACTGCCAGCCCGATTGCAGTCTGAAAATCAAGTTGTCTCACTTCGGTCAACTGAGAAAGCTGCTGACTGAAAAAATCAGGTTCCTTTACTTTTAAAAAAAGATATCGGGGACCACTGCGGACAAAATTCATCTAATCACTCCTGCTGCTTGATAATTATTTAAAATTTCTAAAAACTTAACCTAAAAGAAATTAGCCAGATCCTTGCAAATCTGACTAAGAATAATTTCTCATTTAAATCATATTGAAAGTTTTATACTGTCTTCCCTGATTTACTATCCAGGGATAATTAATCTTATAATCCTCTTTAGAAGGTAAGAGTAAATAATTAATATTTAATATTCCATTCAAATATATATTTTCACTCTCAAAATTTTGCTGCTGGTTATGACCATAAAGATTAATATCTGCATTTTGAGGTAAATTTTCCGGATAGTGAGCAAGACCAATCTTCACCCCATCTAACTCTATTATACTTCCTTCAGCCATAATTTCACTTCTGTTTTTATTATTTTCGATAACTTTAATATCATCATGATTTCCTGGTATATAAATAATTCTGGCTGCTGTCAATTTTTCTAAATTGCTGATAAACTCAGCTGACTTTCTCTGATATTTATCCAGCATTTCATCTCCAGAATCTTCCAGCTTTAAATTATCTACCAGATCTCCTGTATGAATTATTACATCAGGCTGACTATAGCTCAACATTTTATAAATATGAGAATAAATTGATTCTGGTGTATCACTAATATGCATTATTTTTAATTCATTTGAACTGTGAAACTCATCTGGTAATTTATAACGGTTTTTAAAATCCGAAATTCCAGTGCTGAAATCCCTAAAAACCTTTTTGATTACTGAAGTCATAAAACCACTCCTCTGCTGCTCTGCTGTCTGCTGATTGACTTCATAATTATATTCTTTTGATTATCTTTAATTATAATACTCTGGCAGTTAAAATTCAAGTAAAATTTTAACTCTACCAGCTTCAAATCATTTTGGCTGTTTTAATCAATCCAGCTAATTAAAACTTGGCCAGTGCTTTTCCTTTTAAATAATTAAATGATCGACCCTGATAAGTATTGCGCTCGTTCATCCTTTTGATTATCAAATCATGGATCTCCCACCAGGGAGTATCCCAGTTTTCAAAAATTGTTTCATCACCAGGTGCTCTGCCGATTAAACGCTGGACAGCTATATCTGGAGCCAGATTTTCTAAAAACAAAATTACTCGATCAATATATTCATCCAGTGAACAAATTTCAAGCTCTCCATCTTTAAATTGCTTTGCAAAAACAGAGTTTTCCCTGATATAAAGTGCATGTAGTTTAACATGATTGACTTCCAGAGCTGATAAAATTCGGGCGCCCTCAACAACATCTTCCCGATCATCACCCGGTAAATTTAAAATCATATGTGCTCCAACCTCAACTTTAAATCTTTTTGCGGTTAAAACTGCGTCAATAAACTCTGCCAGGCCGTGCTGTCTGTTCACTTTTTTTAAAGTTTTATAATTTACAGTCTGCAGTCCAAACTCAAAGGCCAATTCAATTTCTGAAGAAACTTCCAGCAGAGAACTTTTTAAAGCTGAAATGTATCTCTCGTTGATCGCATCCGGTCTGGTTGAAAAATATACGGCAGCAACTCCTTCAATCTCTGCCGCTTCTCTGGCATATTCCTGCAATTTATCCAGTGGTAAGTAAGTATTAGTATAATTTTGAAAATAAGCAATAAATTGATCTACACCATAACGTTCTCCAATATATTCTCTATTTTCCAGCAGCTGATTTCTAACTGACATATCATCAGGCAGCATTTCAAAATCTGCCCCTTCCTCACCACAAAAATAACATCCTTCTGTTGCAAAACTGCCGTCTCGATTGGGACAGGTAGTTGGTAGATTTACAGGCAGTTTGTATGTTTTCTTTCCGTATTTATCTTTTAAAAACTGTGAATATTTATAATATGGTTCTTCCATTTCTACACCCCTCAAACTGTCTTCTTTAACTCTGAAAGTCGTTCTTCTCTCTTTTTTAAATAATTAATTACACTTTTTTGACTGCGGTTTAATATTAGATTTCTATCAAAATCCTCACTTTCAAAAATAAAATTGAGGCTTGAATATTCTCCAATTTCATCATGAAAATGAGCATCACTGTTTACTGCCAGTTTAAATCCATATTTTTTGGCCAGTTTTAATAATCTCAGTGATTCACTTTTTATACCCCTGGTGTGATCTTTTTTAGGACTGTAAGAACTTGCATTCAGCTCCAAAATAACATTATTTTCGGCAGCTGCTCTGGCAACCCTCTCTAAATCAAGTGGATATTCTCTCTGTACAGGATGGGTAATCATATCAAGATGCGGATTTTCCATGGCCCTGATTGTAGCCTCAGTATAATCTTTCTTATTTTTTAAATTATGTCCTGTTAAACGATGAATCCCGGCAGAAACAAATTCCAGACGCTCCAGCTCTTCTGCTGCTAAATCTAGTTTTCCCTCATCTAAGATATTGGCTTCTACACCTTTAATAATTCTAACCCCATACAATTTATCAGGTACAATAGAAAAATTACCAAAGTGATAGATATGAGGACCACCGGGCATCTGTGGACCGTGATCAGTTACGGCAATTAATTTTATACCTTTAGTAAAAGCACCCTTAGCCATTTCGTCAACTGTGGAATAGGCATGGCCGCTTGCTACTGTATGAGTATGCAGATCAGTATCTATTTTTAACACATTAACACTTCCCTTCATTATTCTACTTATAAACTTATAAAAGTCGGGTTAATTATACATTAATATTCTACTAATTATCTGTAAACATTTTAACAGGCCTTCAGCCTAAAAGCAAATTAAACTTGTTTTACCCCAGGTATTTTGCACTATTTTAAAATATTAGCTATAAAATAGAAAAAGCCCCCTTGAGGGAGCCTTAATTCTGACTTAATATTTTAGTTAAGAAATTTTGAATTCTTTCTGATTCAGGATTGACAAATATTTTTTCGGGAACCGTGTCACTAATAATCTGACCATGATCCATAAAAAATACTCGATCAGAAACATCTCTGGCAAAGCCCATCTCATGAGTTACAATTAGCATTGTAATATTTTCCTCAGCTAAATCTCTGATTACAGTCAGCACTTCTCCAACCAGTTCGGGATCTAAAGAGGAAGTAGGCTCATCAAAGAGCATAATATCAGGTTCCATTGCCAGAGCTCTGGCAATAGCAACTCGCTGCTTCTGTCCCCCGGATAATTGGGCCGGATAACTGTCTTTTTTATCAGAAAGTCCAACTTTTTTTAATAAGGCTGCTGCATTTTCTTTAGCAGCAGATTTTTTGATACCCTTTACCACCAGCGGAGCTTCGATTAAATTACCCATCACAGTTTTATGAGGAAAAAGATTAAAGCCCTGAAAAACCATACCCATTTTTTGATAGGCTTTTTTGCCGGATTCCCTGACTGAAATTCCTTCAATATATAATTCACCTGAATTAATTTCTTCCAGGCCAATTAGTGAACGCAGCAGTGTGCTTTTACCGGAACCGGAAGGACCAATTATCGAAATGGCCTCTCCCTGCTCTACTTCAAAAGAGATACCAGAAAGCACCTCAAGCTCACCAAAGCTTTTATAAATATCTTTTGCTTTTATCATTTCCAAAATTATCACCTATTCGTAAACAGAATATTTTTCTTCTAATTTGCGGAATACTGTAACAATAACTGAGCTGATTATTAAATAAAAAACTGCAGCTATTATAAAAGGAATTATAGAAAAATCTCTTGTTACAGCAACCTTGGCTGCGCGTAATAAATCACCCAGTCCAATCACAGCTACTAAAGCACTATCTTTAACCAGATTTATGGCTTCATTACTGGTAGCAGGCAAAATTCTTTTTACAGTCTGCGGTATTATAATTCTGCTCATTGTCTGTCTATAGTTCATCCCTAAAACCTTTGCTGCTTCGTATTGACCTTCATTGATAGATTCAATTCCACCTCTAAAAATTTCGGTAAAATAAGCTCCATAATTAACAATAAAGGTCAAAGCTGCAGCCGGAAAAGGCTGTAAAGTTATACCCAGAACCGGCAGTCCATAATAGGCAAAAAACAGCTGTAATAAAAGAGGAGTTCCTCTAAAGACCCAGGTATAAAACGATAAAATTGATTCCAGAAGTGGTATTTTTGAAATCTTACCCAGGGCTCCTGCTATACCTAAAATTACAGAAAAAATAGCTGTGACCAAATAAAGCTGGAAGGTAATTAAACTACCTTCCAGAATATATCCTGATACGTTTATTATATAATCAAACAAATAAATGCCTCCTACTTAAGCACAATATCTTCTCCAAACCATTTTTGGGAAATCTCAGCTGCTGTTCCATCTGCTATCATTTCATCTAAAGCATTATTCAGAGCTTTTCTAAATGAATCTGCATCCTCACGAACACCAACCCCATACTTTTCAGCTCCAAAGTTATCTTCTAATACTTTAAACTGTCCCGGACGCTTACTCATATAATAGCGTCCCACAATCACATCTAAAACAACTGCCTGAACTCTTCCGGTCTGTAAATCCATTAAAGCTTCAGTATTATTAGAGAATTTGCGTAATTCTTCAAAAGTTGCCAGTACTTTCGGCTCAGATTCCACTGCACTAACAGCACTACTTCCGAGCTGAATTCCCACAACTTTACCGGCCAGATCTTCTTTACTATCAATTTCACTATCTGCCTGAACTACAATACTCTGGGAATTTTCAAGATAAGGTTGAGTAAAGTCAATACTCTCTTCTCTTTCGGGAGTGATTGTTAAACCATTCCAGATTACATCGATCATCCCGTTTTTAAGACTTAAAATAACTCCATCCCAGTCAACAGCTTTAAATTCTACATCAACACCGATTCTTTTGGCTGCTTCTTTTGCTAAATCTATATCAAAACCAACTATTTCTCCACTTTGACTTCTAAAACCCATTGGCGGAAAACTATCATCAAGTCCAACTACCATTTTACCTTTTTCCCTGATTTGAGCCAGTGAATCCTGGGCCATTACATTACCACCAATTAATAATACTGCTAAAACCAAGACTACAAAAATATTTAATAAATTTTTTTTCACTATTTTTCCCCCTCGATTTCTTTTATACTATTATACTTTATTACTTTATCGTTGTAAAGTGATAAGGTAAAAAAATATAAATAAACTAGACTTTATTTTTTAAATCTAGAAAGACTCCAAAAAAAATAGGAGGCCGAATTAAAATCCGCCCTCCATGATTTATATAATTTTACTTTGATTTACTTAAGATGTGCCTTACCTCTATAAACTAAACCTCTAACACCATCGACAGTGATTACTTCTCCATCTTTAAAGTCATCACTAATATCACCTGTATTAACTACCACAGGAATACCGATATTAAGACCAACAATTGCTGGATGTGAAGTTAAACCTCCACTGAAGGTAACTACTGCAGCTGCTTTCTTCATTGCAGGTACAAAGTCGCGATCAGTCATCGGAGCAATCATAATGTCTCCTTCTTCAATCTTGGCCATTGCTTCTTCTGCGGTTTTAACAAGCTTAGCTTTACCAACTGCTATACTCTTACCAATTCCCTGACCATCAGCAACTGGTTTACCTACAACATCTACTTTGATTAAGTTAGTTGTACCAGAAATACCAACTGGAGTACCGGCAGTAATTGTTACCAGATCTCCTTCATCAATTAACTTGTGTTCAAGAGCTGTAGAAATGGCATTATCCATCATTTCATCAGTTGTAGAACTTCTGGCAGCAAGTAGTGGAGAAACTCCCCAGGTCATTGCCAGCTGATGTAATACTCTCTTATTTGGAGTAACAGCAATAATGGGTGTCTGTGGTCTATATTTAGAAACTGTACGGGCTGTTAGACCAGAACCTGTTGATGTAATAACTGCTTCTGCACCAAGTTCTTCGGCAGTCTGACAGGTAGCAAGTGAAATTGCAGCAGTAACAGAATCAGCTGCGAATTCATATTTACCGGCAAACTTTTCTTTATAACTTTCAGAATTCTCGACTTCTTTAGCAATCTGAGCCATAGTTTTTACTGATTCTACAGGATATTTACCGGCTGCAGATTCTCCAGATAACATTGTTGCATCTGTTCCATCATAAATAGCATTTGCCACATCAGAAGCCTCAGCTCTAGTTGGTCGAGGATTTCTAATCATAGAATCAAGCATCTGGGTTGCTGTAATTACAGGTTTTGAAGCTTCATTACTCTTTCTAATCATTATTTTCTGGACTATTGGTACCTTTTCTGCAGGAATTTCTACTCCCAGGTCACCACGGGCAACCATGATTCCATCTGCTACTTCTAAGATAGAATCCAGGTTTTCTACACCTTCCTGGTTTTCTATTTTAGCAATAATAAAAATATCTTCATTACCTGTTTCTTCTAAAATTTTACGGATTTCAATAACATCATTGGCTTTACGCACAAAAGATGCAGCAATAAAATGAATTCCCTGTTCTACACCAAAGCGGATATCAGAAATATCTTTTTCAGTTAAAGGTGGTAAGCTCACCTTAACACCTGGCAGGTTAACACCTTTACGGGAACCCAGTTCTCCCCCGTTAACAACTCTGGTAATTACATTTTCACCATCAATTGCTGTAACTTCAAGCTCAATTAGGCCATCATCAATTAAAATTTTATTTCCTACTTCCATATCCTGAGCTAAATCTTTATAGGAGACAGAAATCATTTCAGTTGTACCCTCAACATCTTCTTTTGTAACCACAAGTTCAGTATCTGCTTCTAACTGAATCTTGTCACCCTTCATTTCTCCAGTTCTAATCTCCGGGCCTTTGGTATCAAGCATGATACCTACAGTTTTACCTGTTTCTTTTTCTGCTGCTTTAACCATGTCCATTCTCTGTTTATGTTCAGCATGATCTCCATGAGAGAAGTTCATACGGGCCACATCCATCCCGGCCTCTACAACTTCCTTAATAATTTCTTTATCATTTGTCGCTGGTCCTAAAGTACATACTATCTTCGTTTTTCTCATATTAACCTCCCAATTATTAACTTACATTGATAAAATATTTGCTAAATTATAAATATCCATATTTATGGTTTCAGTCTTTTTAATTGCATCTGCAACTTCACAACAGCCAATTGAATTATCTTTATAGGTAACCATCTTATCTCTCTTACCTGCCAGTAAAAGGTCAATAGCTTTACCACCCATACGGCTGGCAACAATTCTATCTGTTGCTGTAGGACTTCCCCCGCGCTGCAGATGGCCTAAAATGGTTACTCTGGTTTCCATGCCTGTTCTTTCTCTAATCAAATCTCCCATAGCCATCCCGGGACTTCCATTGTATTCACTTAAATCAGCAAATGGTGCTTTGACGCCCTCTGCAATTAAAATCAGACTGTGTAACTTACCTCTATCAAATCCTTGTGTAATTTTATCACAAACCTGCTGTGGTGTAAAATCTATTTCGGGAACTAAGATATATTCAGCTCCACCAGCCAGACCGGTCATTAATGCTAAATAGCCCGAATCACGTCCCATACATTCAATTACAAAGGTTCTCTCATGAGAGGTGGCAGTATCTCTAATCTTGTTGATTGCATCCAGGATTGTATTCATGGCTGTATCAACACCAATTGTATAATCAGTACAGGATAAATCATTATCGATAGTACCCGGAATACCAACTGCCTTAATATCACTTTCAGCATTAATTTTCTGCACACCTTTTAAAGAACCATCACCCCCAATTACAACCAGGGCATCTATACCTTCTTCTTTCATATTAGCATAAGCTTTTTTTCTACCCTCTTCTGTTTTAAATTCTTCACAGCGGGCTGATAGTAAAATTGTTCCTCCACGCTGGACGATATCTGCAACAGATCCCCTGTGCATTGGGAAAAAATCTTTTTCAATTAAACCCTTATATCCATGTTTTACACCAACTACTTCCAGACCTTTGTAGATAGCTGTTCGCACTACAGATCTGATAGCAGGGTTCATTCCTGGAGCATCTCCTCCACTTGTCAGTACTGCTATTTTTTTCATTTCTATACCTCCAATTAAATATTTGTATGTAAACAGGAATAGGCTTCTTCAGCTTCAATTGCCGGAACCTTAATCTGATAACTACCGGCTCCAGCATCATCAACCTGAACCATAAAGCCTTCTTTTTCCATAATTTTTAAAATATTATCAGCTTCCTCTTTCGAAGAAGCTATATATACAACCTGCCACATTTGTAAGCTCCTTTCAATTTTCCGACAATTAGAAACATCTATCGGAAACCAAAGCTATTATTTACCTTCAGAATTAACTTTACCGTGTTTGCTCATTATCTCTGCTTTGCCTCGAATTTTCATTGCAGAAACATTTTCGGTAAACTGAGCAGCCAGGATTTCTCCCTTATCCAATTTTTCTGTATGATTAAATTTAGTATCCTTGCCTCTGGTTAAACCAATAATTGTAACCCCATCTTCCAGAGCCTTAATTAAAATATAATCAGCATTAACATCCATAGTTTTTCCTCCTTTACCCACTTAATAATATAATAAGCTAAAAAGCATTGTCAAGAATTTTTGATATTTTTAAGATAAAGTTTGCCAAATTTATCACATTTTTTCGACCAACAGTCAAAGAAATGAAGAGTTTAAGCTTAGATAAATTTATACTCTGATTTTTTTAAAGCTCTTTCTAATTCATTTTGAGTCTGCTGACTCATATTAATATTGTACTTATCAGCAGTTATGATTAGCCTGTTATTCCTTTTCAACAGAACCGAAACATTACCTTCTTTTTTTAAGAGATATCTTTTTAACTTAACAATCCTATTTTTAGGCAGCTCAGAAATATCAATTAATAGTAATTTATCTTTTAAAGAAATTACTTTTTTTGCAATCAGCTGCTCATCACTTTTTTCACCGTAAATTAAAAGGCCTCGATTTTCTTCTAAATCAAAGTTTATTTTTTTAAATAAGTCAGAAAAAACTATTACCTCAATTTTTTCTTCCCGGTCACTGACTGTTAAAAATGCCATTTTATTGTTGCGTTTGGTAATATGTTCTTTATAATTTATTAAATAGGCTGCTGTCAATACTTTCTGCCCTTCTGGCACTTGCAAAACTTTATTAATCGAATAAGTGTTTAAGTGCCGTAGTTTATCCTGATACTGGTCAAGAGGATGAGCTGAAAGATAAATCCCCAGAAATTCTTTTTCCTGTTCCAGGATAGTTTCGGTCTTTAATTCCTCTACCTCAGTATAATTTAAGTCTTCTTCTAAAAATTCATTCTGATCTTCAAATAACTCTGCAAAAGACTGCTGTCCCTGCGCCCGATGTTTTGATAAATTATTATATTTATTGTATAAATCCTCAAAGTTCAAAAGCAGTGAAGCCCTGCTGACAGAAATCTGATCAAAGGCACCTGCTTTTATAAAAGCTTCCAGACTCTGTACATTAATTGCTGAAATGTCAACTCTTTTCAAAAAATCGATCAAAGAAGTAAATTCTTTTTCTTTTCTTGCCTTTATTAAAGCGTTAATTGTTCCAGAACCCACATTTTTGATTGCCTTCAGTCCATAACGAATTTGTCCCTCATTTTCAGCAGTAAAATCATGGTAGCTTTGATTGATATCAGGTGGTAAAATATCCAGATTAATTTCCCGTGAAGCTTTAATATAATCTGAAATTTTATCCTGATTGCCCATCACAGAAGAAAATAAAGCGGCCATAAATTCAGCCGGGTAATGATATTTTAGATAGGCAGTCTGATAGGCTAAAAATGCATAGGCAGTTGAGTGTGATTTATTAAAACCATAACCAGCAAAATACTCCATCTGGTCGAAAATTTCCTGAGCAGTTTCTTCCGCAATCCCCCGCTCTACTGCCCCTTTAACAAATTTTTCTCTTTCGGCTGCAACCAGTTTTAATTTCTTTTTACCCATTCCTCGACGTAAAAGATCCGCCTCACCCATACTGTAACCGGCTAGAGTACTTGCAATTTCCATAACCTGTTCCTGATATAAAATCATTCCAAAGGTTTCTTCTAGTATAGGCTTTAATTTAGGATGTAAATATTCTGCTTCTTTTTTGCCGTGCCTGATAGCAATAAAATCATCTACAATATTACTGCCTAAAGGACCAGGACGCCCCAGGGCCAGCATGGCAATTAAATCATTAAAGCGCTCCGGCTTCATTTTTTTATTTAAAGACTGAAATAAATAAGATTCCATCTGAAAAACACCAGCTGTCTTTCCAGTTGAAAGAAACTGGTATACATCTGGATCGTCAAGTGGAAGATTATCGATATCTATATTTTCACCATGACGCTCATCGATCAATTTAAGAGTATTTTTGATTACTGTTAAATTTCTTAATCCTAAAAAGTCCATCTTTAAAAGTCCCAGAGCTTCCAGATCACCCATCGGCAGCTGGGTAATTACACTCTCATCCTGCTTCTGCAGCGGAACTATCTGGGCCAGCGGTTCAGCCCCAATGATAACTCCGGCTGCATGAGTCGAAATATGGCGCGGTAGGCCTTCAACCCCTCTAGCATAATCAAGCAGTTCTTTAATTTCTCCATCATTTTGATAAAGCTCCTGCAGTTTATTTTGATCTTTCATTGACTGTTCTATACCTTTGCGAGAAGAAATTAATTTTGCCACCCGATCAACTTTTCCGTAGGGAATAGCCAGAGCTCTACCGACATCTCTGACTGCTGCCCGGGCCGCCATAGTCCCGAAAGTTCCAATCTGAGCCACCCGTTCTGTCCCATATCTCTGCTTAACATATTCAATAATCTGATCCCGATTCTCATCAAAATCGATATCAATATCGGGCATTGTTACCCTTTCTGGATTTAAAAAGCGCTCAAAAATTAAGCCGTATTTTAAAGGATTAACTTTGGTGATATTTAAAAGATAGGCAACTAAACTCCCGGCAGCTGAACCCCGACCGGGACCAACCATAATTTGATTATCCTCTGCATATTTTACAAAATCATAGACAATTAAAAAATAGGCCGCATAACCCATCTCAAAAATTATCCTGAGCTCATATTTGAGCCTTTCCACAGCTTCCTGATTTGAAGACATATCTTTTGCTTTTAAGCCTTTAAAACATAATTTTTTCAGCAGATCCTCCGGAGATTTTTCTTCCCCCAGATCCGGATATTCGGGCAGATAAAAATGATTAAAATCAAGATCAACCTCAACCCGATCCGCAATCCGGACAGTATTTTGATAGGCAGAATCAAGTTCCGGGAAAAGTTCCCGCATCTCAGTCGGTGTTTTATAATAAAATTCTTCTCCACTAAAGGTCATCCTATTTTCATCATCCACAGTTGTCCCGGTCTGCAGAGCCAGTAAAATATCCTGCAGTTCTGCATCTTCTTTATTTAGATAGTGGCTGTCATTAGTAACGACAGCAGGAATATTATTTTCCCGGCTTAACTTTAGTAAACCCTGGGCTGCTTCTTTCTCCTGCTGCAGATTATGGTCCTGCAGCTCTAAAAAGAAATTTTCTTTACCAAAAATAGCCTGATAATCAGAGGCGGCCTTTTGGGCCAGATCATAATTACCGTTAAGTAAAAGCTGCGGGATTTCTCCCTGCAGACAGGCAGATAAACAAATTAAACCCTGACTGTATTCTGCCAGCAGCTCTTTATCAACCCGGGGTTTATAATAAAACCCCTCCAGCCAGGCTTTAGAAACCAGCTGAATTAAATTGTGATATCCCTGCTTGTTCTGAGCCAGCAGCACCAGATGATAGCGCTTACGGCTCTTTTCAAAGCGGCTGCCCGGTGACAGATAAATTTCTGCCCCAATAATCGGTTTAATTCCCTCTTTTTTTGCTTTTCTATAAAAATCAATCATGCCATAGAGCACACCGTGATCGGTAATCGCAGCTGCTGGCATCTCATATTCTTTTGTTTTTTTGATTAAGGAATCCACTCTAATTGCTCCATCCAGCAGACTAAAGGCTGTATGATTGTGAAGATGGACAAAATCGGACATTTAAATCATTCCTTTTAAATTTATACTTGTAAAATCTTGAGTTTTTTTGTATAATATAATCAAATGTTAATTTAGGAGGTGCAAGTATGAAAGAAGAAGTACAAAAATATATTGATAAAATCAGACCAAGTCTTCAGGCTGATGGCGGAGATGTTGAATTAGTCGAAGTAACTGAAGATGGAGTCGTTAAAGTAAAACTTTTAGGAGCCTGTAGTGGTTGTCCAATGTCAACCTTAACCATAAAAAATGGTATTGAAAGAACTTTAAAACAAAATGTTGACGGAGTTCAGGAAGTACAATCTGTTTAATTTAGTTCAACAAATTAAAGTTTTTAACATTTAAATAAAAAAAGATTTTAAAAGCATCCTCAGGTGGGGATGCTTTTTTAAATTTATTTTTCGCTGTCTTCCGCCTCTGCTGTTTCACTATATTCTTCTGAATCAGCCGCTGCGGAATTTTCATTTTCAGGCTGCAGTTCTTCCTCTGGAATTCCAACTTCAATATCAGAAAATATAATTTTCTGGATATCCTGAATTGTCTGGCTTAAAGCATATTCTGCCTCTAAATATTTTTTTACATTATTATTAATCTCAATAAAATTCTGCAGGTTCTGCAGTCTCTCTTTATCTTCCTGGCTCAATTCTTCTCCTGACATCCTCTTACTCTGCATCTCCATCATCAAATTTTGATAATCCAGCAGCATTTTTTTAGAGCCCTCTTTTTCCATCACTTTTTCGCGTAAGTCCTGATACTTTTGATATTCATCGGAATTCTTTAACTTTCTCTGCAGTCTTCTTGCAGTATCATGTACTGACATTAAGATTCCTCCTTCAAAATTTTAATTTCAGCTTTTATTTCTTCTTCAATTTCTATTATACCAAATGTATAATTTTTTTCCAGTCGTTTATCAGTTGGTGAGCCCGGATTAAAAAATAATTTATCACTTAAACGTTCATTAAAAGGCCGATGTGTATGACCAAAGACAATAATATCACTATCCACAAATGTGTAATTTAAACCCTGAAGAATATTTTTACCCCGAAATTGATGGCCGTGAATCACAGAAATTTTCTGACCGGCAGCTTCAAAAGTTAATTTATCTTTTAATTTCTTCTGTAAGGGGTAACTGTCTCTGTTGCCGGCAACAGTTTTAACTTCGGCAATCGATTTTAATTTATTTAAATATCGTTCTTCACAGTGGTCACCAGCATGAATAATTAAGTCAACTTTTCTTAATTCTGCAATTAATTCTTCCGGAAAATCTTGATCTGTATTGGGTAAATGGGTATCTGAAATAACTCCTATTCTCATTTTTTATTAAACCTCCATTAATTTGAAAAAAGCAGCTTCGCCAGCAGTGGATATTTAATTTCTACTGCATCATAGGGACAAAGTTCCTGACAGCAGAAACAGCGAATACATGTCTCCAACTCCACTTCTGGAAAATTATCAACCATTGTAATTGCCTCAGGTGGGCAGTTTTCAGCACAGTTTCGACAGCCTACACAATTTTCTTCTTTGAAAACTGGTTTAGGACGCAAAAATTTCTCTATAATATCTGATAAAAAATTAGGTAATTTTGCATCAAGCAGATTATTTTCCTTTTCGATTTTTGGAATTTTAACATTAGTTAACGGCTCAATCTGATCCCCTCTAAGTTCTAAATTATCCCTGTTGATAAACTGATCAGCCAGTGCGGCTTTAATTGAAGGAACTTTTTCTTCCGGTGTAATTCCCATCAGTCTGACAGCTGCCAGATCAAGATAATACGGGGAAGTAGAAGCCAGTAAATAATTAAACTCCCGCGGCTGCCCATTAGAAGGACCCTCTCCCTCCATACCTACAACTGCATCCATAATTGTTAATTCTGGAGCAACAAGTGCTGCCAGATCATTTAACATCCGCGAGAAATCATCAACTGACTGCATCCGCAGATGGTATTCTGCTTTCAAAACTCCCGGAATACAGCCAAAAAGATTTTTGACTGCACCTGTATACATTGTTAAACCATGAGTTTTTAACTTTGGTAAGTTGATTACTAAATCAGCAGCTTCTAAATAAGAGACCAGCTGAAAAGATTTATTGATCTTCCCTGCTCGATATTCATGTTTTTGAGAATCAGTATTATAATTCAATTTCAAATTTTCTACAGCAGCCATCTCATAAAGACCAGATTTCTGATATGCTCTTTTGAGTAATTTTTCATTAAAAGGACCACCTGGACTATCGGCAATAACTACCTCTGCTCCTAGCGCTTTAACCTTTCTAGCCAGAGCCCTTATAAATTCAGGATTGGTAGTTACAGCTTCCTCCGGCGCCTTGCCCATTAAAAGATTTGTCTTAAAAACTACCTGATCACCGGCCTGGATAAAATTTTCCAATCCCCCAAGCTCCTGCAGCAAAATATCCAACTTTTCAGAAAGTTCTTCTGCCTGATAACTATAACATTTTTTAGCAGCCACAATAGTCATTTTTTACCTTCTTTCGTTATTAAAAGTCAAATCACAGATAGAAAAAATTAAAACCGGCACTAAGGCCGGCTTATTTGCGTAATTTTATGGCTCAAATATAAACTGGACTGTCGCCAGCCAAAAATAATTTAAGAAACTTTTTCACTCTTTTTTTCATTACTTTTAGTTGAGCTTTTAGTAGAATTATTAGTTGAGCTTTTTTTATCCTGATTCACATAAAAATTAGATCCTTTAAAAATAATTCCCGGAGAACCGATAATCCTCTTAACCTCACCACTGCATTCCGGACATTCCTCTAAAGCATCCTCACTAATATTCTGAAATTCTTCAAATCTACCACATTTTTCGCATTCATATAAATATGTCGGCATTTTTATTCCTCCTTCATATCCTGTTTTCTAATTTGATTTTTATTCATTAACAATATTTAAATAACCCCAATAATTATAGAGCTGGATAAAGACAAACAAAGCAGCGATTAACCACTTAGAATGATAAATAAAATATCCAAGCCCTGCTGCCGAAGAGATGATTATAGCGGTTAAGACAAATTTTCTCTTAATCTTAATTTTTAAAATCTGCCAGGGTATTAATCCCAGCCCAATAAAAACACCAGAATCAACATTATAAATCAAACCGGCAATCCCAACTATTACAAATATAATTAATAGAAATAAATTCATAATTCAACCTCCAATTATGGAGTAACTTGATTCTTAAAATAATGACCAACTTTATAATAATATATCATAAGAATACCAGTCTTGGCAAGCTTTTTATCAAAAATATTGTTTCATTTGTATTTGATATATTCCGTAAAACACCCACAATTTTTAAGTTTTATTCAAAAAAGCAGCAGATTCTATATGGTAAGTCTGAGGAAAAAGATCTACAGGCTGAATTTCTACTAATTTATATTTTGATTTTAACCGCTTTAGATCTCTTGCCAGAGTAGCAGGATTACAGGAAATATAGATTATTTTTTCAAGCTTATTTTCCAGCAGCAAATTAATTGTTTTTTCATCCAGTCCTTTTCGGGGAGGATCAAAAATAATTGTATCAATTTGATCATTTTTTAGTAATTCCGGCAGTTTATCTTCTACTAGTCCCTGCTCAAATTCTACATTATTGATTTTATTTAATTCAGCATTAGCTCTGGCATCTTCCACAGCAGATTTTAAAGATTCAACTGCATAAATTTTTTCTGCCTGATCTGCCAGATAAAGAGCAATACTACCCGTACCGGAGAAAGCATCAATCACTCTCGCATTACCATCATCACCAAGATATTTTGCTGCTGTATCATATAACTTTTTGGCCTGCATGGTATTAACCTGAAAAAATGATCTGGCAGAAATTGAATAAGCTGTCTTACCAATATATTCAGTAATTTTATTTTCACCAGCCAGCAGAATATCCTCTTTACCAAAAATAACATTTGTATTTTTAGTATTTATATTTTGAACTACACCTTTTAACTCAGGAATTTTACGCACCAGAGTTCTGGCAATTAAATTTTTATCGATAAAGTCATCACCATTAGTGACCATTACCAGTAAGGCCTGATTGGTACAGGTTCCAACTCTAATCACCAGGTGCCGCAGCAGTCCACTTAATGTATTCTCATTATATACACTGAGCTGAAATTTATTTAATTCTTCCAGGGTGATTCTTAAAATTCTGTTGATTAAGGGATGCTGAATCAGACAGTCATGATTGGGCACAATCTCATGACTTCCTCTTTTATAAAATCCGGCAGTTATCTGACCTTCGTCATCTAAATCCAGGGGGAATTGAGCCTTATTTCGGTAGCGAAAATCATCATCTGCAGCCAGCACATCCCTTAATTTAAAGTCTTCAATTTTTGCGATCCGATTAATTAGCTGTTTAAGATTGTTCTGTTTAAATTCTAATTCTTTTTGGTAATTAATATGCTGAAGCTGACAGCCTCCACACTCATTATAAACTGGACAGGAAGCTTTGATCCTTCCTTCACCGGCTTCAACAACTTCTACTAACTCAGCAAAAGCATAATCTTTTTTAATCTTAGTGATTTTTGCTTTTACAAGATCTCCAGGTAAAGTTAGAGCAATAAAAACAGCCTTTCCATTCTCTGCTCTGGCCACTCCATCTCCACCATGGGCTAAATCTTCTATTTTAAAAGTTTTAATTTCATCTTTTTTCAAAATTGGCACTCCTCTATAATTATTATTGCTGTAATGTCCTTATAAAAGTTTATCACATAAAACTCCAGCTTAGCAAACTTTACAGCTTAATACTTCTATGGTAGAATAATTTGATAGAATATTTATGATTTAGAAACAAATAATTAAATTTAATTAATAACAATAGAACCTACAGATAACTAAAGCATTCCACAAGGAGGCAGTATTTTGAATTTTCAGGTGGTCATAACACAAATTATATCATTATTCCTATTAATTGCTGTTGGTTATTTTCTCAGGCGCAGCAAACATCTCGATAAAAAAGAAACCGGTGCCATCTCTAAGCTGCTTTTGGACTTAATTCTGCCCGCTATGTTAATTTCCTCTCTCCAAATTGAGATCACTGCTAAAATGCTGGGGGATTTTAAAGATTTATTTTTATACTGGATTGCTTTCTATTTAATTCTAATAGCAGCTGCCTCATTAATTGCCAGATTTTTCCCCATTTCCAGGGACAAAAAAATTGTACTTAAATTTTTCCTGATCTTTGGAAATGTTGGATATATGGGACTGCCGGTGATCGATGTCTTATTTCCAGAAAACGGTATTTTTTTCGGTTCGATTGGAGTTGTGGTCTTTAACATCTTTTTATGGACCTATGGGGCCAATCTGTTTTTGCGGGGAAATGACGAAAAAGAGATCAATTTAAGGGATATTTTTAATAACGGTGTAATTGCAATTATAATTGGCTTATTTTTAATGTTAACTGGTCTCAAACTTCCAGGTCCAATAATGACAGCTGTTGATATGCTGGCAGAAGCTACTTTTCCCCTTTCCATGCTGGTTATTGGGAGTGGGCTGGCCGAGATTAAAATATCAGGTATTTTTAAGGATTTAAATATTATTGCTTATTCAACTTTAAAACTATTAATAATTCCTGCTGCAGCTCTATTAATTTTAAATTACTTTAATATTGCTGATCCAATAAGAAGCATTTTAGTTTTACAAATAGCAATGCCAGCTGCCGCTAATGGAGTTATTTTCGCCGAAAGATATGAGGGTAATTATGTTTTTGCAGCTGAAAGTCTATTTTTATCTACTTTAATGGCAGCACTGAGCATTCCTGCAATTTCGTATTTGACAACATATTTTAAATAATAGATAACTGGAGGCAGTTAAAATGCAAAGTAATTCTCAAAAACTTGGTACAGAACCAATAATTCCGCTGCTGATAAGGCTTTCGATTCCCTCAATTATTGCTATGGCAATTCAGGCTTTATATAACGTAGTTGACAGTATTTATGTAGGAAGAATCAGCACTGATGCTCTTTCAGCTCTGTCTTTAGCTTTTCCGATTCAAATTATTTTAATTGGTATTGGAGTAGGTACCGGTGTTGGAGCCAGTTCATTAATTTCCAGACGACTGGGAGAAAACAATGAACATGCTGCTGTTAATGCAGCGGAACACAGTATTATGCTTTCTGTATTTTATGGAATAATAGTTGCTATTTTTGGTTTTTTGTTTTCTGATCAGATTCTGCAGTTATTTACAAACGAAGCTAATTTGATCAGGATGGGAAGTGAATATATCAAAATTATTTTAATTGGTTCTATAGCTATGTTTTTCCCGATGATTAGTAATAATATACTGCGGGGAGAGGGAAATACATTTACCCCAATGGTAGCCATGTTGATCGGCTCTGTTTTGAATATTATCCTTGACCCCTTTTTGATTTACGGACTCTGGATTTTTCCGGAAATGGGAGTAGCTGGAGCAGCAATTGCAACAGTAACTGCGCGTATAATTAGCGGCAGCTTTTTGATTTACATCTTACTTTTTAGCAAAAAAAATGAGCTTCAGATTTCTTTAAAAGATTTTTCTTTTGATTTTCAAATAATAAGAGATATTTATGTGGTTGGTTTTCCGGCAATGGTTATGCAGTTTCTGGCAAGTTTTATGCTGGGAGGAATGAATAAAATTCTGGCAGGTTTTGGCAGTACAGCAATTGCAGCTGCCGGTATTTATTTCAGGCTGCAGTCCTTTGTTTTTATGCCTGTTTTTGGTCTCAATCAGGGCTATATGCCAATTATGGGCTATAATTTTGGCCATAATAATCCTGAAAGAATGAAAAAGACTTTTAAATCTGCTCTATTAGTTGCTGTAACCTTTACAACTACAGGTTTTATTCTTTTTCAGACTGTTCCTGAATTATTAATTAAAATGTTTAATAGTGATCCAGAGCTGCTTAAGATTGGTACAGACGCCCTCAAAAAAATAAGTATTGCTTTCCCTGTTATCGGTCCTGCAATAATTATCTCAACTACTTTTCAGGCTCTGGGTAATGGATTCCCCAGTCTCGTTTTCTCTTTTTTACGGCAAATTGTTGTGCTGCTGCCGGTAATGTATTTTTTAGGACATTGGTTTGGTCTGGAGTACCTCTGGTTTGCTTTTCCAATCTCAGAAGCTGTCAGTATTTTCCCGGCTTCAATCTGGCTTAGATATAAATTTAAACGAATTTTTATAAATATGGAAGCAAAACAAAAAACTTAAAATGATTCTCTACCTTCAAAAAGATTGAAACATAATTTTTGAGATTAAAAATCCCCTGAGAAAGCTTTAAAAGCGCTGCCTTCTCAGGGGATATTAATTTAATAGTTTTCTTTTTTAATTAAGAATAAACTCCAAATCTATATTAAGTATTAAATTCACTATTTAAATAAAGAGACTCATATTTGATTCATCGGCTGAACCTAAGAAAGTTGCAACTCCTCCAACTTCTACGCCTGAAATTAATTCTTCTTTTTTAATACCCAGCATATCCATTGTCATCTGACAGGCAACAAGTCTGACTCCATTATCTACAGCGTCTTCAATCAATTCTTCCAGAGAATCAACACCCTTTTTCTCCATAATTCCCCTGATCATTTTGGGACCAATTCCCATCATGTTCATATTGGAAAGAGGAAGTTTTTTACTTCCCTGAGGCATCATTTTAGCAAACATTTTCTCCATCATATTTTTATCAGCATTTACAGGTCCATCTTTTCTTAAAACATTTAAACCCCAGAAGGTAAAGAATAAGGTTACCTGATTTCCCATAGCAGCTGCTCCATTAGCAATAATAAATGATGCTATTGCTTTATCCAGTTCCCCACTAAAAACTACCATAGTTTTTCCTTTTTTGACCGGCTCCGAAACGCTGTTATTAATTTTTTTACTTTCCTGCTTCAGATTATTAGCTTGGCCTTTTAAAAGTGTAACTTCAATTTTATCAGCAGCTTCCTCAATGCTTAAAACTGTATTGCCGGTGTTTTTAGCCCAGGCTTTAATGTCCTGCATAAAGCCAGGATCAGTTGCTGTCACTTCCAGAAGATCACCATTTTCCATTGTTTCCATCTTCTTATAAACCTGCATAATTGGACCCGGACACTGCAGACCGCAGGCATCAAGTTCTACCACTGTACCTCTAATATGTTTGAGCATATCTTTACCGACCTGTTTAGCCTCTTCTGGACTTTCTGCAGAATTATAGCTTGCTTCAGCTGGATCCTCAATAACCTTTTCCTGATCATCTTGAACAGCCTTATACAATTTATAGCCACCACTCAAATTACGGACTTTAGAAAACCCATTCTGCTGCATTATTCGCGCAGCGATATAGCCTCTTAAACCAATGGCACAATAAACTATATACTCTTTTGTCGGGTCAAGTTTATCTAAATTATCACGTAAATCATTTAAAGGAATATTAATTGAGTTCCCAAGCTCAATACTACCTAACTGGGTTTCGACTTCTTCTCGAACATCTAAAATAACAGTCTCCTCAAAATCAATATTCTCTAATTCCTGCCAGTAAGCAGTATCTACAACTCCTTTTAAGAGATTACCTGCAGCAAACCCGGCCATATTCACGGGATCCTTTGCTGAACCAAAGGGTGGGGCATAAGCAAGCTCCAGCTCCTGCAGATCAAAAACATCCATTTCCTGTCTGACTGCTGTCGCCAGAATATCGATTCTTTTGTCTACCCCATCATAACCGGCAATCTGTGCTCCCAGTACTCTACCATTTTCGGGAGCAAAAATTAATTTAATCATCATGGGTACTGCACCAGGATAATAACCGGCATGATTATTGGAATTGGTATGAATAACTTTATAATCCCATTTTAAATCCTGAAGTGTTTTCTCCGAAACCCCTGTGGAAGCAATTGACAGATCAAAAGCTTTAGCAATTGAAGTTCCCTGAGTACCCTTATATTTTTCTTTTCTGCCGCAGATATTATCTGCAGCTATTCTACCCTGTTTATTTGCAGGACCGGCCAGCGGAATTCGGGCAGGCTGACCTGTAACTAAATCTTTAACTTCAATTGCATCACCAATCGCATAAATACTGGGATCAGAGGTCTGCAGATATTCGTTTACTTTGATTCCCTTACTGCTTCCGATTTCCAGTCCAGCTTCTTCTGCCAGCTCAGTCAGGGGGCTAACTCCGATAGATAAAATGATCATATCAGTCTTAATTGTCCTGCCGCTCTGTAATTTTACTATTTTTCTCTCAGCAGCCGCTTCTACTGCTGCAATACCATCTCCCAGGTGAAGATCAATCCCTTTAGTTCTGAGATGGTTATGCAGCATTGCAGCCATTTCGTAATCTAAAGAACCCATTAACTGATCCATCATCTCAACCACTGAAACTTCAATTCCTCTTTCATGAAGATTTTCAGCCATTTCCAGGCCAATAAAACCTCCTCCAACCACTACCGCTCGTTTAGGTTTTTGATTATCTACAAAATTCTTAATCTTATCTGTATCTGGAATATTTCTCAGGGTAAAAACTTCTGGAAAATCCAGACCAGGAAGCGGCGGCTTAATAGGTTCTGCCCCGGGAGATAAAACCAATTTATCATAGCTTTCTTTGTATATTTCTCCAGTTTTTAAATCTTTAATCTCAACTGTTTTTTCCTCCCGCTTAATTTTTACAGCTTCATGTTGAATTCTAACATCAATCTTAAATCTGTCCTGCATTGATTGAGGTGTTTGAACTAAAAGCTTTTCCCTTTCCTCAATTACTTCTCCGATATGATATGGCAAACCACAATTGGCAAAGGAAATATGTTCTCCTTTTTCTAACATAATTATTTCAAGATCTTCATCCATTCTCCGCAGGCGAGCTGCAGTACTTGCTCCTCCAGCAACTCCACCCACTATTATTACTTTATCTGACATTTTATTCCTCCTAGATTTTTTTAATCTAAAATTATTTTTTATTTACTGATTTTTTTCGAAATCGCTGAGTACATTTATGATCTTCATAATTGTTTCATTGACAACATAATAATTTCTTTCCAGTCCATTTCTTTTACTATTCAAAATATTAGCTTCCCTTAATTTTGCTAAATGCTGGGATAATGTTGATTGCGGAATATTTAAACATTCCTGCATTTCTGAAACATTACATCCTTCTTCGGCCATTAAACCTTTAACAATCACCAGTCTCACTGGATGAGCCAGAGCTTTTAATAATTTTGCTTCTTTTTCTAAAATTTCTTCCTGGTCTTTCAAAACTTTTTTTCCTTGTTCACTTGTAAAAAAAGGCATTTTTCTACCTCCATTCTGAATTTGTATTGCTTTATCTAAATAATACGATATAGTGAATAAAATGTCAAGCTATATTAAAGATTTATTTAACAAAGTTCGAATAACTATTTTTGAAATTCGCAAACAAAATGGCCCAAAATGGGCCATTTAATTTATAATTTTTATCTATTTAATCACTAAACAAGTGGACAGCTAGTTGAATTCCAGGCAACCAAACCACCTAATACTACCCTCTGATTAATAAAACCCTCTTTCTGAAGTAAACTTGCAGCAGTCATCGATCTTAAACCACTTCCACAGAATATATATAAAGGTTTATCCTGAGGCAGTTCATTATAATGCTCAGGCAGCTGGGTTAAGTGAATATTCTCAGCATTCTGGATCTCACCTTCTGTTTTTAGTTCATCTTCTGAGCGAATATCAAGAATAAACCAATCTTCAGGCTCCGTATCCAGCATGGTACAGAGCTTATCAACCGTTACTGTATTAACTGAGTCACTCTTCTTTCCACCCAGATGCCAACTAATAATTCCTCCGCTTAAATAACCCGCAATATTATCATAACCAGTTCTATATAAATACCTGATAGCCTCATCTGGATATTCCCCTTCAGTTACCAGCAGGATCTCAGCTCCAGTTGGAATAAACCAGCCTACAAAACTTGGGAGATTCTGCAGCGGAATGGAAATTGAACCTGGTATATGGGCAGAGGCATAACTTGATTCAGTTCTCACATCAATAATATAGCTATCCTCGTCTTTCATTGCTTCAGCAAATTCAGCAGCTGAAAGTGACGCCGGCTGCTCATAATGAGCTAAAAGTTCCAGTCCAGTTAAATTTGATTCTTCCATATATTTAAAATAAGGTGGATATTCCAGCATTTCACCAACCAGCTCAATAAATTCTTCCTTATTTTCAACCTGCAGTTTAGGATTTAACTTCCTTTCTATCCCAATAGTTGTCCATTCTCTTTCCGCAATAGCTGCTGCACAGACTGAACCGGCACCATGAGCCGGACAGAGAATAACTTCATCACCTAAGGGCAGAATCTTATTAAAAATGGAATCATAAAGCCAGCCTCCAGTCTTCTCTAAATTTTCTTCCCCCAGAAAATCAATTCTGCCTACATCACCTGCAAAAAGAGCATCTCCTGTAAATACCATCCAGGGTGCTCCTTCATAACCACTCCTCTTCAGTAGTTTAAATATAAAATAAATAAATCATCAAACTTGCGATGAAAATATAGATTAATGATAAAAAGCCTCCGGCTTTTAAATAATCACTGCTCTTATAATCTCCAGCCGACATAAAGAAAGCATTGACCTGATGTGTAGGCAGTATAAATGAATTAGAAGCGGAAACTGCAGCCAGGAGAGCAAGACCCCTGGGAGCAATCCCCAGTTGATTTCCAATAATCATTACCAGCGGTACCAGCACAACTGTAGCAGCAACATTTGACATAAATAAGGTAAAGATACTGGCCAGCAGAGAAACAGCTAAAAGTATTAAAAATACCGGCCCATTTTCCAGGGGACTAATTATTAAATCAGCCAAATAATGAGCCGCACCCGTATTTTCCATAGCTATTCCGAGAGGAATTAAACCAGAGAGTAAAAAAACCGTTTTCCAATCAACTGCTTGATAAATCTCACCGGGTTTCACAATTCCAGATATGATTACAAGGGCTGCTCCTGTAAAAAAAGACAGGCCCAGATTAAATCCTAAAATTATCAATAAAATTGATAGTAAAAATGACCAGATTGCAAAAAATGGTTTATTACCTTCAGCCTCTTTAGGAGGCAGAGAAGTCAGAAGTACAAAATCAGTCTTGGTCTTCAGCTGTCTGATATTTTCATTTGGTCCATAAACAACTAATGTATCTCCTGCTCGCAAAATGAAATCAGAAAAATCACCTCTGATTTCTTTTTCCCCCCTGATCAAATGCACAGGATTAACAAAATAATTTTTTCGAATTGAAATTTCCCTAATAGTTCTTCCAGCCAGAGCTGAACGAGGAGGTACCATCAACTCAGCAAAAGAAGTTTCTTCCAATTCATGATGTTCCAGATAATTTTTATATTCCTTTTTTAGAGTTAAATTATAATCCTCAGCAAAAGTCTGCAGATCATCTTTTTCTCCCATGATAATCACTTTTTGTTCAGCAGCAAATCTGGTAAAACGCCAGGGTGCATATGATATATCATCACCTTCTTTTAAGGCAAGAAGATAAAGATTATAATCAGACCAGAGATTTGATTCTTCCAGTGTTTTATTTAAAAGCTCACAATTTTTGGAGATTAAATAACTGTGAACAGTCGTCGCCAGCTTCCAATTTGAAATTAATTTCTGCTGACTTTCTAAAAACCTGTTTCCTCTTTTTTTATTTGAGGGCAGCACCCTGCCTCCAAAAAAATAAAAATATAAAATCCCGAAAATTAAAACTGCAAATCCAATTGGAAATACTGCAAAAAGATTAAATGGGTCGGCATTCTGCTGAATCAAAAGATCATTAAGAACAATTAAATTACCAGCACCAACCATTGTCAGATTTCCACCAAGGATAACTGCAAAACCAACCGGCATTAATACTTTTCTTAGAGATAAATTTAACTTTTCAGTCATCCTTCTGATAACAGGTAAAAACAAGGCAATTACTCCAATATTCTGCATCAAAGCAGAGACTGCACCTGCAGAAAGAGAGAGGATCACTGTTAGCTGCTTCTCCTCTTTACCTGAAACTGAAAGCAGCAGTCTGCTTATCTTCTGCATAACTCCAGATTTCTCCATCCCGTAACCTATAATCATAATACCAATTATAGCTATTACCGCATTACTGGAAAGACCCGAAAAAGCTTCTGCTGGAGTAATAAGTCCTGTCCAGGCTAATGTTAACATTATTAGTATAGCAATAATATCTACCCGAAAAGACTCAGTTATAAATAGTATGATTGTGGTTAGCAGAATCATTAAGGTTAAGGCTATTTCAAAATCCATCTTAAAACCCTATACTTTCCAGCCAGACTAAAAATAAAATAATAACCGTTGATAAGGGAATAATAAGCTTCCAGTGATTAACTTTTAGAAGTTCAGGTAGAGTATCGACCTTAAATATATTCTTATCTATTAAATCACTATATTTTTCATAAAAAGCAGCAAAGAAAAATGAACCAGTAAAGATTCCTAAAAGTCCAGGAATAAGAGCATCTATTCTACCCTGACCAATTGCTCCTGCAATAGTCCCCGGACAATAACCAAGCAGAGCAAAACCCACACCAAAAATCAAACCTCCTGGAATAGTACGTCTTAAAGAACCCGATTTAGGCTTAAGTTCAATAATATCTTTATCGCTTAAAAAATAAACACCAACCATCCCAACAACTATAGCAGTTAAAATAATTTTGGCCACAGTAAAATCTTCTAAAAGAAGCTGGCCCACCAGCACATTATAATCCGTTACTCCACCCCGCTGGAGAAGAAAACCAAAGATAATTCCAGTGCCGAGCCCCTTGAGTAATCTAACTTTACTTTCCATTTAGATTCACCTGCCTCAATTAAAGAATTAAAAGTGCAGCTCTGATTTAAAATTGATTCAAACTCAGTCAAAGGAAGAAATATCAGACTAAACTGTCCGGAAAGAAGGGAGGAAATAAAACTCCCCAGGACAATCCCTATTACCAGCATTGACTGCCATTCAAGTTCTGGCTTATACTTCTGATAATATTTCCAATTAAAAACAGTAGTTCCACAGCAGATAGATCCCAGTCTGGCTGAACCACGTGCATAAGAGGTAGAAGTTCCCAGAGGTTTCTTAGAAATTATAAAAGAGAACCAGCTTAAAATACCTATTAATGCACCAACAATATATGATGACCAGCTGTCTGCAAAAATTAACTGAGTCATTGATAACAACCCCTTTTATCTCTAATAATATTGGTTAATAGTGAATATTTTTATTCAAAATAGTCAACTTTGAGCCTGTAATTTACAAAATAATTAGTGTTTTATAATCTCAATAAAAGATCTGGTGATCTCTGCTGTAATACCCCAGATAACTCTATCCTGATAGCGGTAAAAATAGATCTGATAATCTCCCTGACGGGGGTTAAATTTTTCTCCCTGTGGTAAGAGATGATAGGGGAAATCCTGATCAAATTCGCTTTTTAAAACAGCTGCATATTTTTCAGCCTGATGATTAAGAAAAAATTCCAGAGGGACTGTAAAAATTTCTTCCACTTCATAATTATTAACCTTGATTGACTCGATTGAATCAATATTAATTTTACCGACAAAAGTGTAAATTATAAAATTATAAGGTGTTATTAAATAATCAGCCTCTCCTAAAAGTTCTATTTTTGATTCTGGAATTAAAAGTTCTTCACTGCATTCCCTTACTGCCGCCTGAGAAAACTCTTCTCCCCGCTCAATTCTTCCCCCCGGAAATGATACTTCTCCCGGCTGAGTTTTTAAATTTTGTGACCGCAGCTCATATATTAGGTGGATTTCTCCATTTATTTCTATTAAAGGTATTAAAACTGAATAATAGTGCTGAATTCTTGTTGGTCCGGGTATTCTATTCTGTATTTTTTCTTTTATAGTTTTAATTTTCAAAAAAATCACCCTCAAAAATAATATTTAACTTCAAAATTTAACTGGCCTCCAGAACTATTTAGATCCAGAAGCCAGCTGATAATTTGTCCAATAACAATTGAGTTAAATACTTACTACTAACTAATTAATTCATTAATTTATCTCTGAGCATCTGATTAACCAGACCAGGGTTGGCCTTACCTCTTGTTTCTTTCATAACCTGGCCCACTAAAAATCCAATTGCTCTCTCTTTGCCATTTTCTACATCTTCTACTGCATCTGGATTATCTTCAATAATCGCATCTACAATATTTTCTAATTCATCCTGATCACTAATCTGTTTTAATCCTTCTTCTTCGACAATAGTTTCCGGATCTCTGCCGCTATTGTACATTTTTTCAAAGACTTCTTTAGCGATCTTACCACTGATAATATCCTGATCAATCAGTTTAAGCATTTTTGCCAGATTAATTGGACTAACTCCAGATTCAAAAGGAGAATGACCATTTTCATTTAATAATCGCAAAAATTCGCCCATCATCCAGTTGCTTAAGTTTTTAGGATCATCATAATCAGAAAGAACTTCTTCAAAGAAAACTGCCAGATCTTTATCTCCAGTTAAAACTCCTGCATCATACTCAGGCAGGCCCAGTTCGGAAATAAAGCGTTTGTATTTTTCCCTTGGCAGCTCCGGGATTTCTTTTTGCATTTCTTCTTTCCAGGCTTCATCAATTTCTAAAGGAACTAAGTCAGGCTCCGGGAAATAACGGTAATCATGTGCTTCTTCCTTCCCACGCATAGAAATTGTCTTATTTAAAGACTCATCCCAGGTTCTTGTTTCCTGAACTACCTTTTTCCCTTCATCAAGGAGTTCCTGCTGCCTTTTGACCTCATATTCTAAGCCTTTTTCTACAGCACTAAAGGAGTTCATATTCTTCAGCTCTGCTTTGATACCAAACTCTTCCTGACCTACAGGCCGCAGTGAAACATTAGCATCACAGCGCAGTGATCCTTCTTCCATATTGCAGTCAGAAATATCAAGATATTCCATAATCATTTTTAACTCTGTTAAATAGGCTTTTGCCTGAGCTGGAGTTCTCATATCCGGCTCACTTACAATCTCGATCAGAGGGACTCCGGTTCTATTGTAATCTACTAAACTACCCTTAGATTTATCAATACTCCCCTCGTGAATCAACTTGCCAGCATCTTCTTCCAGATGAACTCTGGTAACTCCAATGTTGAAGATCCCTGCTTCAGTTTCTATTTCAATCTCACCATTCTCTGCAACCGGCAGGTCAAACTGAGAAATCTGATAGGCTTTAGGTAAGTCAGGATAGAAATAATTTTTACGATCAAACTTGGAGTATTCTGCAATATCACAATTTAACGCAAGTCCTGCCATAATCGCATAATCTACTACTTTTTTATTTAAAACCGGTAGAGTTCCAGGTAATCCCAGACAGACCGGACATGTATTTTCATTTGGTTCTTTTCCAAATTCTGTACTGCAGCCGCAGAAAATTTTAGAATTGGTATTTAACTGGACATGGACTTCAAGTCCAATTACTGTTTCGTATTTAGTGGTCATTTTTTCACCTCTCTCAATAATTTATAATTCTGCTCTCTTTTCTTTAATATTTAATAATTTCTCTAAGGTATAAGCTGCCTGAATGATTTTCCCTTCGCCAAAGTGAGGTCCAATTAACTGCAGACCAATTGGCATCTCACTGCTGTCAAAACCGCAGGGAACAGACATAGCAGGTACACCGGCTATATTTATCGGTACTGTAAAGATATCTGTATGGTACATTTCTAAAGGATCACTTTTTGATTCCAGTTCAATCGCTGTTGAAGGAGCAGTTGGGGTTATGATCAGGTCAAAATCATTAAAGATACGGTCAAAATCATCTTTAATCAGAGTTCTAACCTTCTGAGCTTTAAGGTAATAGGCATCATAATAACCTGAACTTAAAGCATAGGTTCCGATCATAATTCTTCTTTTTACCTCATCCCCAAAACCCTCAAGTCTGGTATTGGTAAACATCTCACTTATATCAGCTGCCTGTTCACTGCGCAGTCCATAACGGACTCCATCATAACGGGCCAGATTGGAGCTGGCTTCCGCAGGTGCAATTACATAATAAGCTGCCAGTGCATAAGAGGCATCTATCATATGTACTGTTTCCACTTCAGCCCCGGCTTCCTTTAGCTTTTCGACTGCTGCCAGCACACTGGCTTTAACTTCCTCATCAAATTCCAGGTTGAAATATTCTTCGGGAATTCCAATCTTCATCCCGCTGACATCTTCTTTTAGATATTCAGTATAATCTTCTTTTTTCCCCTCAATAGAGGTTGAATCCTTTGGATCATGACCTGCAATTACATTCATTAAAATTGCACTATCTTCAACATCTTTGGTAATCGGTCCAATCTGATCTAGAGAAGATGCAAAAGCAACCAGACCATAACGAGAAACCATGCCATAGGTAGGTTTTAAACCAACTACACCACAGTAAGATGCGGGCTGTCTGATCGAACCACCTGTATCAGAGCCAAGGGCTGCTGCACATTCTCCAGCGGCCACAGCTGCTGCTGAACCTCCACTCGATCCACCAGGAGCATGATTTAAGTTCCAGGGGTTATGAGTATCAAAAAAGGCGGAGTTCTCTGTGGAAGAACCCATAGCAAACTCATCCATATTTGTTTTTCCCATAATAACTGCCCCGGCTTCATTTAATTTTTCAACTACTGTTGCATCATAGGGTGGTTTATAGTTTTCCAGCATTTTAGAACCACAGCTGGTTTTAATTCCATCAGTAGACATATTATCCTTAACTGCAATTGGAATTCCAGCCAGCAGGCCTTCTTTTTTATTTTCATAGTCTGCAAGCTCTTCCTCTGCAAGCTCATCAGTTATTGTAATATAAGACTTAACTCTATCTTCTACCTCATTAATTCTAGCTGCATATGCTTTTTTTATCTCTGCTGGAGTCAATTCTCCGGCAGCAATTTTTTCTTTTAATTCGTGAATTGTTAGATCATAAATATTCATTTTCTTATCCTACCTCCTCAGCTGCTTAATCTGACATAATTTTTGGAGCTCTAAAGTGTCCATCTTTTTCGTCTGGCGCATTTGCCAGTGATTTCTCGCGTGGTAGAGAATCCTTTACTTGATCCTCACGCAGAACATTTTTCATGGGTACAGTATAGGCTGTTGGCACAACATCATCTGTATCCAGTTCACTCAGCTTATCAACATAATTTAAAATTTCACCAATCTGCTCTGTATACTTTTCTTTTTCTTCTTCATCAAGTTTCAGTTGAGCCAGACCTGCCGCATATTCTACATCTTTTTTATCAATCATCTAAATTTCCTCCTCACTTTAGGATAATTTCTTTTTTTCAATCATCTGTGTAAAATCAGCTTCAGTTAAAATTTCTACTTCCAGTTCCTGAGCTTTATCATATTTAGAGCCCGGATTATCTCCAATCACCAGATAATCTGTTTTAGAACTAACCGAAGAAACTGCTCTTCCTCCAGCTTTTTCCACCAGATCCTTAACCTCAGAACGGGTATAATTATTAAGTGAACCGGTAAAAACAAATTTTAGACCATTTAAAAACTTCTCATTTTCCTGATCATTTTCTTTTTCCAGTCTGATTCCTGCCTGTTTTAGGCGGCTTAAAAGATCCTTATTGTGTCTTTCCTGAAAAAACCCGACAATACTTTCTGCAATTACAGGTCCTATCTCATCAATTTCTTCCAGACTTTCAGCTGAAGCTGCTTTTAATTCTTCTATTGAATCAAAATTTTCAGCTAAAATTCGGGCAGCTCCAATCCCCACATGTCTGATACCTAAGGCATAAAGGACTCTAAAAAACTCTCGATCCTTACTGGCTGCAATTGCTTCGATTACATTTTGTGAAGATTTTTCTCCCATTCTATCCAGATCTTTAAGATGATCCTGTTTGAGGAAATATAAATCAGCATAGTCCTCAATTAAATTGTTTTCCAGCAGCTGCTCAATTAAGGCTGGACCTACACCGTCAATATTCATTGCATCTCTGGAAACAAAATGGAGGATGCTTTCCTTGCGCTGAGCTGGACAGCTGATATTGGTACAGCGGGTTACCGCTTCTCCCTCGGGTCTGATAACCTCACCCCCACAGACCGGACAGTGATCAGGCATTTCGAATTTTTTTTCTGAGCCATCCCGTTCTTCTTTGATTACTTTGACTACCTCGGGAATAACATCTCCTGCTTTCTGGACCAGAGCCGTATCACCAATCCGGATATCTTTTCTTTTAATTTCATCTTCATTGTGCAGTGTAGCTCTGCTGACAGTTGAACCAGCAAGTTCGACCGGTTCTAAAATAGCAGTCGGAGTCAGAGCACCTGTACGGCCGAGTGAAATTTCTATATCTTTGATCTTTGTTGTTTTCTGCTGGGCAGGAAACTTATAGGCAATAGCCCAGCGCGGTGATCTGGCTGTTGTACCCAGTTTTTCTCTTAAAGCTAAATTATTAATTTTAATAACCAGACCGTCAATTTCAAAATCAAGACTTTCTCTTTCTTCCTGCCAGCGCTCACAGATTTCTATTACAGCTTCTATTTCCGCAGCAGACTGATGCCAGTTGACCTTAAAACCCTGTTCTTTGAGATAGGAAAAAACTTCAAGATGGGTTTCAAATTCTCTTTCCGAATGGGAAATAAGATCGTAAATTAAAATCGAAAGGCTGCGCTGAGCGGCAATTTTGCTGTCTAACTGTCTAACTGAACCAGCTGCTGCATTGCGGGGATTAGCAAAAGGAGACTCATCATTTTCCAGCCTTTTTTCATTTAAACGCTGAAATTCACTCTTAGGTAAATAAATTTCACCTCTGAGTTCCAGTTCAGCTTTTTCTTCTATTTTTAAGGGAAGAGAACGGATAGTTTTCATATTTTTGGTGATGTCTTCACCTACTTCCCCATTACCCCGGGTTGCTCCCAGCTCAAAACTCCCATTATTGTAACGAATTACTGCAGAAAGACCATCAATTTTATGTTCTACCACATATTGATAATCTTCACCATTAAGGTTTTTTTGTACTCTTTTATCAAAATCTCTCAATTCTTCTGCTCCAAAAGCATTATCCAGGCTGAGCATTGTAGAAGAGTGCTCTACTTTTTCAAACTCATCCAGAACCTCTCCGCCTACTCTCTGAGTAGGAGAGTCGTCAGTAACCAGCTCCGGAAATTCTGCTTCTAATTTTATCAACTGCTGCATCAGCTGATCAAATTCCGCATCAGAAATTGAAGGATCATCCAGTACAAAATATTTATATTCATGTTCTCTAATTTTTTCTCTTAAAGCCTTAATTTTCTTTTCAGCTTTTGCTTCTGTTAATTTTGACATTCTAACACCTGCCTATACTTTCTGAATTGGAGCATATTCTGCCAGTAAATTTCTAGTTTTTCCCTGTTCAAAGGCAATCTTTAATTCTGGATTCTTCTCGCCTCTGATGGAAAGAATTGTACCAATTCCCCAGCGGGGATGAACAATTTTCTGACCAATGGCATAATTTGTTCCAGAATTATCGCTGTGAATCATTTCCTCTTCTTTTGCCATTTCTGAACGAGTATCTGCTGCTCCAGAGAGCAGTTCAGCCGGTATCTCTTCTATAAATTGAGAGGGAGGATTGACCTTTCTTTCTCCAAAACGAAGCCTGACCTGAGCCCTGCTTAAATACAATCTTTCTTCAGCTCTGGTCATTCCAACATAACAGAGACGCCTCTCTTCCTCCATCCCCTGCTGCTCAAACATCGAATTTGAATGAGGAAAAATACCATCTTCCATCCCTACTAAAAAAACTACCGGAAACTCCAGCCCCTTAGCAGAATGAATAGTCATCAAAGTTAGAGAACTCTGCTGCTCATCCATTGAATCAATATCTGACATCAGAGTAACTTCTTCTAAAAAACCGGCCAGTGTATTATTATCACTATTTTTCATATACTCGTTAATTACAGAAAACAGTTCTTCAATATTTTCCAGTCTGCTTTCTGCTTCTGCTGTTTTTTCTTCTTCTAAATTATGGCGGTAACCACTCTTATCCAGAAGTTTTTCGGTCAAGCGGGCCAGAGCGATCTCTTCCTGCTCTGCTCTCAATTCTTCTATAATTTCTGTAAAGTGAAGTACCCTTTTAGTATAGGTTCCACTTAAAGCAGGATTTTCTTTAGATTTTAAAGCTGCTTCATACAAATTTAGTCCTTCTGACTCCGCAAAATCCTGAACTTTGCCCAGAGTTCCGGCTCCAATTCCTCTTTTAGGACGATTAATTATTCTCAAAAAACTAATGTCATCCGCTGGATTATAAATCAGGCGCAGATAAGCCATAATATCCTTGATCTCCATCCGCTCATAAAACCGAACTCCTCCAACGATTTGATAGGGTATCCCGTATTTCATCAGCATATCTTCAAAAGCACGGGACTGAGAATTAGTCCGATAAAGTACAGCCAGATCATCAAAAGTTAAATCCTCTTTTTCTGTCAGCTCTTTAGCTGTCCGACAGACAAAGTCAGCTTCTTCTTTTTCATCTTTTGCCTCATATAACTCAAGTTTGGGTCCTTCTCCCTGGTCTGTCCAGAGTTCTTTTTCCTTGCGGGAAGAATTATTTTTAATCACTGCCTGGGCAGCTTTTAAAATATTACCTTTTGAGCGGTAATTCTGTTCCAGGCGAATAGTTCTAACATCAGGATAATCATCCTCAAAGTTTAAAATATTACGGATATCTGCTCCTCTAAAACCATAAATACCCTGATCAGGATCACCAACTACACAGACATTGCGGTAGCGTTCAGCCAGCAGATTTACAAGCTGATACTGAGCATGGTTTACATCCTGATACTCATCTACCAGAATATACTTAAAACGCTCCTGATAATGTTCTAAAACCAGTGGGAATTCTTCAAAAAGCCTCACAGTCTGCTGGATTAAATCATCAAAATCCATCGCATTATTTTCCTTGAGCCGTTTCTGATATTCTTCATAAATATCAGCAGCAGTCTGATCAAAAAAGCTGCCTGAGAGTGCACTCATCTGCTCCGGAGTTTTAAGTTCATTTTTGGCACTGGAAATTTTATTTAAAACCGACCTTGGCTTTGTTTTTTTAGGATCCAGATTTTTTGATTTTAAAACCTCTTTAACCAGTTTGCGCTGATCAAGGCTGTCAAAAATAACAAAGTTTTTATTATAACCCAGTTTTTCTGCTTCGCGACGCAGAATTCGCACACAAAAGGAGTGAAAAGTACTGACCCAGAGACTGCTGTTTATTCCTCCTACCATATCTTTAGCTCTTTCTTTCATCTCATTTGCTGCTTTATTGGTAAAAGTTACAGCTAAAATATTATAGGGAGAAACACCATAATGATTAATCAAATAACCAATTCTGCTGGTCAAAACTCTTGTTTTACCACTCCCGGCACCTGCAAGCACAAGCTCCGGTCCCTTGTGGTGTTCAACCGCTTTTTTTTGAGCTTGATTAAGATTTTTCAGTATTTCGCTATCTTCCACCAGATCACTTCCTTATTTTAAGTAGCATATTATTTCATTCAAATTAAACTATTATTTCTTAAAATCATTAAATTCTGCTTCTAAATTATTATTCTTAACTAAATTTTCCAGAATAGTGCTGCCTGTAGTTAAAGAAAAATATATCAGATGGCTGTCACAGCTGCAGTCACTGGCTCCAAAACCAGCAGCAGGAGTCCTGCCCCCATTTTCTATCAATACCCGGGCCAGAAAACATTCTCCTTCTCCCGGCAGCTCAAAAACAAAATCATTTTCTAAATCTGCCTCTGCCAGAAGATAATCGATATGCCAGTGAAATTTTTTGTCACTGCTGTAATGACGCTTCACTCTTGCTTTAAGATTACTCTGGGCTGTACCGGTATAAAAATAATAACCGGGAGCAAAAGTTTTTCTACCCAGAGCTCCAACTTCAATTTTCTTTTCTACTTCCAATTTTATTTTCAAAATATAAACCCCACCATCAGGGTAAACTTGCATAAATACCACTCCACTAACTACCTTTATTCTAGTTCAAGTCATTAGTTTCCTGCATTTTGAACAGAAAAAATGCCGGTATCCCGGCACTTCAATTATAATACATTTATTAGTTTTTATCAATTTTTAGAGAGATTTAAAATATTAAATTATTTAAATTCTTTGGCTGACAACTTCAACCGCTATTAATTAGAGGCTGCAAAATTCTGCACCAGTTTTTTGGCTGCTTTTTTAGAAATCATCGCCGAAGGACCACCAATACATCCACCAGTACAGGCCATTCCTTCCAGAAAATTATAATTATTTTTTTTAGCTTTAATTAAATACAGTTCTTTTTTTAAGCGACCCAGCCCATCAACCTGTTTACTTTTATAATCAACTGTTATCAGTTCCTGCAGAGACTTCTGCAAACCACCAGCATAAGCAAATTGTCTACCTAAAACTCCTGCATCTTCTAATTTTTCAGCTTTCTCTATTTCAGCCAAATTAATATTATGGGCAGTAAATAAAGCAAGTAATTCTTCAAAGCTTAGTACATAATCAACATTTTCATTTTGTAAAGCCTCTTCTTTTTTGGCTGTACAGGGCCCAATAAAAATAGTTTTTAGTTCATTGTTTTCATTTTTAATTTCCTGTGCTGTAACCGCCATTGGGGAATCAGTTTTAGAAATCAAGTTTGAAAGACTTTCAAATTCATTTAAAACCATAGTCTTAAAAGCTGGACAGCAGGATGATAGTAGTGTTTCTTCTTCAATTATTTTTTCTTTTAACTCTTTACTTTCTGCAGCAGCTGTTATTTCTGCCCCGGCAGCTACTTCAATCACCTTTTCAAAGCCCAGTTTTTTTAAAGCATATTTAATTTTAGCTGGCCCCTGTTGATAGCCAAACTGACCAACAAAAGAGGGAGCCAGCATTGCAGCTAACTTATTCTTCTCAGAAAATAATTCCAGAGCGACCTGGATTAAATCTCCTGTCTCAGTAATTGCTCCAAATGGACAGGCGGTTATACAGCTGCCGCAGCTGACACATTTTTCTCGATCTATTTTCGCCTGACGATTTGAATCAGAATTGATGGCATCAAGTTCACAGGCTCTACTGCAGGGACGCTGATTTTCTAAAATAGCATTATAGGAACAGGCTCCTGCACACTTACCACATTCAACACATTTATCCTGATCAATATAGGCTTTATTCTGGATAATTACAATTGCACTCACTGGACAGGCATTAACACATTTATGAGCAACACAGTTTCTACAGGCATCAGTAACTATATATTTATCAATCGGACAGCTGTCACAGGCAGTGTAAATCACTTCTACAATATTTCTTTTTTTCTCCTGTCGGGGTAATGATTCTGCCAGCTCTTCTAAACTTTTATCTTTATTACTGGCAATATTAAATCCCATCACTGCTTTAATTCTTTGATCAAAAATAGCTCTTTCTTTAAATTCGCAGCATCTATAGCGGGGAGAATCTTTTGTTATCATCTTCTGAGACAGACTGGAAATCTCTTCTACCAGTTTCCCTGTTTTCACAAGTCTCAGCAGTTCAATATATAACCTTCTTTTTAATTTAATAACCTCAGAAATAGTATTCCTACTCATTTTAACATCTCCTATCTTATATTATTTCTTATAATCTTATATAGTTTTTCAGGATTCAAATCCTGATAGATTCTACCGTTAAATTCTGCAACAGGAGCCTGCTCACAGCAGTCATCAATGCAGTGACTTGTTTTGAGCTCAATTTTGTCTCTTAAGTTCTGATCAAGCTCAGCTATTAATTCCAGCAACTCTGATGCACCCATCAAATGACAGGGAGTTCCTATACATATTTTTAAAGTATTTTTAGGCATCTAATCCACCTCCTCTGTTTTAAAACCATTCAATTTTAACTTCTTTTTTTATTCTTCTCAGCTGTTCGGCAATCTGACTTATTATCTGGCTTCTAATCCCTAAATTAATGGGGAGATTTAAACTCTGATGAGATTCATTAACAGCCCTGCCCACAAAAAATTGAACACTATCACTTTCCAGTAATAATCTAGTGAAGCGAGATGCCCCATCCTTACCCGCAACTGGAATCTGTCCCGGTTTATATTTTTTTAGTAAGGAAAGTACTTTATTTAAAGTTAATAATCCTTCTGTTAAAAGATCAAAGCCTTTCATTTTGCTGGTCGGGGGAATATCCTTATCATAATACTTAAGGCCAGGCTCTAATTTTTCATCTAACTCCCGGGACGCTATCTGAGCAGTTGTACCTCCACTGATTACCTTTTTGCCTTCTGCATTATAAATTTTCTGAGCCAGATGCTTATCATCTTCTTTATTTAAAGGTGGTCCACTCCAGATATTTAATTTTCTTTTCTTTCTATATTTCATTCCAATTATAGTAAAATCATCACCAGCCTGATCTCCATAAAAAGTATTAAATATTTTAACAAGATTATTGATGCTGTCTTTTAAGTTCTCCTGATTTTTATTAACTGTTCTCTCAATCTCTCCTGCAGCTCCACTCCATCCCAGGCCAAAATTTAATAATCCACCTATCCCGGCATGTGTTACCCCATCACTTACCAGAAAGAGCTGATCCTGGCGCTGAAATTTAAAATTAGCTTCTTTAATTTTTTTACCCTCCAGCTCAAACTCCTGATACTCTAATTTTTTAACCTGATCATCTCTAAATAAAAAAGCTGAAGGGGTGTCAATTTCTATCAGTCGCAGCTGCTGTTTTTGATCAATTATTAAAAAAGCAAGGGTTGCATAGGCAATCCCTCTAACCTCACAAACAGGTAGAGTTGCCAGAATAGTTGAAAGTATTTCTTCTAAAGGTAGTTCTTTATCCAGGAGTCCAGAAGCAATTTTAGATGTCAAAGTAGAAAGAATATTAGCCTTGATCCCACTCCCCAGTCCATCAGACAAAACAACAATTGTTTTATTTTCTTTTTTAATAATTTCTACATTATCTCCACAGACTTCTTCTCCAGCTTTGGGTATTGATCTATAAAATTCTTCAAAAACTAACTCCATTAATCATCACCTGCCTGCAGGAGTTCAGATAATTCTGTCAGTGCAGCCTTTGTTTCTACAGTCGTTTCTCCTAACAGGCCCGCAATTTCCTGTACAGTCTGCATCTGTTTATTGACAACATCATTTGTTTTTTCTACAGCAACCTCTTTCATCTTCTGCATTTTCCGCCTCTGTTTTTCCTGTTCGTTACGTCAAATCTAATAGTTTTTTTAAAAATATTAATAGTTATCATGGTTGTCAGGTTAGAAATCTGCATTAAATGCAGGAATCCCTCCCCCT
>NZ_SNWX01000026.1 GCF_004362045.1 Halanaerobium saccharolyticum | reverse complement strand
CATTTTGAATATTTTTATTATAATTAAAATTAGTGGTGATCTATTACTATTTACTTACATTTTATGGTAACTATCATATTTTATTTGACGTTATCCTTCATTATATAATAATATGCACTGTTCTTTAATAGATAATTATTCTTTTTTATTTAATCTCGATTTTTTTAGCATCAGCCTCAGCAGACTGGTAGGCAGCCTCAATTATCTTCTGGGTTTCATAACCATCTTCAAAGGTTGGCACACCTGGATTGGCCTTTCCCTTAGCAATAGACTCAAAAAAGAAAATTAGACTGACCAGGTGCAGATCGATCATCATTCCCTGAGTTGATTTTGAGCCCGGATATAATTCTAACAGCCTCTTTAAAAATTGGTCTCCGGCCACCATCTCTTCACTCACCCTGATCTCCTCCGGAGTCTGATCATATAACTGAACCTTATCTATCTGGTCAGAATCAATGTGAATTGCTCCCTGATCACCGAAAATGTGAACTCTAAAACCTTCATTACCAGGAGAAACCCTTGATGCTTCGATAGTCCCTCTGGCACCTGAAGCAAAATTAAGCATCAGCATTGCCCAGTCGTCTACATCAACCTTTTTTAGGCTGCCTGCTGCTATTTTTCTCGAATCAACAAAAGTTCTGGTCCAGGCACTCAGACTCTCCACCTCACCCAGCAGAAATCTGCTCAAATCAACCATATGGCTGCCCAGATCAACTAAGGCTCCTCCACCAGATTTATCCTTCTCCAGTCTCCAGCTGATCGGCACCTCCGGATTTAAATAGCGAGAATGATAATACTCTATTTGGGCAAACTGGACTTCTCCAATTATTTTGTTTTTCAATAAGGCATGAGCATAAGCTGCTGCTGGAGCAAAGCGGTAGACAAATGCTATTTGATTTTTGATATCTTTTCCTTCCAGCTGCTCCATAATCTTCTCTGCTTCCTCAAGATTTAAGGCCAGCGGTTTTTCACAGTAAATATGTTTATCAGCTGCTGCAGCCTTTAGTATTTCTTCCCTGTGCAAAAAGTTTGGTGTACATAAATCAACCAGATCCACCTCAGTTTTCAATAATTTATCGAAATCATCTACAACCCTGTCAAAACCAATTTCCCGGGCCAGCTCCCCTTTTTCCTGAGGATGGCCTGTTGCCAGAGTACTTAAGTTTATCTTAAAATCTAATCCCAGTTCCAGCATGGCTAAATTTCTAAGTCCCATCAGGTGAGTTTTAGCAATTCCACCTAAACCACTTAGAGCATAATTTATATACATTAGATCAGCCTCCCTACTATTTTATGACTTATAATTTAAATTCAACCTCAGACTAAATAATCCTTCATTTTTCGAAGCTAATTCTGGATAACAAGTAATTAGAAAATTCTCCCTTAATCTTACTTCCAACTTATTCTGCTAATTGTAGTCGATTTACATTTAATTACTCTGATAATTCTGATATAATAAATTTTAGAAATGAGAAAAAATTAAGATAAAAAATAATAAGAGGGGGTTTTTTGATGCCTTATTTAGCTGACGAAAATCGTTATGAGAAGATGGAATACAATTACACAGGAAACAGTGGTCTTAAGCTGCCGGCAATTTCTTTAGGCTTATGGCACAATTTTGGGGGCGTAGACACTTTAGAAAATGCACGTAAAATGCTGCGCAGAGCTTTTGATTTAGGAATTACCCACTTTGACCTTGCCAATAATTATGGTCCACCAGCCGGTTCTGCCGAAGAAACAATGGGGATTTTACTGGAAAAAGACTTTGGACCCTATAGAGATGAGTTAATCATTTCCTCCAAAGCTGGTTATTACATGTGGCCGGGACCATATGGAGAATGGGGATCCCGTAAATACTTAATTTCTAGTCTGGACCAGAGCCTGCAGCGGATGGGCCTTGACTATGTGGATATCTTTTATCACCACCGTCCGGATCCGGACACTCCTTTAGAAGAAACAATTGGAGCCTTAAAACAGCTTCAGGATCAGGGAAAAGCCTTATATGTTGGTATTTCAAACTATAATGCTGCTCAGACCAAAAAGGCAGCAGAAGTTGCTGAGCGAATGGGAGTTAACTTACTCTTAAACCAGTACAACTATTCTATTTTTGATCGCTGGTCAGAAGAAGATGTTCTCTTAGAAACTCTTGAAAATTCAGGAATGGGTTCAATTATTTATTCACCTCTGGCTCAGGGATTATTAACTGATAAATATCTGGGTGGAATCCCGGAAGATTCGCGGGCTGCTAAAGAAAGCGGCTTCCTCAAAAAAGACAGTATTACCAAAGAAAAACTGGAAAAAGTAAGACAGCTAAATGAAATTGCTGCTGACAGAGGTCAGAGCCTATCTCAAATGGCTTTAGCCTGGATTTTAGAACAGGGAGTTACATCTGTTCTGGTTGGAACCAGCAAAGTTGAACAGGTTATTGAAAATGTTGGCACCTTAAATAATACCGGTTTTACCAACGAAGAACTGGCAGCTATTGAAGCAATTGCAGCTGATTAATTTGGTACCGGGTACTTGAGAATATTTGGAAATTATTAAAGGCTAAAACCCTCAGGGGCTTTAGCCTTTTTTGTTTTTAGTTTTAGCTTTAATCTATATTAAATATCTTCCAGCCTGGATACCCAGAATTTTGCATCACTTTTTAAGAAATTGTTTTAGTCTTCAGGCTCAGAATACCAGGCGGAAAATATCAATACCATAAGTGAATAATTTCTTTTTAACCTGACCCCAAAAAACGATTTAGGTACCTGGTACTAAAAAGATGTCCAATCTTTCGATTTCACCGTTTCTTAATTTTTGAGCCAGCTCACCTTTCAGTTCAGCAGCTTCGATCTCAAATTCTTCCCCAGCGGCAGTTAATTTAAACTTCGAAATTACTGCCTTATCTTCACCAAAAGTATTTCTGCGGGCTGGGTTGTGGTAAACAACCAGGGTGCTGCCGAGGAACCTGTAGGCAAAAGCAGCAGCTGGTATTTCTACTTCGACTGATTTGTTTTGACTGAGCTGCAGCTTTTCATTTCTTTTTTCCTCAGTAAATAATTCTGCTGTCAGCACTGGCTCTGGTCTATAAACTAATTCTCCAGCCTGATATTTAAAGGGCTGTCTACCAAAAGCCATCTTAGACCACATATCAATATATTCTGCAGTTGAACCGCTGAGTCTCGCTATATAACCGCGGCCGTGATTTTTAGTGTCTCCATTTAAACTGCTCAGAATAAAGGAAGAATTCTCCAAAATACTGCGTCCATATCTTTCTGGATCCTGAAATGGTACCAGAGCATCATTGACTGCCTGGTAGTATTCTTCGTAAAGTCCACTCTTTAAAAGTTCCAGCAGATATTTATATTCCATATGCAGCCAGATTGATCCATTTTCCAGCCAGCCGGGAGAAAAAGCTCGCGCTCTACCTATCTCATAACTTTCTGCACTTAAATCACCATTAACTCTGTACATTCCTAATTTCTGATCATAGAGCTCACTATCTTTAACTGCCTGAGCAAGTTTCCGGGCTCTAGTTTCATCTTCCATAATTTTCATTGCCCTGACCTGTGCTTCCAGAAACGGAGGCAGTCGGTGCTGTTTAAAGCTCTTAACAGCAACTTTTTCCAGTCCATTTTCTGAGCTCTGACCCAGCTTTTCGTATTCTTCTACCTGATAGCTGCAGTACATTGTATAAAGGCCATTTTCTTCCTGGGCCAGCTCAACTGCTCGCTCAAGTTTAGCCTTAAGCTTATTTAAAAATCCTTCAATTTTTCGAATCGAGACTGCTGCTTCTCTGCCTGTTAAATCGGTGAATACCTGCTCCCGATATTCTTCCTTAATCTGACCGGCCTGCTGCCAGTAAAGGAAATCCTGATCTGATTTTACTTCAGTTAGCAGCTGATCAAACTCTGCCAGGAAATCAACTATTTCTGCTGCCAGCTCAATTTCACTATCCAGATCTGCTTCTGAGATAGCTCTGCTCATAAACCTGACCAATCTTAAAAGCTCCATTGTTTCGGCAATTGAGGAACCAAAAATTCCCGGCAGTCCATTTAAGGCATCATACCAGCCCGGTTTATTTGCTTCCATCTCGATTCCCATTCCACAGGGATCAAGGCTGGCTGCTTTGTTAAGCACCAGAGTCAGTAATTTATTGAAAAGGCTGGTAGTATAAATTTCTCCTTTTTCAGTCCTCAGATAGTAGGGGAACTGACTCCGCTCAGTAATTTCCTGCTCTTTATTCTCATCTGTAATAACTGCATTGTACTGGCGAACTCCATTTTCAGTTAAGAAATACTTTTCCCGGCGGGGTTTAACTCGAACCTGAGAATCATAGAAAGTATAATCAGCAGCTTCAAAAAGCAGCTCTTTTTTCTTTTCCGGATATACGGCGAGATAGTTTTCGATTAAATCAAGATTATAGGTCCAGTGATCAATCCAGTAACCCTCACCAAATTTAGCCTCTGTCCAGCTGTCTGCTGCTTCAACTACAAGGTCAATAAAGTCTGTCAGTGAAGATTTAAGTTCCAGATTGTGACTGTCGATGAAAAGAGCAATTTCGCCCGGTGTAAATGGCTTTGTAAGAAGTTTTCTAAATTCAGCTTCTGCTTTTCCACTCAACTCAGCCATCACTTTTTCGATCGCAGTATTCTCAGTTAAAATAAATTTGCTGCCTTCAATTATCAGTGGATTATAGCCATCGGTCTGAATTAAATCAGCAAACAGCTTTAGATTATCTCTTTTAATTTCTGGATTAAAATAAAGATCAGAGCGTCGATTTTGATTTACATCTCTAAAATTACCGTTACCCTGGGAATAATATGTTGGCTCTAATAAAAATTCATTATAATCTCTCTCTAAGTCTCCGTGTTTGCGGGAAAAAATATGATAGGTTTTTTTATTTTCCTGTCCCAGACTTAAGGGAAAACCTCCCCGGAGCAGGTTATCCATAAAGGTCTGACGGCTGTAGGCATCGAGTTCCTGCTTACCGCTGACTGTAAAGATATGGTCTGCATAATAGTTATGAATCTTCTTTGACTCATTTCTCTTCTGCTCTAGATAATCAGGTTGCAATACTTTATCCTTTATTTCCCCCAATCTATCTTCATCGGCCAGATTACCAAAAACTGAAGCAAGCTCTAATTTTTGACCTGCTTTTAATTTTGTTTTGGCCGCAGCCATTGCAGATGGAAAGCGGTTTTCTAAAATCTGCTCACCCTGATATTCAGCCAGTTCTTTGCGCTCAAAACCGGGTGCTGTTTCCAGACTGGTCTTTTCGGCAAAAATAACATCCGGATCAACCAGGGGTGTCAGCAAGCTGTTGGCTTCAGAATCAGCAGTTTTTTCAAAAGAAATAAAAAAGTTGCCTGCTGTCATCTGCTTAACCTCAGCCTCATCTTCAGCTGAGGCTCTCAGTTTATAAAATGGTATTTTGGTTGCAAAAGAATCAACTCTGGCCCAGGCAGAAATTGTCTGACTGATCTCCTTTAAGGCTCCATTTTCAATTCCAAAAGGAATTAGAATTGGCATTCCATCTAAAATTTCCAGCTCTCTTGTTTGGTCGGAAGTATTTTCGACCTCTACTTCTCTGATCAGGGCTCCAAAATCTTCGTTGGGCAGTATATAATAACTGACTGTGGTCTTTAAACCCAGCTCCCTATTGTTTTCTTCAATTATTAAAGACTGAGTATCAATTGTCATTTTGCTTTCAATCTTATCGTTTAAATTTCTAAACGCTTCGTAAACAGTATTTTGATCTTTCAGTTTTATAAAAGTTCTAAAACCCTTAGTTGCCACATTCTGATAGGATTTATTGGCCGGATAAAACTCCATGATTGCATTATCCTTATTCCGGGAACCAAAACTTGCAATTCCCTGACCGCGATTTACATAAAAGGCCCAGATTGGAATTCCAAATTTACCGGCAATCCCCGGCAGAAAACTGGCAAATGTTTTCTGTTTTTGATAGTTTTTGATAATAAATTGACCCTGATCATTTAACGAATAAACATCTTTCATTTGCTAACCCTCCTCAATAATTTGCTGCAGTTTAATTAACTGCTGACACTGCTTTTGATCTCAATTAATTCTTTCTCTGTTTTCTTAATATCACTTTTCTCCTGAATTGATTTTAATTTAAAATTACTTCTATATTTACTTCTTGATCATGCTGCTTGCTAATTAAACTGCGCTCAACTACTGCCGCTCCAGCTTTATTCTCAAAGTTTACTGACTGACCATTAATTTTAACTTCCTGAACCTGATAGTCTTTTACCCCGAGCTGATTTTTGTTAAAATAACTAATGTTTAATAGCTTATCAGCAAAGATAGTTTTAACTGCTGCTTTAGCCGCTGGATCAAAGTGTTTTTTAAGTAATTTTGGATCTAAAACCAGATTACCCAGCTCACCTCTGACACCAAAAATCTGAGTGACCACCGTTAAGAGCAGCCAGCTTGCACTTCCGGTCAGATAAGGGTACATACCGCGTCCCCGCTGATTAATATATTCCGGAATTCCGGGGTAAGTTCGGCTGGTATCAAAATCCTTACAGTGCTGATAAATATAATCTATTACCTTATCTCCGGCCTCAGCAAAACCCTGCTTATAGAGAGCATTACTGTACATTACTGCCATATGACTGAACATAGCCCCATTTTCTTTATGACCATAGGCAAAACCAAATAAGCGGCCCAGATTTGTTTTTAATTCTTTAAAATCAGTATTCAAACGATAGCCGCCAACACTTAAATCTTTGAGATACTTATCAGCAGAATCCACAACCTGCTTAATTTGGTCCTGATCAGCTGCACCTGCCATAATCGGGAAAACCTGTCCGGTCAGAGTCATTCTAACTCCTTTAGGATGATCTCCCTCCAGGCGCTGGCCGTCATCATCATAATAGCCGTTGTAAAATTTATCTCCCGCTTTTGTTTCAATCCACTCATTCTGGTTTAAGTGTTCAAAAATTGACTCACCTTTGGCTTCCAAATCAGCAGTCAATTCTTTTAAGTTAAAATCTATTTTCTGACCTGAAATTCCTGACTCACAGCGGCTTCGGTAATCACTTAAAACTTCTCTTTTGTATTCAACTGATTGATAATCAAAATCTTCCTCAACTGTATCCAGTAAAATACTGAGTTCTGCTGCCAGTTCTATTTTTTTAATTGATTTCTCTGCTGCTAAAGCTTTTAAAAGCTCAGCCAGATCAAGTAAGTTGCTGCCGTAAAGGGCGGTAAAGGCTACACTCTCACCTCTGTTTTCTGCCATATCAAGACCATCATTCCAGTCACCATTTTTAAGCAGACAGTTATTGTGTTCTCCTACATCAAAAAAGTGAGTTAAATGCTGGACCAGAAGATGTTCAATTATACTTCCCTGATAAATTTCGCCATTTTGAGCTTTAAGCTCACTACCATTTTCAAAATAGCTCTGCTCTTTTAGTAAAAAGTCTAAATCTCCGCTCTGATCGATATATAGTTTGGTTGTCATTAAAGGCCAGGCTCCATGGTCCATCCAGACTCTTTTGATATTATTCCGGTCAGCCTTAAATTCCCCCGGCTCTGAGCCAATAATCGTTGCATTACTGCCGTCAATCCGAACTCCGGAAAAATTATTATAAAGTAAATCTCTTACCGGTTCCGGTTCCATTAAGAGTAAGGCCAGACAGTCCTGCCAGAGATCTCTCCAGCCGCGACCTCCGCGTCCATAATCATGACTTGGCAAAAATGAACAGCCGTAAATCCTTCTTAAAATTGGCTGCAGGCTTACCCACTTCATCCACTGATTAAATTCTTGATCAGCAGAGTCAATATCAACTACATTAAGTTTCTGCTGCCAGAATTTTTTGTTTTCTGCCAGATGTTTTTCGAAAGCTTCCTGACTGCAGTATTTAGCTGCCAGTTTTTCAAAATCAACTTCTTCTTCTGCTGTAGAAATAGCAATAATATAAGCTGCCTCTGCACCACCCCTGAGGGTTATCTCCTCAAATTTCAGGGCCCCCATTGTTTCATAACCATCGATTTCGGCACCGGCTTTTAGATAGTCATCCGAACTTAAAACTACTGCTTCCGGCCACTCTAAGTTTCCACCATCACCAATATAATCTTCCAGCACCGGGAAAAATCCAACTGGTGCCTTCCCATCTGCCTCTGCTCCCAGAACGGCATAACTTACCTCGTTCGGCTTGTGTCCTCTTTCATCAAAGGAGAGAGTCGGTTTAACAACAACACCTTTTTCTATAGTTTTAGTTCTGTGTAAAAGTGAAGTTACATGGCGGTGATCTCTTAAGTTATCAGCCGAACGGCCGTAAATTGGGACTGCTGCTGTTGGCTCAATTTTCAAATCCTCAGGACCAGTATTTTTAATTTTAACCTGCATTAATTCCACTGTATCTGAATTAGTCGGGACAAAATTTGTGACTTCTGATTTTAAACTTAATTTTTCATTTGTTCTGGTAATTTTGTGCCAGAGCAGACCTGCATTAAGCTCAACAGTTTCCGTCTGATCACTAAACTTTTTCGCAAACTGAGCTGCCGAATTGCCTGTGGCTGACCAGACTTCCCGGTCATTAACTTTTAGCCAGAAATTTCTGGCTGACTTTGTATTGTGCAGATCTTCTAAAGATACCGGTCTCATGGCAAATGTATTCTGTCCGGTTTTTATATCTCCGTGCAGACGCGGTGTAATTGCAGACATCATTTCTGCTTCATTGGCCAGTGGAAAATACAGATATGTGCTCTGATCAACATTTTCTACTTTAAATTCTCCATTTTTACCGGTAAATTTCCATCTATCTAGTTTTTTCATATTAATTACCTACCTTTATAAAATATTCTTCTATTAAATTTGTGATTCAACCTTTTATTAAAGCTTCAGTAATTCCAGCAGGCTGGAAAGCTCAAACTTGGTAGAGTTTCAGGCCCTGACAAAATTATTGATCCGTTGTCTTAATTAAAATTCACTAAAAGCTTTTCGGGAGTGCTCCCAAATTTATTAAAAAATATAATTTTACTTTGCAGTAGTAAAATTATATATTAAACTGATTTAACTTAAGCTGCTGGTAGAAGCCCTTTCTATCAGTTTCATCTTGAAAATAATATCTTGATTATGGGAATTAACTGCTTCAGCCTCCAATTTTTTTATCAACTTTTCCATTCCCTGATAGCCCATTTCAAAAGAAGGTTGGGCCATAGTTGTAATTGGGGGATCCATTAAAGCTGCCATTTCAATACCGTCAACTCCAATGATAGAAATATCCTCCGGGATTTTAAGCCCCATATTTTTAATGGCTTTAAGCCCCCCGATCGCCATCATATCTGAGGAGTAAAAAATAGCTGTAACTTCTGGATGCTCCTGCAGCAGTTTTTTGGTTGCCCTTTCTGCTTCTATGCGGGAAAAATAGCCGGGATAAATAATTTTTTCTTTAATTCCTGCTTCAGCAAGTGCTTTTTTGTAACCCCTGACTCTATCTCTGGAAGCATCGGAGGAAGCTACATCTTCACCTTTAATATGGGCAATTTTATTATGTCCCAGATCTATCAAGTACTTTGCTGCCCGGTAACCGGCATCTAAATTATCTGCTTTAAGTTTTGGAATCTTATCATTGTCAATTTTTCTGTCAACAACTACAATCTGCAAATTATGACTGGCCAGATTGTTTAAATAATTATTCAGTCTTTTTTCACTACCACCACTGATCATTAAAATCCCATCAACTCTTCCTTCTTCAAACATCTGAATACATTTTAATTCTTCTTCGACCACCCAGTGACTGTTGGCCAGCATCATATTATAGTTAGCTTCCATGGCCTTTGTTTCGGCTCCTTTAACAAACAGGGCAAAAAAAGGATCCGTGATATCCGAAATTGCCAGCCCAATCGTATTCGTTTTTTTACTGGCCAGTCCTTTAGCTGAGCTGTTTGGTTTATAGTTTAAATCTTTAATTACTTTTAAAACTTTATTCCGGGTTGAATCTTTAACACCAGCTTTATTATTAATTACTCTAGAAACAGTACTTTTTGAAACTCCTGCCTCCTCAGCAATCTGATAAATATCAATATTTTTATTTTTCATTATCTGCCTCACTTTTTAACTAAAAGGATTTAGTTCATTCTAGGGAGCGGTCCCAATAATTAAAATTAGTATAGTATATCTATTTTTCTTTGTCAAGGTAATTTTCAAAAAATTTAAAATAATATTCTGCTCTTTTCAATAAAATTGCCCGGTATTTTTTCAAAAATAATTTTAAGCAACTGTATATCTTGCTTTGCCTTCTTCTTTTGATTTATATAAGATGTCATCTACTCGTTTAAACAATTCCTGCAGCTGATCATCCTGTTTAAGTCTGCTCAAACCGGCACTAACTGTAATCGGAATATTCAGATTCTCACTTAAGTTTTCAACATTTCGATAATAATCATCAAGATACTTCTGGGTTTCAATCTCACTTTTGTAACAAATAATTGCAAATTCATCTCCACCCCAGCGAGAAATCAGAGTATCTGGAGGCATAGTTCTCTCCAGTTCATCTGCCAGTTCAATTAAAACCTGATCTCCAATATCATGACCATAATTATCATTTATTTCTTTAAAATTATCGATATCGAATAAAATCAGCGTAATATCCTTTTTAAAATGAAGCTGATCTTTAAATATATTTTTGATTTCCTGATCAAAAGCCCTCCGGTTAAACTTTTGAGTCAGGCTGTCCCGATTGGCCAGTTTTTGTAATTTTTGATTGGCCAGCTGCAGCTTTTTAGTTGACAATCCAAGTTTACTTTTCTCCTGATTATAGGCATTAGCAAACTGAAGCAAAAGCAGATAAGATGCTGTCAGGACAAGTGGAGTCTGGATTAATTTATCATAAAATTGAGTCTGCTGACTGTGGGCAACCATTATCTCCGGATAAAAATATTCCAGTGAAAAGAGAATCATAAAAACTGCAATCAGGCTTAAAAGCAGCAGACTTCTGGGCTTTGATTTTTTGAATAAAAAAGTAAGAGAAATTAAAATTAAAAATATATAAGAGAGGCTGTTATTATTACTTCCCCCTGACTGAAACCAGGCAAAAGGGAGAAAAATAAAAATTAAAAATAAATAATAGCTCAACTTAAGCTGAAAAAAATCAAATAAATCTTTTTTGATGGAATATAAAATTCCAGCTGATAAAACTGCCAGCAAAATCCATTTAGAATTAATATCCCAGCTAAATCCGACCAGATAATTGACTATAATATTCACTATAGAAATTATAATTCCAAAAAATAAAATAATCTTAAATATTCTATTTTCTAAATTCTCTCCGGTCCTGTCTCTGCTCTGCATAATAACTACTCCCCGCTGCTCATAATTTTATACTATTCTTATATTTAATTCTAGATAAATCATTTTTTTCCTGCCAGAGCTCCTAAATTGCCTTTTCCTCTTTCCAGCTTCCTTTTTTAAACCAGACTGCTCCAATAATTGCACTCAGCAAATTGGACATAAACATTCCCCACCAGACCCCGGTGGTTCCCAGCTGAAAATATTCGGATAAAAGTCTGGCTAAAGGAACTCGAAATCCCCAGAGAGCAATAACTGCCAGCACCATAGCGGCAACTGTATTTCCCGCTCCTCTAAATGAACCACCAATTACGATTCTGATTCCTAAAAAGCCAAAGGATAAACCAACAATCTTCAGAAAATCAACCCCTATTGCAACTACCTCCGAATTAGCATTAAAAACAGAAATAATCTGGGCCGGAAAAATCTGAGTAATTAAAATTAAAGCCATCATCAGACTAAATGTCAGCCCAACTGCTGTCCAGGCGATTTTTTCAGCCCGATCAGGATCATCAGCTCCCATAGTCTGTCCAACCATAGTTGTAGTTGCCATTGATAGGCCGCGCATCGGCATCATGACTACAGACAAAATTCTATTTCCGATTCCATAAGCAGCTACTGCCAGAGTTCCAAATTCGGAAACAATTCCCATCATAAAAGTCAACCCCAGCGCAATAATTGACTGTTCTGCTGCTGAAGGAGTTCCCAGCTTAATTATATTTTTCTGTACTTTAAAATCAGGAACTAAATTTTTAGCTTTCAGCTTAATTCCTTTTTTTCCTTCAAATAAGAGATAAACTCCATAAAGACCGGCAAGAGCTCTGGAAAAAACTGTAGCTATGGCTGCCCCTCTGACCCCCAGCTGGGGAAAAAAGCCCCAGCCAAAAATTAAAAATGGATCAATGATAATATTAAATATCGTTGAAAAAACCATCATCTTCATCGGGGTTTTGGTATCTCCAACTCCTCTTAACAGAGCTGTAAAGACAAAAAAGATAAACATAAACGCTACCCCGGCAAAGATAATATCCAGGTAAGCCACCGCCTCTTCCATGATATTTGCCGGTGCTCCTATCCAGCCTAAAATTTTGCGGTCAAAAATAAAGCCGGTAGTCCCAAAAATCAGGGAGAGAAAAATAACCAGTGTGAAAATCTGCCCTGCTACATGATCAGCCATCTTTTTGTTATCAGAGCCGGTATACTGAGCAACCAGAGTTGTCCCGGCAATGGTCATTCCACCACCTATAGAAATCAATAAAAAAACAAGTGGAAAACCAACTGAAATTGCTGCTACAGAATCTGCACCCAGTTTCCCGACCCAGAAAGTATCGGCCAGATTATATAAAACCTGCATTGTATTCCCGACCATAATTGGCCAGGAGAGTCTAAACAGGGTTTTTGGTATTGAATCATTTAAAATTGCTTCTCGATTATTGATATTTTTATTCTGCTTGATTTTTTTCAATTTAATCACCTAATTATTAGCAAAATTAATTAATCATCTTTATATTCTTTAATCAGCTTTTTCTAAATTCATTCGCTCCCTGATAACTACATAGGCAAGAACCAGTACCGCTATTGAGGCTAAAGTGATGCCGACCCTGAACATCACCGACATTCCGTAATTATCAATTAAATAACCCCCCAGAAGACTGCCAATAATTCCTGCAGCTCCAAAGGCCGACATCATCGCTATACTCTGAGCTGTAGTCTTCAGTCCTGCCGGGGCAACCAGTTTAACATAGTAGCGAACTGTTACCAGAAAAACACCAAACGAAAGCGACTGCAGCATCCCGAAAAATAAAAAATAAACAGGCGAAGTAGCTGCAGCGGCAATGATAAATCTTAATAGATAAAAAAAGGCTGAAAACAAAAGCAGGGAGTTAGTTTTATATTTTTCCAGAAAGTATTTTGCTACAAAAAAGATCGGTGCCTCACTTAAAGCATTAAAAAATAGAGTGTAACCCAGATCAGTTGAATTACCACCAACAGAGCGAATAATCGGTGCCAGATAAACAAAAAGCATCTGATTGGGAATAAAAATCAAAAGGGTAATAAAAAGAATAAAAATATAGTCCGGATTTTTAAAAAGGCGCATAATATTTTTATCTTCTAATTCAACTTCGACATCCTTTGCTGCTGCCAGCTCAACCTCTTCCGGAGAAATATTTTGATTCTGCTTCTTATTCTGACTAATATTTTTTGTCTCTGTTGACGATTCTACCTGGCGCTGCTCACTGTAGCTGTTATCTTTAATGTTAAAAGCAATGATGACCACAATAAAAGCAATTATTCCATAAGCCATAAAGTGAACTCGCCAGCCAAATCTTTCTATCACCTGACCAAAAATCGTAACGATAATTGCAAAACCAATTGAACCCCAGGCCCGCATAAAACCATAATTGTGGGCAGTATGAGCCGAAGTCTCTAAAATCCAGCTGTCTAAAACTGACTGCTGTGGTTCCCATAAAAAACCGACAACTCCAATTGAAATTGCCAGCATTAAATCTCCATAAAAAGTTAAAGGGGCGACAAAAATCGCCATTAAAACCATTGAGATTATAAAAATTATTTTTCTGCTTTCCAGTCGATCACAAATATAGCCGACAATTGGTGGTCCCAGCAGCCCCATAAAAGTTCGGATCGACATCAAAGTTCCAATCCGCATATTGCTGTAGCCTAAATCAGTCAGGTAATAAACTAAATAAGCACCATAGATAGCCCAGGTGCTCCAGAAGAAAAACTGTAAAAATGAAAATTCAGTTATTATTTTATATGATTCTTTTGTTTTGATTTTTTTGATTAAATTCAATTTGGTACCGGGTACTTAGAAAATTATGTAAAAACCCGTGAGCTCCTTCCCAGAATTAATTTCTGATTTTAATTAATTATCCTTATATATATAATACTGGAGAATTGATTAAATACCTTTAATAAATCGAAAATAATTATAAATTAAATTAGTTATAGTTTAAAAATAATAACAGGGGGTTAAATTAGTTAATATACTAACAGTAAAAAGCCCGATATCAATATTATGATATCGAGCAGTTAAAATTAATATTCTTTTATTAAAATCAGTATCTTAAACTAATCCATTTATCCTTTAAATTATATTTTTAGAAACAGCTCGTCCGTAAACTCGTGTATAATCATCAATTACCTGCTGATAACTTTTATCTAAGCTCTCAAAAACATGATCCCAGCTCTGTTCTAAAGCATAACGTCTTGCATTATGAGCCAGTGCATCTCGCAGGTGATCATTAATAATTAGCTGCTCTAACTGTGAGCTAAATTCGGCTGAATCATTTTCCTTAACGGCAAGCCCATTATATCTGTTCAGTAAATTTTCTTTAACCCCACCAGCCGTTATAGCAACAACTGGGAGCCCGGAAGCCATTGCTTCAATTATGACATTACCATAGGTCTCTGTAACTGAGGGGAAAGCAAAAATATCAGCTGAAGCATAAATTTGAGAAAGATCCCGCCCCTTCTTAAAGCCGGTAAAAATTACATTATCTGGTGCCTCTTTTTTTAAACTTTTCAGCTCAGGTCCATCACCAGTTATAATCAGCTTAATTTTACGGCTATATTTTTGATTTAAACTCTTAAAGCTGTCCATCAGCAGAGATAGGTTTTTCTCCCGCGCAATTCTTCCCACATATAAAATTGAAATCTTATCTTCCAGCCCGTGTTTCTTAATCAACTTACTGTCTCTGTGCTCTGGAGAAAACAAATTAGAATCTATACCTCTGCCCCAGATATCAAGATTAATGAAATTTTTTTCTGCAAGTTCTTTTCTGGTTTCTTCGGAGGGACAGTAATTCCGCAGTGCCTGATCATGAAACCAGCGCAGATATTTCCAGGCTGCTTTTTCTAAGAAATTAATATTATAGTAGTCAAGATACTGATTAAAATTGGTATGATAAGAAGCTACTATTGGACTGTCAGACTGACGGGCGGCATAAAGACCTGTTAAACCTATATTAAAAGGCGTAATTAAATGAAATAAATCAGGGTTAAATTTTATCAGTTTTGATCTAATCTTTAAATAATTTGGCAGGGTAAATTTCAGCTCCGGATAAAGAAAAAAATTCATACTCTTTAATCTGACAACATTTTTTTCAAAGATACTTTCAGTTCTGGATTCAGATTCCGGAGCAAAGAGCAGATATTCAATTCCCTGGACTGAAAAATAATTAAGCAGCCGATTTAAGTTTTTGGTTACACCATTAATTTGAGGGGCAAAAGTATCAGTAAATATAGCAATCTTCATTATAATTATTCCTCCGTTACTTACAAAATAAATAGATTATGAACAGCAAAAGAAAATATTATGGCAGTGATTATTCCGATCAAAATATCGGAAGGGTAATGGACTCCCAGATAAATTCTGGCAGCTCCTACTAATGAGGCGGTAAATATAAATAAAATGCTCAGCTGAGGTAAAGCAAATGACAAAATAAAAGCTGCTGCAAAACTGGCTGTTGTATGGCCAGAGGGAAAGGAATAAGATTCAAAGGGCACAACTAAGTGTTTCACATCAGCAAGCCTCGTGTTATGAGTGATTAACAGAAAAAATTTATCGATTATATCATTCCTGGTCAGGCTGTTTAAATAATAAAAAAGCAAATTATCGACAGCAATTAGTTTATTCGAAAACTTCTGCATTCAATTTACCTCCTCGTATTTATTAATTAGATTATATATCTCAAATGTTACAGTTACTTATCATTTAGGTTAACATTTGATTAAATCTTGATCTCAGCTTAAAACAATTTCTCTTTAAAAAAGATCGGGCCGCCAGTCACCCTGAAAGCTTATACTAATCCAGTTTTTTAAAGCTCAATTTCAGAAAACAGTTATGCAGTTAAAATACCCAACAATGTTGGACCCTGTACCATTTTTATTATTTCCTTTTATTTTATATGATCAGGACTAATAATATTGTTTTTCTTAACCTGCTTTTTAAATTTGAATTGTCCTGATGATTTGCTCACTTAATTGAGCTAAGAGTTCCGGACTTTTTTCTTTTATCTCTTTCAATTCCGCCGGGCGATCTATAATAGAAAAATAAGCATTAATCCCGTGATCCAAAACTTTTTCTACCCCTCTGCCTAAGGTTCCAGCAACAGCAATAACCGGAATATCTTTTTTAGCTGCACTGCGAGATACTCCAATCGGAGTTTTACCGAAAATACTCTGTCCATCGAGCATTCCTTCCCCTGTAATAACTAAATCAACATTTATTAAGCGACTCTCAAAATCAATAATCTCCAGTACAATATCTACTCCAGCCTTCAATTCTGCATTCAAAAAAGCCACCAAGCCAGCTCCCAGGCCCCCTGCTGCACCTGCTCCCGGAATCTGATTTGTATCTTTATCCAGTTCTTTGATGGTAATTTGATTGAAGTGCCGCAGATTCTGATCAAGTATTTCTACCATCTTTGTATCTGCTCCTTTTTGAGGAGCATAAACATAAGCAGCACCATCTTCTCCATAAAGAGGATTATCTACATCACAGGCAACCAAGATTTCTACATCATTTAATCTGGAATCTAAATTATTTAAATTAATTTCTTCAATTTGATCTAAACTGCCTCCACCAAAATCTACTTGATTTCCCTCAACATCAAGTATTTCTGCTCCCAGGGCCTGGGCCATCCCCACCCCGGCATCATTAGTCGCACTGCCACCAATCCCAATAATAATCTGCTCCACTCCCTGCTCCAGAGCCGAAGCTATCAGCTCTCCTGTTCCATAGGTAGTTGTTTTTAGAGGGTTCTTTTTTTCATCAGATACTAAAGGCAGGCCCGAAGCAGCTGCCATTTCAATCACAGCCGTTTTTCCATCACCCAGCAGTCCATAAAAGGCTTCAACTGGATCACCCAGAGGTCCGGTTACTTCTGTTTCTATAATTTCTCCATCTGTAGCATCAACTAAAGATTGTACTGTACCCTCACCTCCATCAGCCATCGGGAGTAAATCAACTTCAATCTCAGAATCAGCTCTATGTATTCCATTTCCTATATTCTCTGCAGTTTCCATTGCAGTTAATGACCCTTTAAATGAGTCAGGAGCTACTAATATTTTCAAAATTATCGCCTCCAATATTAAAATTTATTTAATTTACCTGATTAACTGCACTGCCAGCTAAATAACCTTTAAGATTATCAACAACAGTCTCCATTAAGCGCTGTCTTGCTTCCCGGGACGCCCAGGCTATATGGGGGGTAACAATTGTTTTATCGGAATTTAAAAGCGGATTTGATGCTGCCGGGGGTTCGGTTGATAAAACATCAACAGCAGCAGTCTTGACCTTGCCTGCCTCCAGAGCAGCTGCCAGATCCGGCTCCACAATTAAGCCACCCCGGGCTGTATTAATGATAATTACCCCTTCCTGCATCTGAGCAATTGTTGCCTTATTGATCATCCCTTCGGTTCTCTCAGTCAGGGGACAGTGGAGGCTGATCACCTCAGATCTTCTATAAAGATCCAGCAAATCAACAAATTCTACATTTTCCGTTTTAGTTTCTGGATTCTCAATTTTCTTCTCAGGAGAACGGTCATAAACTATAACCTCCATGCCAAAGGCTAAAGCCAGCTCAGCTGTCTGCTGACCGATACTGCCAAAACCAATAAGTCCCAGAATTTTACCCTGCAGTTCTATTAAAGGGTAATTCCAGAAACAGAAATCAGCTGCCTCAGTCCAGTCACCATTTTTAACTGCTCGATTATGTTCACCCACATGATGGGCGGTCTCTAACAGCAGGGCCATCACAAATTGAGCCACTGCATTTGTGCCATAGGTAGGTACATTGGTGACCACTACTTCATTCTCAGCTGCTGCCTCAGTATCGATCACATTATAACCGGTGGCCAGCACTCCTATATACTCTAATTCCGTCAGAGATTCAATAGTTTCCCGGTCTAAAGGTGTCTTATTGGTCAAAAGCACCTCTGCCCCCTGAGCTCTCTCCAGAATTTTAGCCTCCGGTGTCCGCTCATAGATTTCAACTTCTCCCAGCTCTCTGATGCCCTCCCAGCTTAAATCACCGGGATTTAAAGCATAGCCATCTAAAACTACAATTTTCATCTTTATACCTCCCGTTTAAAAATTCGTTACGTCAATAAAATATTTAATTAATTCAAATTTAACTAAAAAGGCTTCTATTCTTAATCATTACATTAATGATAACAAATAGAAGCCAAATTTTCTATATTATTTAAAAATAATAGAGGAGTAAGAAAGAATTAATAATTTCCACGCTTTTTATTATTTTCCTTAATCTCAGTAATTAATTTTATTGCTTTTAACCCCTCACTGATTGGAACCCGGGCTTCTCTTTTTTCTATTACGGCATCGATAAAATCTCTGTTTTCTCGATAATAGAGATCTTCCCTGCCTTCAAAAACTTCTGTTTCAACTTCTTCTTCCTGATGATATTGAAATACTGCCTTTTCTATATTTTCAAATTCCACGGTCAAATTCTCACAGATTACTGTCAGTGCTTTCTTCCAGCTGCCGGGTACAGCACAGTTGGAACCGGCAATACTACCCATCGCTCCTGACTTAAACTGAATTAAAGAAAGACTGTTGTCCTCAATCGTATAACCTTCTGTTTCCTGATGGCATAGATTGGCCAGCATTCCTTCTGCACTCTGATAATCTCCAAACAAATGCAGAGCCAGATCATAAAGATGAATAACCTGTTCATAGATCTGACCTCCAGATTTTTCAAGCTGACGCCACCAATTGGAATGGAGAGAATTGCAGAAATAATAACCCTGCAGCAGTGCTGTTCTCCCCGCCTGACCACTATCTATTAATTTTTTTAGTTTCTGAATTCCTTTTGCAAAACGGTAGTGGTAGCCGACCTGAGAAACAACACCAGTTTCCTGCACAGCTTTTAACATCTCTTCTGCTTTTTTCTCGTTAATTGCTATTGGTTTTTCAATAAAAATATGTATTCCTTTACGAGCTGCCTTTTCCAGCTGGCCCTGATGGGCAGCCGGTGGTAAGCAGATATAGAGCAGGTCTAAATCTTTTTCTGCCAGCATCTGATCAAAATCAGTATAAGCTGCTGCATTTTCAAAGCCAAGACTATTTATCAAATCAGCTGCTGAACTTTGATGGCGGGAAGTAACAGCAGTAATTTCAACTTCCGCCATGTCCCGCAAAATTCCAGCATGAATTCGGGCCATTTCTCCTGCACCTAAAAATCCTACATTTAATTTCTGCATAATAGTTTTCAGCCTCCCAGTTTAATCAAATTTAAGTACTGTCTGCAGAGTTTCTTCTGGCTCCTGATTCAGCTTTTTAAACAATTTTTCTGCATCATTAAAATCTTCTATGTTGGTAATCAGTCCTTTTAAATCTATTTTTTTAGACTGCTGTAAATCCATAATTGTCTGATTTAACCGCAGCCGGTTCCAGCGATAGCTCAATTCCGGTCTGACTCCTGAAATCTGAGAACAGATCAGCTGAATTCGATTATGATGAAATTCTTCTCCTAAATTTAAACCCTGACTGCTGCCGGCAAAAAAACCGGAAGCAATTGTCCTGCCAGAATAGGCAGTGGATTTTACTGCCTGGTGGAGTGCTTTTAGAGAACCAGAAATTTCAATACTTACATCCGCTCCTCTGCCTCCTGTCAGCTTTTTAATTTCTTTTGCAGCCTTAGATTGAGCCGGATTAAAAACTATGTCTGCACCCATTCTTCTGGCTGTCTCTAATCGCTTCGGATTTAAATCAAGTGCTATTACCCGGGCTCCATTTAATTTAGCAAGCTGAGTCACAATCTGGCCCGGTACCCCCTGACCAAAAACTGCTGCTGTTTCTCCAACATGGATATCGGCATCTAAAATTGCATTTAAGGCAATTGATCCGATATGCGAAAATATTCCATAGATCGGGTCAGCGTCCTCAGGCAGTCGGTGGTCGGCAGCAAAGTCTTCTGTCAGAACAGCTTTAGTTCTGTGACCCCAGGTACCGTAGACAGTATCACCCAGTTTAATTTTTTCTACCGCAGAGCCGATTTCAATAATCTCTCCCACTTCTTCATAACCCCAGTTTGTAATCGGATAACTGTCTTTCTTTTCTTCTTTGTCTTCAAAAATTCTTAAGTCTGAATTCCAGCTTTTATTTAAATGTGGATTGTCTCCTCTATAAGAGGTCAGCTCTGTACCGGCACTGATTCCCGAGTACAGAGTTTTAACTCTCACTTCATCTGGCTGCAGAGCTTTTTCCTCATAATCCATAATTTCAATTTTCCCCGGTTTAATTAGAGCTAATACTTTTCCCACTGCTTATTCCTCCCTGGCTTTTAACCATCTGCTTTGGTATGGAGCTAGTTTTAGCTTTAAGCTTTTAGCTTCAATTTTATAATCTCTAGATTCAATAATATCTTCAAAATAATTTTGGGCTTTACTTTGAATTATATCGGCTGCAATTTCCAATTCAACAGGTGAAGCAGAAACGTTACAGAGAGCGATGATTTTTTGCTCACCCTCACCCCGCTGAACTGCAAATACTCTCCGATCAAGCTCTAATATTTTTTGAAGACTATCAGGCGCAAAAGCCGCATTTTCCTTTCTTAATTTTAATAATTCTCTGTAGCTGTCAAAGACCTGCTGTCTGAATGAATTTTCTTCATTTAACTCGGCTAAAAGCCTGTCTCGATCCAATTTTTCTCTGTTAATTCTTCTGTTTTCTCCACTTTCTTCTACACCCTGCTGGTAATTTTCTGAACCAAGTAAAGAATGAAGATAGATCCCTGGTACTCCCTGGAGGGCCAGCATAATTGCCTGAGAAGCCATAAACTGTTTAACCTGTAATTCAATTTTTTTATCCTGATCTCTAACTGCATCTACATAACTGACATTTATTTCGTAAGGACTTTTTGAACCATCAGAATTGGTCTTATAGGAAACCAAGCCCCCTTTCGCTTTAACTTTTTTAACCACATTTTCAATCTGATTTTCAGCTAATATTCCTTCTACAGGTCTCAGTCCAACCCCATCATGAGAGGCTAAAAAGTTAAAATAATAGTTACCTGCTTCCAGTTCCTCTAAAGAAGCAGCCCACTCAGTCAATTTAGAGGCATCCTCCTCTAAAAAACTGTATAAAACAAGTGGTGGCAGGGTGAAATTATAGACCATATCTGCCTCATCCACTCCCTGACCAAAATAGCTAATATTTTCCTCATGTGGTACATTGGTTTCTGTTAAAATTAAGGTCTCTGGAGCCACCAGCTTAAATATTTCTTTAAAGAGCTGAATCACCTTATGAGTTTCCGGCAGATGAATACAGCTGGTGCCAATTTCCTTCCAGAGATAGGCAATCGCATCCAGACGAATTATTTCTGCCCCCTGGGCTGCATAAAAGAGAAGCACATCTATAATTTCCAGCAGAACTTCAGTTTCTTTAAAATTTAAATCAATCTGATCCGGACTAAAGGTTGTCCAGACATGTTTTTTGCCGGCTGCAGTTTCAACTTCAGTCAGCAGAGGTTTGGCCCGCGGTCTTGTTACTTTAGAATAATCTTTTTCCGGATCGGCCTCAATAAAATAATTTGCATATTTGCCTTCCTGTTTTTTATACTTTTTAAACCATTTACTTTCTGCAGAAATATGATTGATCACTGCATCAAACATCAGCGAAAAGTTTTCTCTAATCGCCTCAATATCTGACCAGTTACCAAAATCAGAGTTAACCTCCTTATAATCAATTACTGCAAAACCATCATCTGAAGAATAAGGGAAAAAGGGCAGAAGATGAATGGTGCTGATACTTTGCTCTAAATGGTTTTTAAAAAAGTTGTTTAAAGTCTGCAGTGGTGCTTCTCCCTCAGTTTGTATATGATCTCCATAACAGATTACCACACTGTCTTTTTCGCTTAATCTGGCTGAATTTTGATCTCGCTTTCTCAACTCGGGATGCTTTTCTGCAAATTCCAGAATAAAATCCTTCAGTACAGGATAAAATTCTGCAGTTTTCTGCTCTCCATAAATGAAATTTAACTTCTCTTTTAATTTTTTTTGGGCTGAATATGGAATTTTAAAATCCATAAATATCACTCCAGTTATTTTTATTCTTATTTTCTGATACTCAAACAAATTCTGATCCTAAATTAATTTTTCCAGTAATTCTTTTAGACGCTGATAAGAAAAATTTTCTGCGGCAATTTTATAATTTTCTTCTACAGCCTGCTGGCGGTAATCCTGATCTTTTAAATATTTTTCTGCCTCTTTTAAGGCAGGCTCGAATTGCTCTTCCGCTATCTTAATATAGCCGTCTTCTCTTTTTTGATATTCTGATCCCAGAGAAGCAAGATTTAGATTATATTCCTTAATATCACTCTTAAAAACCGGATATTCAAAAACTACTACCGGTTTTTTTGCAAATAATGCTTCCAGAAGCTGATTACCCCAGCCTTCTTTGATACTGGTATAGGTAATTAAATCAGAGATTACATAGCTGTCCCAGAGAGAATAAATTTTCCTTTCTCCTCTGGCTGAACGCTGATGGGCAAAGTAATCACTGGCCCAGATAACCTCTACCTTATTTTCTGAAGCCTGCTGCTTTAAAAACTGAATATAATCCTCATTCCCCTCAGTCAATCCCGGCAGCAGAAAAACAATCCTGTTCTCACTGCTGAATTCTCGTCCATCATAAAGTTTTCCCTGTAAATTATGCTGCTGCAGTCGGGCTGTAAACTCTATCGCCAGCTCTATTGCCTTTCGCTCAGCAATTCGGGTTGCATGTAAGATGACGATATCATCTTTTTTAATCCCCAGTCTGGCTCTCAAATCCTGATTATACTGATCCTGCTGCCATAAAGGCTGTTTAAAATCAAAAACATTGGGAACTACCATAGAATCAAGTCCCTTTCTCATTTTTAGTTCTTTTTGAGCAATCCTGTTAATCACTACCTGTTCAATTTCTTCCAGCTGTGGTGGAAAATATTCTGCCAGTATTTCTTCAACAAAGGAACAGACTGGATTGCTGTAAAGTTCCCGCTCCCAGTAAAAATCGTGATGATGGGCTACTGTTTTCAAATTTAGTTTTTCTATAACTCGTTTAAAGGCTATCGCTGCCGGCAGATTCCAGCCCAGGGAAAAAATATTATTGGGAATTAAAAGTTCAATTTCCGCATTTTTCACTTCTTTTTCCAGCTTCTGAGCAATTTGAACTGCTTCAGCCTCAATCTCAGCCTGAAGTTCTGCTTCGGAGCTGTAATCCTCCAGACAGCGGTAGGCATTATCAACAAATTTAAGATTTTTTTCATTTTGATAATACATTTCTTCAATCTGAATTTCTGCTTCAGGAGTTCCCGAAATATAGACTACCTGATGTCCCATTTTTTCTAGAACAAAACGCCATTTATCCATTTCCAGGGAAACCCCATCAGTCTGACCGGTACGAAAATGTGCCAGAGCAATTTTCATTATCAAACCTCCCCTGATGATTATTTAAGTTTGCGAAAATTTAATTTATCAAATCTATTCCTTGACTCCACCAAAGGTTAAACCACTTGTAATAAATCTTTCTATGGAAAGGAATAAGATAATTACTGGAATAGCTGTCAAAATAGATGCTGCCATCATTCTACCCCAGATATAGTGCTGGGTATAGAAAAGCTGATTTAATCCTATGGGCAGTGTACGCAGACTGCTGGAGTTAATAAATACTGAAGCAAATAAATATTCATTCCAGGCAATCATAAATGCATAAATAAAAACTGAAACTATGGCTGGAGTTGAGAGAGGAATAACTATTCGATAAATGACCTCCAATCTGCTGCAGCCGTCAATAATCGCTGCTTCTTCTATACTTTCCGGTATTGTTCTAAAATAGTTACCAAGCATATAAAGAGAAACTGGCAGGGTCTGAACGATATAAGTAATTATCAGCGAAGTTCTTGTGTCAAAAAGCCCTAACTTAGTTACCATCTGAAACAGAGGAATTACCAGTAAGACTCCACCAAACATATAAACTAAAAGTACTCCTCTTTGAATAACAGCTCTTCCGGTATATTCTAAACGAGCAAAGCTATAAGAACCAAAAATCGAAATCACAACCCCAATACCAGCTGATAAAAATGCTACAATTAAACTGTTTTTAAAATACATTAAAAAAGGAAAAATTTCAGGATTTAAAACCCCCTTATAATGAGCTATAGTTGGATCATCCGGTAAAATAGTTGGCGGAAAAGCTCCCTGCTCCCTATCCGGTTTAAAGGATGAACTGAGCATAGTAATAAAGGGCATTAAAACAAAGCTTAAAAGCAGAAATAATAAAATAATAAAAATTACTTTTTTTAGGATAGTATTTTGTTTTACCATTCTAGCACCTTCCTCACATAGAACATAATAAAACCTAAAACAAAAACAAATAAAATTGCCGAAATAGCAGCAGCCTGACCAAAGTCATAACTGGCAAATGCTTTTTCATAAATATAGACCGGTAACACTTCTACAGATGATGAAAGTAAGTAAACTTCGGAAAATTTATAAAAATTCCAGATTGTTCTTAAAATTACCAGGGCTCCAATTACAAATTTTAATTCTGGTAGGGTAATATATCTAAACTGCTGCCAGATAGAAGCACCATCAACCTCTGCTGCCTCATATAAATTTGCAGAAATTGACTGCAGCTCTGCCAGGATCATTAAAAACGCAAAAGGAAAGTTTTTCCATACATTGAATATAATAACCGCATAAATTGCATACGCCGGCGACTCTATCCAGTTAATATGCTGGGGCAGTAAATGTATAATATCTACCAGAAAGTAATTGGCCATTCCAAAAACCGGATCAAAAAGATATTTCCAGCCAAATACAGCTGAGATTACCGGGGTAACATAGGGTAACAAAATAACACCTCTAATTACTGAACGTCCAGGGAAATCCCTGTTCAATAATAATGCTGTTCCCAGTCCAAGTAGGGTTGTTCCAACTACAGTTGTAGAAGTAAAAATAAGTGAGGTTTTAAATGATCTCCAGAAATCACTATCAGTTAAAACATCAGTAAAATGTTTAAGTCCAACAAAGGTATTCGGCTGTACCGGATTCATATTAACTTCCTGCAAACTCAACCAGAGATTATAAACTATTGGATAAAAGATAAGGCCACTTACTGCGATTACTGTTGGTAAAATCAGCCAGTATCCCAGGCGAGCATCTCTATCAGTTTTGATCTGCATTTTTTTCCTCCTTTAAATTGTGTCTCCTGTCAATATTGAATTAAATCCCGCCAGAAATAAATCTGACGGGATTTAAATCTATTTATTTTTTTAAATTACTCGACTGCATCTTCCATTTCTTTCTGACCCCATTCGGCTGCCTCTTCTGCAGTCCAGCCGCTTTCGGTCATTTTCATTATTGTTTGTCCTACAATAAACTGACTTGTTATATCCCCGATTTTAGGGAATACTTTTCCACCTACATAACCAAATTTGCCAATACTATTAAGTCCAGCTGCGATTTCTCCTGCTTTCTCTCCCCAAACTTCCAGAACTTTATTATTCTGATACTGTGGATCAGAAGCTATTGATGCTCTGACAGGGTTCATTCCTCCAGGCGCCATATGGAGAAATTTAATATAGTTATCTCCAGTTAACAGAAATTCGGCAAACATCTTGGCTCCATCCATTTGAGTATCTTCATTACCTTTTATAAAGGTTAGACCATTAATCTGACCAAAAACTGCATCTCTTGTTTTATGCATTTTGTTGGCAAATGCTGTTTTATCAACTAAATTTGGAATAATACTTCCTTTTTCACCTTTATATCCAGTTGCTTCCAGACCAATATCATCCATAATATAAGTTGAATACATCATCATTGGTACTCTACCTGCTAAATAAAGATCTCGTGCATCTCTCCAGCCATCTGGCCCAGGAGGAGTAAACTCAGCCAGTCTGCTGTAATAATCAAGAGTTTCTACCATTTCCGGTGAATTAAAGACTATATTTCCATTTTCATCAAAAATTCTGGCATTATTAGACAGAGCATACTGAGTGAAAGTCTGTCTGGCATAAGCATCTTTGTCTGTTCCAATTACAATTCCATACTGCTGCTGATCAGGTTTGTAAAATGCTTCTGCTGCTTTGATTATATTGTCCCAGGTTGTTGGGGGTTCTAGACCTTTTTCTTCAAATAAATCCTGACGATACCAGATTCCCTGAACCCAGCCGTGGAAAGGAACTCCAAAATAACCTTCCTCAGGACGGGAAAGCATTGTTAAACTTCCTTTAAAAAAGTCATCTTTGCCAATTTTATTAATTACTGTACTTACCTCATCACTGGCAACCATTCCTTCTGCACCCATTTTCATAATAACCTCAGAACCCATTTCTACAATTTCGGGTAAACGACCAGCGGCCATTCCAGCTACCAGTTTTGTAGGAATATCATTTTCCTGCACAGTAACTAATTCAATCTCAAAAGCAGGATGATTTGCTTCAAATTCTTTGATTAGAGAGTTAATAACTTCAACTCGATTTTCTTCAGTCTGAGTGGTCCAGTACTCAACTGTTGTCTTTGCAAAAACACCAGTGGTTAAAGCCAGCATCAGAACAGTTAATAAGATTAGTGTTAAAATTCTATTTTTTCTCAATTTTAGCCCTCCTAATAATTTTTGAAAAATTTAACTCAGACACAACTCCCCTTTATCCTTACAATTTTTATAATCTTTTACCACCTCCAAAATTAATAACAAAATTTATTGGTCAATCGTTTGACTAAAATGGTAAAAAAACCGCCTTTACTCTTTCATTTATAATTTCAGGCTGATTAGAGTTAATAAGCAGCCTAAATTATCTTAAATTAAATCTTTCTGACAGAACCCCTTTTTTTCAATTCACAGGGTAAATATATTTTTTTCTCTTCTAACTCTTCTCCCTTAATTACTTTATATAACATTTCCATTGACCGCCAGCCCAATTCTTCTTCCGGTTGAGAAATTGTAGCTAACTCGGGATCACTGGCTAAAGAAATTATATTATTATCAAAACCGATAACTGAAATATCATTAGGAACTTTAAGTCCGGCCTTTTTAATTGCCTTAATAGCCCCAACTCCCATTTCATCACTGGCAGCAAAAACAGCCGTAATAGAGCTATCTCTTTTTAATATTTCTTCCACTGCTTTGATACCACTCTGCAGTTTAAAGTCTCCCTCCACAATTAGTTCTTCGCGAACTTCAAGCTTATTATCATTAAGGGCCTGCTTATATCCCTGAATTCTATATAGACCTGACTCTTTGTCATCTGCATTACCACTTATCATGGCAATCTTTTGATGACCATTATTAATCAGATATTTTACTGCCCGATAAGATTCTTTAACATTATTAATATGAACAGACGGCAGATCCTCATCTACCTCTCTGGCTACAACAACTGTCGGTATTTCGGTCTCTCTTAATAATTTTTTGCAGCTAAAAGGCATCCGACCGCTGGCAAAAAGCAACCCATCCACCTGTTTTTCTTTGAGTAAGTTAATATATTTTAACTCTTCTTTTTCCTGACCCCCGGTAGTGGAAATAATCAGGCTGTAATCATATTTACTGGCTATATTTTCAATTCCACTGGCCACCCTGGCAAAATAAGTGTTAGCAAGATCACTGATAATTAACCCTATAGTATGTGTTTTTTTAGTTACCAGGCTGCGGGCAATTTGATTTGGCTTATAACCTAAATCTGCTGCAACCTGAAAGATTTCCTTTCTGGTTTCTTTACTTGCCTTTGGGATACCATTTAAAACTCTAGAAACTGTTGATTCAGTTACTCCCACTTTTTCTGCTATATCTTTTAGTGTGACAGCCATTTTCAATACCCCATTTATTTAAAATTTATATTTATTTAATCATCATCATCAAATAATTCGTTTAATTGTCATACTATTTTGATTTGTTTTTATCATAATACTATTTTTGTGATTAGTCAAGCGTTTGTTTAAAAATGATTAATGTTTTTTATAAATTTAAATTTAACTATCAACTGCTGGCTTGAATTTTATCTGCAGACTTCAGCCTCTACTTCACGAAACCGCGCACAGACAGCTCTGATTCCAGCATAATCTATCTCTTCTTCCAACTGTCCTTCTGCTAGTCTGGGCCGCTCAATTTCTTCTGCTTTTACGGGCAGATCATAAAAATTTTTGAGGCCTCCTACCTGGCAGAGGTGGCCATAACCGCAGTCAAAGCAGGCATATTCTCCTTTAATTTCAATCTTTTCTATAATTTCCAGGCGGGCGTCCTGCATAAATTCGATTCCATCTTCTATAACTCCAGCAGAATTACCATCACCACTGATTCCAATTAATACAGCCGGCTTATCTGCCAGGGGAAAATATTCATTATGGCGGGTACTAAAACAGATTCTTTCCCAGAAAGCTCTCCCCTTAGCATTCATTCCATCCCAGTATTCCGGGGCTCCAAAAACAATTCCTGCAGCCTGCTGCATAGCTTCTGACATCTGGTTGAGCTGGTCATCTTTAACACATTGATGAGATTCAACACATCCATTACAGCCATCACAGCTGAGTATTTCAAAGCTGGAGAGTGAATAAAAATCATAATCCTCTCCGCTGGCTTTGAGTATAGTCTTGACAGCCTTTTCGGTCACTTTATTTTCTCTACCTGCACTTATTCCAATCCACTTACCTGCTTCCACTCTTTGCCTCCTCAAAAAAATATTTTTTCAGCACTTCAAAAGTTATAAGCTCCTGGGGCAGCCTCAAATCTTTCTCCCAGGCCTTTTCCAGGCTGGCCGCTAGTTCAGCAAAATCCTGAGCTTGAAATTCGGCTGCCACCACAGCTAAAACATTTTTATTTTTATTCTGCCGCTTCTGTGAGGGATAAAACTTATTGGACTCTTCTACAAGCAGCTGATAGTATTCTTCCAGCAGTTCAATCTCATACTGCAGATATTTTTCTTTCAATGTTTTATAAATTGCAAATCCTTCCGGATCCAGATCACCGGCATAATAAATATTCAGCTCCTCAATTTTATTTCTTTTTTTCCGCTCATTGGCCAGCAAATTAACTCCCAGCAGTTCTTCTAAAAAGGAAAAACTGCTGACAATCTTTTTACCCTGACCGTAAATTACTGTATCAAAATTTTTAGCGAAAATATTAAATCCTGCTGCCAGGGCTTTTTTGGCACCAATAAAGGCCGAATGGTTTTCCATGATCAAAATATTTTTGATCTGAGTCGGGTCCTGAGTCCAGTAAACAAATAAATGGTTGTACTGCTGGGCCTTCAAATCAGCCAGACTTAACTTTAAATTATTTAAAAGTTTTTTTCCTTCTGCTCTGCTCAAAAATTTCTCGTCAGCAAATAATTCCAGAGAACGCTCTTCCCGGCTGGCCCACTCCCGCTCAGCTTTACTGTTTAAAAAGTTACAGAGACTAAAAAGTTTCTGTTTTAACTCTTCCGTCTGCTGCTCCGGTCTTTTTAAATAATAGTTCAAATTAAGATGCCGGGAAAGCCGCAAAATATCCTTATCTGACCAGTGTTGATGCTCTTTTTTTACCAGACGCCAGCGCTTTTTAAGCTGAGGCTGCCGCTGATTGAAATCCGAACTTTTAATTGTACTAATTTTATGGTTGGCTTCCAGCTTCTGCAGCAGCTGATAAAGTTTTTGATAACCACCGGCAGCCTGATAGGCAGAAACTCCACCCAGTTTTGTTTTAAAATAATCCTCCAGTTCTGCCAGCTCAAAACGCTTTCTATGGGCCAGCTCTTCTTTTCTAAATTTTTTAAACAACTTATTCCATTTTTCTTCTTCTTTCACCGGAAACCACCTGTCCTTTAACTACACCTCTGTTTTTCTGATCATCGGCAATCTCTAAAGCCCAGAATACGGGAAACCGCTCTGATATTTCTGTTTTAATAATCTCCGGAGCCGCAAAGGCTACCAGCTGAAAATTAAGCTTATCGGCAATTTTAAAGATCGGATCCAGCACATGGGCGGCCGAAGCCTTACCAAAGGGATTATCCAGAAAAAGTACTGTCCAGGGATTTGTGCGGTCAAAACGCTGCTTTTTGTAATTTAAAAGCATCATCATCATAAAGGCATTGATTGATAATGACTGACCACCACTGCCCTCAGGTGCATTACCCTTACCCTGAATTACAGCTTCCCAGTCAGAATAGAAATAATCCTCGGGTTTAGCATGCAGAAATTCGTTTTTCTCTGTCATCTTATAAACCTGGAGTACGGGATAACGGCCGCGCAGGGCCCGGGAGAAAAGTGCCGCATCTCCACAGTATTCTTTGAGCTGATAATCACTTAAACGCTCAACCTCAATCTCCTGTTCTTTAAACTTCTGCAGCAGTTCCAGAAAGTATTCCTTCAGTTCAGCCGTAATCTCTTCCTCAGTCTCAGGCAGCAGATCGCTGCGGCGCAGACGGACTAAAGGAAAAGCATAACCCCGCTGATTGTGATAAACCATATTGTTGATCATTTCCTGCATCGAAGTAATTAGGCGCATCACATGCAGGGCCGAACGCTCAGCCCACTGACTGCGGGCTCTTTCTGCCTCCGATTTATCTTCATCAATTCGATTCAGTTCATTGTTTAAATATTCCTTAAAGCTGCTCAGCATTTCGAAATTATACTGATAATCATTCATCCGGAAATTGTTGAGCAGTTTTTCGTTAATTCTACTGCGCAGAGTTTTATTTTCCACAATCTCTGCCACTTCATTTTTAAAACGGTAATAATTTTCTTCTGTTCTTTCTCTTAACTTCTGCAGTTTGGAACGAATATTTTCATAATCAGCAGTCCAGCTGTCAACCACAGCCGCCGGATCTTCCTTAAGTTCCTCTTTGATTCCGGCATTAAGCTCACCCTTTGCCGCCTCCAGCTGATAGTATTCGAGTTTATTGCTCAAATTGCTGTAATGAGAAATTTTATCTTTATAATTAATGATCATTTCCTTTAATTTTGACTGAAAATCTCTGGCTTCACTCAGCTCTTTTTTGATTTCCAGCTCTTTAACCTTTAAGTCCACATCTTCCCAGCTCTGAACCGAGCGCTGAAATCTCTCCTTGATTTCTGCTGCTTTTTCGCTTAAAACCCGGCTCTGATTATTAATTTCTCCGGTTCTAATATTAATTTCAGCCTCTAATTCTTTAATCTCAGCTTCCAGACTCTGCAGCTGGGTTTCTACTTCTTCCAGGCTGATTTTAAGTTTTTCCCGGGAGCGAAAATCATAGTCTCTTGTTTCCCAGTCAGCTGCCAGATTATTTAATTCTGCCTCTGATTCATTTAAAGCAGCCAGAGTTTTCTGCAGATCTTTGCGCAGATATTTTAATTCACTTTCTATCTCTGCTTCTTTTTTCTGCAGGTCAGTTATCTTTTGAAAATCCTGATAGGCCTCAGTTTCCTCTATTTTAATAAACTCTGGATAATTTTTAGAAGCTTTGTAGTCCTGGCCGGCTGACTCAGTTATTTTTAGAGTCTCTACCTCAGTTAAAACTTCTCGCAGCTGATTTTGAAAATTCTTTAGCTTCTGCTGCCAGTTTTCAAAATCATTATCCAGCTGCAGCAGTAATTTATCATTCTGACGCTGTTTATCTGAGTTTTCCTCCAGCCTGGATTCAAGTTTTTCAATTTCCGCTTCTGCCTGCTGATAACGGGACTTTTTCTGCTCTAAATTTTCTTTAGCTTCTATAAACTCTTCTATCTGTTCCAGATTGGTAGCATTTTCTTTAAGCTGCTCTTCTTTTTTCTCTATCCTGCCCCTGATAGAATTAATATTTTGAGCAGTATTACTCAGCCTGTGCTCATTTTTCTGCAGCGACTTCTGCAGTTCTTCCAGCTCAGCCTCTAGATTATCCAGCTCAGTTTTCAGCTCTGAAGCTTCCTTTTTCTGCAGCATCCCGGCTGCCTGATAGTTGAGTTCCTCCAGCTTATTTATCTTTGTCTCCAGAATCGAAGTCGTTTCGCTTATTTCTGCCTCTTTCTGCTTCAGACCGCTGTACCAGCTGCTGAAATTCTGATTATCCTCAATAAATTTTAACTCAGTTCCGCCCAGCACCTTAAAGGGAAGTTTTATTTCTTCCTGATCCAGCTGATGATTGATAAAAATTGGAACTGCATAATGCATCAGCTCTTCTAAGGAGAGATTCTGCTCTATTTTCTCCCAGTCTGACTGATAAACTACAACCAGCCCATAGGGCAGCTGCGGATATTTCTTTAACAGGTCTTCCCTGTCATCTCTCAGTTCAAATAGGAATTCACTGCCATAGTAAACTCTAATATTTAAGGCTTTAATTTTCTGATATAATTTCTGCTGCTCATGATTGGCCACCCAGTACTCCTGGTCATTTAAATTTAGATCAAGCTGGAGTTCAAAACTCTGGTTGTTTAGTTCCTTTAGCCGTTCTTTTTTCTCAGTAATTAACTTTAAAAGCTCATTTTTCTGCTGCTGCAGCCATTTTTTGCTGTAAAAATTATCGAATTTATCCAGCTCCAGATTCTTAACTAACAGGGAAAAAACCTTTTCTTCCTCCTGCTTCTGCTGCTGATAAAGCTCAGCCAGGTTGTCTCGATCTTTTTTTGCTTCTGCCAGCTTAACTTCCAGCTCCTGCTGTTTGTTTTTTAATTCTTTCTCTTTATCCATTTCCGTTTTTAAGTTTTCGTTGAGTTCGGCCAGCTTTTTCTCCAGCTCATCTTTTTTCTTTTTCAATTCCTCTAGCAGATAGCGCGGAGTCTCCAGCTGCAGAGGATTAAAAAATTGGGCCAGCCTCTTCTGCTCTGTCTCAAATTTTTCTTTTTTAAATTCATAGTCAGCAATAATTCTTTCCTGATCCCGGAGCAGATTTTTAAGATCTTTTTCCCGCTGGATCAGAGTTTTAGTTTCTGATTTTAAATACTTCTGATGGGAATAATAATCGGCTGCACTTCTCTGCAGCTTGTTTTTTAGCTGCTGATAATTTTCCTGCAGTCTGGATTTTATTTTTTCAATCTCCGCTTCCACTTCTTTAAACTCACTGCGTTCCTTTAAGTTAGAAATTTTCTGCTGGGTCTCTGCTGCTTCCTGCTGCAGCTTTTGATATTTGAGATATTCCAGATTGAGCTGATACTGGAGCCTGTTCTCTTCTAAGGCGGCTTCTCTTGCTTTCAGCTCTTCCAGCTGTTTTTGCTGCTGCTGCTGCAGATCCTTTAGTTCTTTTAATTCTCTGGCTTTATCCACATATTTTAAGTTTTCCCGGGCAAAATTTAAATCCCTAATTTCCTTTTCCGCTGCTTGTAAATCACTCTCACTGCGGCGCAGCTCATTTTCCAGAAAAGTCCTGCGGTCTGCAATTCCCCGCAGATAATTGTTACCTCTTTCTCTAATCATGGTCTTCGTTTTCTTCAGCCGCAGACCCTGTTCGGCATCACTTAACAGCGGTTCCACCATCTGATCTAAATTCTGCAGATCTTCGGTCCGGGAAATCAATTCCGGCAGGTTTTCTGCAATCTTGATATTATCAACAAAAATATTGATCAGAGAATTCTGTTCTGATTCTCCCCGATAGGAAATACTCTCACTGACTGCCGGAATAATCAGCTGTTCAAAAAGTGCCTTATTATCCCTGGCCTGAGAAAAATATTTTTCCAACCCACCCTCACTGCGGTTGATGTTTTTCATGATCTCCCACTCGGAGCGGTAAATTCCGTGGCTGCTTAAGTACTGATAGTATTCGGAGTTGAGGCTGGAAACAGCTGTTTTCGAAAACTTCATAAAGTCACTGCGGTTCTGATCGATAAATTCTTCCAGTTTATCATATTCTAAAACCTGATCACTGCTTTTAGTATACAGAGGTAGATTTTCCAGGCCAAAACGGCTCTGACCCTGATACTGATGAGTATAGAGAAAATATTTTAAACCGACCTTTCCCTCCTGGTCAGAGGTGCTCTGCTGCTTGTGGGCTGAAACACAGATCCCGGCCAGCAGTTTTTTATCCTCTTTCCCATCAAGTCTCCACTCCAAAACTACGTGGAAGCTATAGGGCTGAAAAACCTGGTAGCGGTCATAAAACATTCCCTCCAGCTTATTACCATTCCGCTTACCCCAGGCGGTTCCGGGCAGCATCAGCTGTGAAATCAGCTGGAGCATAACTCCTTTCCCACTCCCATTCTGGAGGGTAAAAAGAGTATGGTCAGCCTCCAGATCAAAGATTGAGTTGCGGTGCTGTTTCTGAAATCCATCATATTTATTTCCGGTAATCCTTATTTTACTCAGTCTGGGCATCTTTATTTTCCTCCTGCTCAATTTTACTGCGGGTTTCTCTGATTAAATCCATAAATTGGTTGTATCTTTTCTGATCATGGTAAATCTCATCCAGGCGTTCATAAAGTTGAGGCCGGGGAATGATTTTAAGTTCATCACTCTGATCAATGATCAATCCCTGTTCAGTTAAGGGTTTTAAGGCGGTGTTAATAAAGGAAAGGCGGTTACCTCTGGTCCTGGTCACATCTATAGTCTCATCTACCTGACTCAACTTATATTCGTTAAACTCGGTCAGCCAGAGCTCTGCCACCTCTTCAACTGCAATTGACCATTCCTCGGCAAAACTGTGATCTTCCTTTTTGCGCTGCTGCCAGCTCTCCAGAGTCGAGGTTACCAGATCAGAAAGACGGTGGTAGCTTACACCTTCCTCTTCCCAGCGAATCCGGACATGGCTTTCTTTATCTACCTCTGCCAGAAAAATTGAAATAATGATATTGGCCAGGTAAAAATATCTTTTGCGCTTTAAGCCCGAATACTTACTTTTCATCTGAGTATAGGAGTTGGCAAAACTTGAACCCCTGGCCTTTGAGATCAAGTGTACATTTCTGGCTGTAGCAAAAACCTTGAGCCCGGCCTCAGCTGCCATCGTATTAACAATATTATGTACTTCACTGTCACTGCGATACTTTTCCGCCAGCGGCTCAGAAGCAGAAATTATCTGCTCATCCAGTAGTTTAAAAAACAAAGCTGCTCCTTTTTCTAACTGTTCCTGATTAAAAGCCATTTTATTCTTCCTCCAGATAAATTTTATAGGGTGAAATGATAAACTGATCCAGAAGCTTTAATTTTTCTGCCCCGGCATCTAGTTCTGCTTTAACTCTTTTACCTGCCAGCTCTGCGAAATCTTCGTTTTTCTCTGTCAGACGTTTAAATAAGAGCAGCCGCTCATCAAGTCCCGGGTATTCCTCAACCAGTCTTAATTTGATATCGGTGATAATAAACATCATAAATAATTCCAGATTAATTTCCTGACTCAGCCAGCGCTCCTTTTCCGCCAGGGGCAGCTGATTGAGCTGATTTAAATTAAACTCGCCCTTTTCTTTTAATTCCTTAAAAACATCCTGCCAGAGATCTAAAATCAGCTCCCAGTCAAATTCCCGTTTTGGTGCTGCTTCGACCTCAAATTCTTCCAGTTCTGCCTCAGATTCTTCTAAATAACTGTAGAGCTGCTGTTCTGACCAGGCCCAGGCTAAAGGAAAAATAAAGTCCTGGGCCGGTGAAAATAGGGGGTTGAGCATTTCTTCCAGCAGCTCCATCCGGGGCAGTCCTTCCTGTAAGATGGTATTCTGCCAGAAGTCTTTTTTGAAACTGAGGCGGGAAGTCTTCCAGAAAATATCAGGGTTATCCCTACGAATCTGCAGTTCAAGGGAAAGATTAGAAATTGTAAGCTCGGCCAGCCGATCGTGTAGGGATCGAGCTCGCTCCAGCTCTTCAAAAAGCAGTTCCCCTTCTTTTCGATTTACATTCTCAAAGGTATCGAGCCTGTCCCGCCAGACAAAAATATCATTAAAAACTTTTTTTTCATCTTTAAACTGTTCTCTAACCTCGGCTTCCGTTCGCCGTTTGCGCTCTTTATAGGCTGAAAATATGAGACCCGGATTGCGCAGAATATCCTCCCGCCAGTCCTTTTCCTTTTTGATTAAATTACGAACCCGGGCAATTAGGTTGCTGACACTGCTTTTGGCTTCGGTAAAGTTGCCATTTTTGATCAGCTGCAGGGTATAAAACTGCTCCAGGTCAAAACCAAATTCCTCTAAAATTTCTCTGGTGATAAAAATAATTTCCTGAGCAGTTTCGGAGAGCATATAGACTGTGCTCCCACCTTCCTGCCAGTTAGAGGCTTCGCGGTCGGGAATTAAATAGCGGTATTTAAATTCTCTGATTTTCCCGGCCTTTTCATCATAAATCCGGGCAGTAAAATAAGACTGCTGTTTTGGATCCCCGGAATAGAGAACTCCATCCACCAGCCTCTCAATTTCTTCCAGATTAAGCGGCAATTTCATCTCTTTAACCACTTCTGTAGTCATTGAAATCAGATCACGTCTCTGCCGCTGACCGTTATTATTAATTTCCCGCTTAAAAACCTTAAGCAGCAGATATAGGGCAATCTGGTGGGAATAATCATTTAAAGCTCCCACATCCATTCCCCGCCCCAGCTGTGAAATCGCAGTTGTCTTTTTTAAACGCTCATGTAAACCTGTATTGGCTCTATCCATAAAAATCAACTCCAGAATAATAATCTTTCATTAATATTTATTCTATTTTGACTGGCTTCTTCCTGCTTTTAAAGCAAAATTACTCAAAAAAACAGCTCTCGCTTAAGAAAGCTGCTTCTAAAACTTAGATATTCTGATTTACATATTTAATATAATCAAGATAATATTTAACTAACTTATCAAGATTTTGATAAACAACTTTATCATTAACCTTCTCGTATTCATGAACCAGTCGGTTTCTAATTCCGGTACTGGGGGCAATATCTCTGGCAAATTCTTCTGGTAAAATCTCCAGTTCAACTAATTCCAGAAATGAAGAATAATAATCCTGGGCGGGATAGTGATCTGATTTTTTTATTAAAACATTATTAATATCCAGAGCTAAATCAATAATTAGCTGAATTAAACGCTCAATCGCATACCGCTTAAGCTGATCATTTTTATATTCCTTATATGTTTCAGGTTTAAATTCTTCTAATTCACTAATGTATTCTTCCATTTTAATCAGTTTATTTACTATTATTTCGCTCATTAACGCCTCACCTCAAGCTTTTTCTCCAGAGTTTTTCTGCGATCATCACGCAGAAACTTTGTATCAGCATAAATAGCAGCAGCATAAATGCTGAACTCTTCAAATTTTTTCTCACTGCCATATAATAATCTTCCCTTTTTAGCCACCTCTACCTTTAAAACTGGTTCAGCTTTGGCTAAATTAACTAAATCAAGATCACCACGCTGATAAAATTGAGATAATTTTTTTAAAAGCTCTAACTCCTTTTCTTCTGCCAAAATCTTAGAGCTTTTATAAGCCAGGTCCAGGTCACTTTCCGGCTTGTTCACATTTTCAGCATAGGATCCAAAAACAATAAATAATTCTATATTATACTTTTCAATAATAGCTGCTGGCACTTCTAAATCCATAGCATCACCCCATTTATTAAATTATACATCATTTAAAGTAATTTAAAAAGAAAACCAGCTCTCAATTAAGAAAGCTGTTTGTTTTTTAATTATAAATTATTGAGTTTTTCCCAGGCTTCTTTTTGAACTGGAATTCCCTTTTCAAGATTTTCCTGCCGCCGCAGATAAGTTCCTTCTCCTGGATAAGTCGGTTTTTGTTCGGGATCAACTCTCTCTGCCGAATGAATAGAATCAACAGTCTGTTCAGTTGTTTCTTCGTTGATTTTATCCTCCATATCAAAAACCAGAAAAAGCTGAGAAACCGCATGCTCTTTTTCTTTTTTTCCAATTAAAAAAGTATTTAAACCTCCAGAAAGTAGGGCGGAAAATAGATCAAGCATCATCGAAAGTCCGGAACCCTTCCAGTAGCCGGCAGGAAGCGGCCGCATTGTTTCTAAAATTTCGCCCGGATCAGTGGTCAATTCTCCTGCTTTGTTATAACCACCGGGATAGGGTAAATCCTTATTTTTCATCTCATATTCGCCCAGAGTTCCATAGGCATACTGAGAAACCGCCATATCCAGAACAATATGTTTTTCCTGGCGCGGAATCGCCATCACCAGTGGATTATTCCCCAGTTTTGACTCCTTAGCTCCCCAGGGTGGTAAATTGGGTAGAGTATTGGTAAAACAGATTGCACCACAGCCTGCTTCTGCTGCCTGCCAGCCGTAGGTGCCGCCCCGCATCCAGTGATTTGTATTGCGCAGAGCCATCACTGCTACACCTTCTTTTTTGGCTTTAGCAACTGCTTTTTCCATTATCTGATGAGCATTTAAAGCTCCTGGCCCCAGATTGCCATCATAAATTTCAATATTCCCATTAGCCTCAACTTTTTCGGGCTCTGCTTCAATATCTACATAGCCCTCGTCAATCATCATTATAAACTCGGGAAACCTGTTAATTCCATGTGACTGAAAACCGTCCAGACTGCTGTCTGCAAAAATTTTAGCAGCAAGTTCTGCTTTTTTATGCTCAAAACCTCGATCCAGCAGAACTTCTAAAAATTTATCATATAATTTTTGATACTTAATTCTCATTTCCGATCATCCCTTTCCTGAGCTCTTTATAAATATTTTTTCTCGATTTGCTTCAGATCTGATTTCAATTTCTTAACTTGATTATCAGTTAAACTTCCTATCGGCTCCCGGCTGTAAGCCGGCTTAAAACCTCTAAACTCCATAGCTTTCTTATAATAAGCCAGGTTGCTGCCTCCTTTTAAGACCCTGCCGATGACAGTAGTAGCCTGCTGCATTTTACGGGCTGTTTTTAAATCTCCCGCTTCCAGCGCCTGATAAAGTTTAACAAAAATCTCGGGGAAAACATTGGAATGGCCGGAAACTACAGCTTTAGCACCATATAAAAAGGCCGGGTAGGCAAGTAAATCATTACCCATTATAATATCGAAATCATCCTGGCTCTGATCAATCAAAGTATAAAGCCTTTCCAGATCAGCCATACTGTTTTTGATTCCGATAATATTTTTTGTCTGACTCAATTCTGCCACAGAATCCGGCAGCAGATCATTAGTAGTATAGGAAGGTAAATTATAGAGATACAAATTCAATTCCGGAGCTGCCAGCTCAGCAAGCTGCTGATAATAATCTATCATCTGCTGCTGAGAAAAATGGTAATAAAAAGGTGTTACCGCTCCCAGGCCGGCAATATCTATATTTTTTGCAAAATCAATCATCTCTGCAGCCTGATCCATTCTCAAATCTCCGACATGCATGAAAATCGGAATCCGACCGGCAGTATGTTCAACAACAGTTTTGGCCACCTTTTTTCTCTCTTCTAAGTCCATTAAAAACACTTCGGCGGCTGTCCCCAGTATGTAAAGTGAATCAACTTCTGCCTCAATCAAAAAATCAAGATGTTCCTTTAAAAATTCATAATCAGCTGTTCCCTCTTTTTTAAATGGGGTCATTAAAGCTGGGACAATTCCTTTTAATCTCTCCATTCTAACACTTCCCTCTGCATTTTTTGTTTAAAAAATAATTCACTCAAGTCTTATAACCTTACTATAAAGTTATTATAACATAAAAAAGAAGGAGATATTAATAACTCCCCTTCCTTTCGTTAAATATTTTTATACTGCAATTGATTTTAAGTTTTAACTGGACAGCCAGCCCCCATCAACCGGAATCATACTTCCATGCACATAATCAGAAGCTTTAGAAGCCAGGAAAATAGCTGCTCCTTTTAAATCATCATTCTGTCCCCAGCGTCCGGCCGGAATTCTGCTTAAAATACTCGCATTCCTTTCTTCGTCCTCTCTTAAGGGAGCAGTATTATTAGTAGCTATATACCCGGGAGCAATAGCATTTACATTAATTCCTTTTGCCGCCAGCTCATTACAGAATGATTTTGTAATCCCCGCTACTGCATGTTTGCTGGCAGTATAGGCAGGAACAAATTTACCTCCCTGGTAAGATAACATAGAAGCTGTATTAATTACCTTACCTTTAATCTCATTTTCCACAAAATAATTTGCTGTTTTTTGAGTTAATAAAAATAGATTTCTTAAATTAACTGTCATTACAGCATCCCAGTCGGCAGCTGAAAATTCTAGAATAGGATCGCGTCTAATAATCCCGGCATTGTTAACCAGGATATCAATTCTGCCATACTCACTGAGAGCTGCTTCGATTATTTTATCTAAATTCTCTTCTTCCATTAAATCAGCCTGAATTCCCAGAAACTTCTGACCTGTTTTGCTTTCTATAGCTGTTTTTATCTCACTTAAATCACTGCGGGCAACTCCCGCTATATCGGCACCTGCTTCTGCCAGACCTTCTGCAACTGCATAACCGATTCCCTTTTTACTAGAGCAGCCTGTAACAATAGCAACTTTTCCTTCTAAGTTGAATAAATCCATATTATCTCTCCCTCGAAATTTTATGATTATTAATCTTGCCTGATCAAAAATATTTTAAGCATAAAATAACTTATACTTTTATTCTAATACTCTTACTTTAAAACATCCATCGGAACATGGTCCATATCAGTAAATGTCTGATTTTCTCCAGCCATACCCCAGATAAAGCTGTAATTTTTGGTACCTACTCCGGAGTGAATCGAATAGCTGGGACTGATTACGGCCTGCTTATTTCTAACTACAATATGCCGGGTTTCATCTGGTTCGCCAAATAAATGGAATAAAACATTATCAGCTTCAATATCGAAATAAAAGTAAACTTCCATTCTGCGGTCATGAGTATGGCAGGGCATGGTATTCCAGTTGTTATTTTCTTTTATTTTGGTCATCCCCATTACTAACTGACAGCTCTGAACTCCTCCGGGATGAATATATTTATAAAGATCTCTTAAATTACATTTTTCTTTTTCTCCTAAATGCTCAGCCTGAATGTCGCTTAAAGCTATTTTCTTATCTGGATATTTTTTGTGAGCCGGAGTGCTGTTAAAATAAAAATTAGCTGCTTTTTCCCCGTTTTCACTTATAAAAGAAATTTCTTTACTCCCCTTACCTAAATATAGACCTTCTCCAGAATCGAGGCTGTATTTTTCTCCATCAACTATTACCTGACCTGGGCCGCCAATGTTGATTATTCCCATTTCTCTTCTTTCCAGAAAGTAATTAGCTCCAATCTCTTTATCTACCTCGATCTTAAGTTCTTTAGTTTCAGGAACTGCAGAACCAATTACTATTCTATCAATATGGCTGTAAATAAGTTTAATTTCATCTTCCTTAAAAAGATCATCAACCAAAAAATCATTTCTGAGTTCATCTGTGGTCATCCTCTTAAAATTTCTTGCATGTACCGGATATCTAACGTCCATAATATTCCTCCTATGTTTTTTTGAGATTTAATTAAACAAATTTGGTAAAAAAGTAGTTAATGTTGGAATAAAAGTTACTAAAAGCACTACTAAAATCATACCCGGCCATAAAATCATGGTTGATTTAGCCGTTTTTTCCATTGTAGTTTTACCTACCGAACAGCCGACAAACAATCCTGTTCCAACCGGGGGTGTGGTTAAACCGATTCCTAAATTAAGTAATAAAACCACAGCAAAGGTTATAGAACTCATGCCTAAAGACTGAACAACAGGTAATAAAACCGGGGTCACAATAACTATCAAAGGTGCAACATCCATTACCATTCCCAGTAAAATAAGTAAGACATTAATTAAAAGAAAAATAATTATTCTATTTGTAGTCAGTGATAAAAAGAAATTTGTTACCAGAGCCGGCACCTGCAGATAGGTAATAATCCAGCCAAAAGCAGAAGCAGCACCAATCAGAAATAAGACAGTACAGATAGTTTTTACACTTTCTACAACTATTGGGAATAGATCTTTAAAAGTAATTTCTTTATAAATGAAAATCCCTAAAAATGCAGCATATAAGACCGCAATTGCTGAGGCCTCAGTTGCAGTAAAAATACCAAAGGCAATTCCTCCCACAATTATGACAGCAGCCAGTAAACTCAGCAAACCATCTTTTGTAATCTGGACAGACTCCTTAAATGATGGTCTCTGCTCACGCGGATAACCTCTTTTGATAGCAATAAAATAACTGGTGATCATCAGGGATAAACCAACCATAATCCCTGGTATGTAGCCAGCTAAAAACAAATCTGCAATCGAAACTCCCCCAGCTGCCATTGCAAAAATTATCATATTATGACTGGGTGGTATAATAATACCCTGAGTTGAAGAGGCAACAGTAATCGCAGTAGCAAATTCGCGATCATAGCCTTTTTCTACCATCATAGGAATCATAATTGGACCGGTGGAAGAAATATCTGCAATTGCAGATCCAGAAACTCCACCAAAAAACATTGACTGTACACAATTTACCATAGCCAGTCCCCCTTTAAAAGGACCAACTAAAATATAAGCAAAATCAACTATTCTTTTTGCTATTCCCCCTTTAGCCATTATTGAACCGGCTAAGACAAACAAGGGGATTGCGATTAAAGGAACAGATTGAACTCCTCGTGCAATTCTCTGGGCTACGATTAAGGGTGGAATCCCCATAGCCATCGCTGTTAATAAAGATGATGTAGCCAGGCAAAAAGCTATAGGAAGTCCAATTACCAGAAAAAATGAGAATGTAGAAACTAAAACCCAGATTGGTTCCATAAATTACTACCTCCTAGTCTTCATTTAAATAATAAAGTCTAATTCGATTTATTAAATTTATAATAGCAAATAAAGCCATCAGTACTGCTGTCACAGGTATAATTGCATATGTAAAACCAATCGGAATTCTGAGAGCGGACAGAGTTCCCCCAGTTTTAAGTGTCATAGTTAAACCATAGTTAAAAAACAGAATAGAGAAAATAGCAATAATCAAATCACTTAATACTCTAACCCAGATTGTTACACCTGCAGGTAAACTATCTACTACAAAATTTAAGCCGATATGTCGATTATCCCAGACAGCTCCACTTGCTCCTAAAAATACTATCCACATCATCATAATAACTGATAATTCCTGCAGCCAGAATACTCCTGTGTTTAAAACATATCTAAAAAATATCTGAGCACTAATTACAGTTGTTAATAAAATAATCATTACTGAAGTAAGATAAGTAAGATACCTTTCAATTTTATCTATCACTAAAATTAATCTATCCATTTTAATAATCCTTCCTTTTTAAGAATCCGATTATGACCCACCTGGATCATAACCGGATTAATTTTAAGATTATTATTCATAATTTACGATTGATTCGATTAACTGTTCTCCATTAGGAATCTGCTGGCCGTATTTTTCATAAATTGGAGTTACTACTTTCTGGAAATCCTTAATATTGTCTACTTCATTAAAGATCATGCCTTCTTCTTTTAATTTCTTCTTAGCCTGACCCACATAATCTCCCCAGATACTTGATTGATAAATTGCAGTTGCTTCTGCAGCATCCATTATCGCCGCTTTTGTTTCTTCATCTAAGTCTGCAAAAAGATCATTTCTCATGATTAAAATATCGGGTATAGAAACATGACGGGTATAAGAATAATATTCGGCTACTTCCTGCATGTTAAAGGTTAGAACTGTAGGTATATTATTTTCCCAGCCGTCGATTACTCCCTGCTGTAAAGCTACATAAACTTCGCCCTGACCCATTGGCACTGCTGTTGCTCCAAAAGCATTGATGGTTTCAATTAAAGGCTGACTTCCCATAACTCTAATCTGTAATCCTTCTAAATCTTCCGGCTTTCTAATCGGACGAACAGTATTAGTAACACTTCTAAACCCAGCGTCAAAGAAACTTAAGCCTTTAAAACCATGATCCTCTAAGTCGGCCATTAGATTTTTACCAATAGGACCTCTTACTACAGCATGCTGATGGTCGATATCTCTAAATATAAATGGTAGACTTAAAACCTGCAGGCTTTCGGAAAATTGTCCCAGAGGAGCAGAAGAAACTTTTGCCATATCAACAGTTCCCAGCTGTAACCCTTCAATATAATCCTGCTCTTCTCCCAGCTGACCACCGGCAAAAATTGTAATTTCTACTTCTCCATCTGTATTCTGATTTACTCTTTCTGCAAAAAATTCTAAAGAACTATGAACTGGATGAGATTCCGGTAAAACTGATGCTAGAGACCACTCATAAGTTGCAGCAAAAGTCATCACAGTGTTAGCCATTAATAGGACAAAAACAAAAATACTGATCAAAATTAATTTCTTAAATTTCATTTTATTCCTCCTAGGTTTTATTACGTTACGTCAAATCTAATAGTTTTTTTAAAAATATTAATAGTTATCATGGTTGTCAGGTTAGAAATCTGCATTAAATGCAGGAATCCCTCCCCCT
>NZ_SNWX01000025.1 GCF_004362045.1 Halanaerobium saccharolyticum | reverse complement strand
AGGGGGAGGGATTCCTGCATTTAATGCAGATTTCTAACCTGACAACCATGATAACTATTAATATTTTTAAAAAAACTATTAGATTTGACGTAACGCTTTAATTTTAAGGAGGGAAAATAATGAAAAAGTATTTATCGTCCTTATTAGTTGTTGTTATGGTCTTGACGTTATCTTTAGCATTTGTGGGTCAGCAGGCCAAAGCTCAGGAAGATGAACAAATGGAATTCACTTTAGTAGCACACTCAGCGGCAATTTCTTTCTGGAGACCTGTTAAACGGGGTATGCAGGATGCTGCAGAACAATTAGGAGTAAAGGTTAATTTTACCGGACCTCCCAAGATGAATCACAGTAGACAGGTAGCAATAATTGAAAACTTAATTTCTTCTAATGTAGATGGAATTGGTACCACAATTACCAGTCCTACAGCTTATGATAATATTGTTCAGAAAGCACTGGATAATGGCATTCCTGTAATAGCATTTAACACTGATGATACAACCCCTAATCCAAGAATGGCATATATTGGTCAGACTCCAGTTGAAGCTGGAAAGAGAATGGGACAGGAAATAGTAGAATATATTGAAGATGGATCAAAAATAGCATTTTTAATTGGTGATCCAGGCCATACAGCTCTTCAGGCTCGCTTAAAAGGAGCTCAACAGATTCTGGATCAACATAATATAAGTTATGATGTAATTGATACTACAACTGATCTGGCTAATGCAGTAAGTACAGTAATGAATTATTATCGAGGCCATCAAGATGTAGCTGGCTGGTTTGGTGTAAGTGCCACAGCAACTGCTGGTGGAGCTAAAGCTGCCGAAAAATTAGGATTAAAAGGTGAAATTGTAGCCGGAGGTTTTGATTTAACACCAACTACTTTACAGGCTATTAAAGATGGATATGCTAAATTCACTGTAGATCAAAACCCCTATTTACAGGGTTATTATACTGTTCATGCTCTATACCTTTATAATAAATATGCTCTTTCTCCCTCTAATATTAATACCGGTGGAGGAATTATTGATTCTTCAAATGTAGAAAAAGTTATAGACTTAGCCCAGCAGGGATATAGATAAAATTTAACCTAATTAATAGGAGGGGCCTGCCCCTCCTATTTTATAAAGGGGGGATCAATTAATGTCGGAAAATATTATAGAATTCAAAGATATTACAAAGAATTTCGGAGGTACCACTGCTCTAGATCATGTTTCGTTTACAGTTAAAAAAGGTCAGGTTACTGGTTTAGTTGGTGAAAATGGAGCTGGAAAATCAACTTTAGTTAAAATATGTGGCGGAGTATTTCATCCTGATGAAGGAGAAATAATTTTAGAAGGAAAAAAAATTTCCATTAAATCTCCCCGCCAGGCAGAAAGTATGGGAATCAGTTTTGTCCATCAGGAGCTTCCAATCTGTAAAAATTTAAATGTGGTTCAAAATATTTTTTTAGGTCCTGAACTTCCCGGTAAATGGGGATTTCCAGATAAAAAATATATGTATCAAGAAGCTAAAAAATTATTTGATCGTTTAGATGTAGATATAGATCCTCATAAAGATGTAAGTAGATGCAGTATGGGAGAACAGCAGTTGATTATGATTGCCAGAGCTATAAGTAGAGATGCTAAATTCATCTTAATGGATGAACCTACAACTGCTCTGTCTCCAAAAGAAGTAAAAGTTTTATATAATGTAATTGATCGGCTAAAAGAAGAAGGGATTAGTGTTGTATTTATAAGCCACAGATTAAATGAAGTCCAGAGAGTTTCAGACCGAATTTGTGTTTTAAAAGATGGCGAGTATGTTGGAAGTTTGAGCAAAGAAGAAGCCAGTGAAGATAAGATTGCCAGTATGATGGTTGGAAGAGATGTAAAAATAATTTCCAAAGAGGAAAATGAAGATATTTCTGATAAAAATGTTCTTGAAGTAAAGAATCTAACTCAGCAGGGTTTAGGATTACATGATATAAATCTGGAGCTTAAAGAAGGAGAAATTCTGGGAATAGCTGGTTTGAGAGGGGCTGGAAGAACTGAGCTGGCCCGGAGCATTATAGGAAATTATAAAATTGATGCTGGTGAAATTTTAGTTGAGGGCAAGAAAGTAGAGATAAATTCACCTAGAGATGCAATAAAAAATGGAATAGGCTATTTACCGGAAGATAGAGGAGCACTTGGTCTTTTTCATAAGTTAAGTGTGAGGGATAATATATGTATGGCTGAAATAGATAATTTTGCCGATAAGGCTGGTTTAGTAAATAGAAAAAAAATGAATCAAGTTTCAGAGAAGTATAAAAAGGATTTGGAAATTAAAATGCATTCCCTTAATCAAAATATTATAAGTTTAAGTGGAGGAAACCAGCAAAAAGTTTTGATTGCTCGCTGGCTTGCGGTTAAACCCAAGATATTGATAATGGACGAACCTACAAGAGGTATTGATGTGGGAACAAAAACTGAAATAAGAAAGCTTATAATGGAATTAGTTAAACAGAATTTCTCAATTATTATGATTTCTTCTGAAATGTTAGAAGTGATGGCAATCTCAGATCGAATCCTGGTAATGAGTCAGGGGAGAATATCAGGAGAGTTCTCACAGAAAGAGGCTACAGAAGAAAAAATTATGAAAGCTGCAGTAGCTGAAAGAACAGGTTAATAATATCGTTTAAAAAACAGATAATGAGGATGTGATTTCATGGCAGATAATAACCCCCAAAAAGGTAATCTTGATAATGAAAGTCAGATAAGTCCGGGAACTAAGTTTAAAGAACTTTTAAGAAAAAAAGAATTTGGTGTTTTCCTGGCACTTTTATTGATAGGACTTTTCTTTACTATTATGACCGATAGATTTTTAACAGTCGGAAACTTGATGAATGTCTTAAGGCAGACGGCAGTTCTGGGAATAATAACTGTAGGAATGACCATGTTGATTACAAGTCAGGAATTTGATCTATCTGTAGGATCTATATATGCTTTAACACCAATTATTGCTGGCCTCCTGGTTAGAGATTTTGGCTTAAATATCTGGGTTGCAGTAATAATAACAGCTGGTGTTGCAGTTATAGCAGGTTTAATAAACGGATTTATTACTGTTAAAATTGGAATACCATCTTTTATAACAACCCTTGGAACTATGATGTTTTTTAGGGGTTTAACTCTTATTTTATCTGATGGCTGGCCAATTGCAGGTCTACCTGATTCTGCATTTTATTCAATAGTTGGCGGTCAATTTTTTAGTATTCCGATGCAGTCTATCTGGTTTATAATTATAGTTCTGATTGGCTATGTAGTTTTTGAGAGATCTAAATTTGGATATAAAATATTTGCCACTGGAGGTAATAAAGAAGCAGCTCAACTCTCAGGAATAAATACTGATAAAATTAAAATGATATGCTTTATTTTAACAGCTTTAACTGCAACTTTTGCCGGACTTACTGATCTGGGATATTTAGGTTCAGTTTCCCCTACTCAGGGTTCGGGCTTAGAATTAGAAGTAATTGCTGCTAGTGTAATTGGTGGAACTGCTCTATTTGGTGGTTCTGGATCTATTGTTGGTGCCTTTCTTGGTGCTTCTATTATGGGAGTAGTCAGGAATGGATTAACCTTAATTGGGACAAGTGCTTACTTTAAACAGGCTTTAATTGGTTTAGTTATTGTTTTAGCAGTAATTGTAAATGTTAAGTATACTTCTAATAGTGAGTAATAATTGTAAATAATAAAGAAAGATCTTAAGTTTATAGCCAAAAAAGGAGCTCCCTTTTTTGGCTATAACAGCGTAGAATTAATTTAATTTTTTTTGATATATAATTTGACATTCTCTGACCTTTACGGTATAATATTAAATGTAAAAGAAAGACTTATTCGGGGGTGTTCTGGCTTCGCCTGGATAGTGAACCCTTTAGAAGCGAGCCGAGGAGTTCCTTTCACTCGTTAAACACTGGGAATATAAATTATCTGCAAACGATAATAATTACACTTTAGCTGCCGCGTAGGCAGTTAACGCCTGAGCGGATCCTGTCTGTGGAGTCGTCTTAGGTGCCATACAAAACAGGCTCACCTTCTTCTGATGTCTGTAGGAAGAAGGGACATTTAACAGGCTGGCAGTAAGCAATCCTGTTCAGCGGAGTGTTTACTGTGAGACGAAAAGCTGAACTACGCTCGTAGAAACTACTGGGTGAGCTATTTAGTACGTGGGTTCGACTCCCACCACCTCCACCAAATAAAAAAATAATATAACATAAATCTTGGAACCTGATTAAAAGGGTTCTTTTTTTTATGAGCTAAGAAGTTATACATAATGTTGGGCTGCTTATTTAGTAAAAAAGAAGGAAATTATGCTCAAATGTTTAATATATATAATAGAAATCTGAAAAGGGGTGCCCTTATGTCCAGGATTGAAATTAAGGAATATATCTTAAATAATAGAGAGAGTCTGGTAGAAAAAATTATGGCCCGGCAGTGGCGGTTAATGCCCGAATTAAAAGAAAAATACAATACTGCTATGGTTGAAAAGACTAAAAGTGATACTTCATATAACTTAAACTATCTGACTCAGGCTGTTTTTATAGATGAGAAGAGTACCTTTTCTAATTATTATAACTGGCTTTATACTGTTCTAAAAGAACGAGGGATTGGGATAGATGTTTTAAAAAAACACCTGCTGGCAATTTCTGCTACTTTACCCACCCAATTAGAAGAAAGTAAAAGTTTAATAAACGCTGTTCGCGAAAATAATAAATTTACTAATCTTAAAATTATGGTTGGTGGGAGGCTTTTTCTTGAAAAAGTAATCTCTGGCAGAAAATAGGAGCAGATAGTTTTGCAGATGACGCAAAAGAAGCAGTAAAGGTGGCTGATTCATTATTATGATTAAAAAAAATCAACAGAGCAGTGGTTTTATTTTAAAGATAAATGATGACAGTCAGATAAAAGAGGTAGTTTTTGGAAGAGAAGTCAATCTGAAATTCGGGAAAAAATCAGAGTCATATATTTTTATTGTACTTAACAACCTGGATAGTGATATTATTTTGATAGCTGCCAACCAGTCAGATGGAGTAATTACTGCTGACCGGGATGATTTGATAGTCTATTTAAATGCTAAGGCCGAAGAAATGCTGGGCTGGTCTCAAAAAGAGGCAAGAGGTAAAAAGTGTACAGAAATTTTTAAAATTTTAATTGAAAAAAATAATGATCATAATATAGAGATTATTTCAGGTGAAATTTCTGAAGCTGAAGAACTAAAAATTGATCTTTCAGCAGCTTTGGTAGAAAAAACTCAGGGTAAAGTTATTATTTTCAGGGAGATCAGTCAGAGAAAAGATATGGAGGCACAATTAAAAAAATATGCTGCTACTGACCGTTTAATTGAAGTTTTAAATAGAAGAGCCGGGCTTGATTATCTTAAGGACGAAATGGAAAAGGCTGAAAAGACCGAAAATACTCTCTCACTTATTTTTATTGATGTCAATGATCTTAAACTGGTTAATGATAACTTCGGTCATCAAGAAGGTGATGAACTGCTGCAAATGATCAGCAAGATTTTACAGCATTCTCTGCGGCAGGATGATAAGGTTGTCAGGCTCGGAGGAGATGAATTTTTGTTAATTTTACCCCAGAGTAATAAGAGAGCAGCAGAGAAAGTTTGGCTGCGAATTGAAGAAAAATTAAAACAGGCTGCGGCAGCCAATGAAAAAGATTATGAAATTTCGGCCAGCCATGGTGCTGCCGAATACAGCCCTGATTATCAAAAAAGTTTAGACCAACTTATCAATCAGGCAGATCATGAAATGTATGAAGAAAAGAAAAAAATCAAATCTGAATCTGATATCAGATAAAGGAGGAAGTTTGATGCAGGAAATTGGACTTGGGACAATATTATTAAATAATAGTCTGGGAAATTATATTTTAGCGCTTTTATTTTTATTTACAGTGGTTTTTATAGTAAAAATTTTCGATAAATTTTTGCTGGAAAAGATGAATTTATTTGTGGGCAGATTTTCGCGTTCTTTTTCAGTCTTATTAAAGAAAACAATAAAAAAGCGAATATACCCCTTACTCTACCTTTTTACTCTTTATTTAGCCTTTAAAGAACTTGAGGCGAGTACTCAGATTGATAACTTTATCAATCTGACTTTAATGATCTTAACAGTTGTTTTTGTAGTTTTAGCTGCTCTTGATCTGATTACTTACAGTTTAAAAAAATACTGGGCCAAAAAACAGAGAAGTGAAGAACAGCAGAAGGTTTTAACTATTTCACTTTTTCTGGCCAAAATTATTGTCTGGATAATTGCCTTTTTATTTGTTTTAGATAATTTAGATATTCAAATTACAGGGCTGGTAACCGGACTTGGAATTGGTGGTGTTGCAATTGCCTTTGCTGCCCAGAATATTTTAACTGATCTCTTTAATTATTTTACTATCTTTTTTGATAAACCTTTTGATATTGGTGATTTTATTATTACTGGAGAGTACAGAGGTACAATAGAACATATCGGAGTAAAATCAACCAGAATTAGAAGTTTAAGTGGAGAACAGCTGATTATTTCTAATACTGATCTTGTTAATTCGCGGATTAATAATTACAAAAGGATGAAACAGAGAAGGATTAACTTTAGTTTTGGGCTGACCTATGATACTTCTCTGGAGAAATTAAAAAAAGTACCCGGGATTGTAGAGGAAATTATTAGATCTATTGATAAAACAGAATTTGATCGGGCTCACTTTACCGAATTTGCAGCTTCCAGTCTCCTATTTCAGGTTGTTTATTATGTCAAAGATAGTGATTATAAAGTGTATATGGAAATTCAGCAGCAGATTAATTTCAGCTTAAAGGAAAAAATTGAGGAACTGGGAGCTAGTTTTGCTTTCCCAACTCAGACTATTAATTTTTCCAATCAAAACAATTTAAGCACTAAACTTGAAGATATTCAAAAAAATAGTACTGAAACAATTGAGAATCAGCCAGACAATGATCAATTAAATTTAGAAAGGAAGAGTAATTAGATGTTAATTGCGAGCTGTGAAATTAAATTATACTTACCAGGAGCGGCGACTTTAAAAGATAAGCGGCAGATAATAAAAAGTCTGCTGCAGAAGAGTAAAAATAGATTTAATCTTGCTGCAGCAGAGGTAGATGCTCAGGATTATATTCAGACTGCTGTACTTGGAGTAGCTGCAGTTGGCAGTGATTATAATCAACTGCAGAGTCTGATGGATAAATATCTTGATTTTATCGAGTCTTTTCCAGAATTCTCACTCACAGATTTCGAAGTGACAATCAGCCGATAAATCATCTTTATTAATTAAGGAAGCAGCTTCCTGATCAAGCAGAATAGTGATTTCCGGGTGTGTCTGCAGTAAAGTAGCTGGAACCTGGGTAGAAATTTGACCGCTGACAGTCTTCTTTATGGCTTCAGCTTTGCTTTTTCCACTTGCCAGCAGAACAATTCTATCTGCCTTTAAAATAGTTGCCATTCCCATTGAAATTGCTTTTCTGGGGACTTCGTCTTTACTTTCAAAATAGCGGCTGTTGGCCTTAATAGTCTCTTCAGTTAAATCCACTACCTCGGTTGCTACATTTAAGTTTTCAGCAGGTTCATTAAAGCCTATATGTCCATTTGAACCAATACCCAGAATCTGCAGATCAATCCCCCGGGCTTTTTTAATAGACTTTTCGTATTTTCTGCATTCCTGCCTGGAATCTTCTGCAGTACCGTCTGGAATATGGATATTTTCTTTTTGAATATTTATTTCATTAAATAAATTCTCAAACATATAATGGTGATAGCTGTTGGGATGATCTGCTTTTAGCCCATAGTATTCATCCAGATTGAAAGTCTGGACCTCACTAAAATCTATTTCATCATTTTGATACATTTCAATTAAATTATTATACATTCCCAGTGGAGTTCCTCCTGTAGCCAGTCCCAGATTACTATCTGGTTTTAAAGTGATCTGACTTGCAACCATTAAGGCTGCTTTTTTACTCATTGCCTGATAATTTTTTTCTACAATAATTCTCATTTTTACACATCCTTTATAATAATTTTAAAATTAATCTAAATCAAAATTAAATTTAAATTTGTAGTTATCATTTCTGTAATAAGCTGAGGTATATTCTATTATTTCAGCATTTTCATTTTTACTGAACTGCTCAAAGTAGAGTCCGAGCAGTCCCTCCTTGACCTGCATTTTATCTGCAATATCGCCATCCAAAATAACGGCTTCAATTTCTGCTTCTGCATTACTCAGCTGGATATTATATTTGTTTTTAATAAGCTTAAATAGAGAATTGTTTTTTAGTTCATCTTTTTTTAAATCGCTAAAATGTTCTACAGCTAAATAGGTGTTTTCCAGCAGAAAAGGTTTATTTTCTATTAATCTGAGTCTTTCCAGCTTGAAAAGATCCGCTTCAGGATTCAGGTTCATTTTTACAGCAATTTTTTTTTCTTTGATTTTAGCAAAATTTAAAATTCTGGTAGTATAGTTTAACCCTTTTTTCTCCATTTCTTTAGTAAAACTCAAAAGGGGAGAAATGCTGCAGCTCTGCTGATAATCGCTGACAAAGGTGCCGCTCCCCTGTTTTCTAATCAGATAGCCATTATCAACCAGGATATCAACTGCCTTTTTAACCGTCATCCGACTGATATTATGATATTCAGCCAGTTCTCTTTCTGATGGCAGCCGATCACCCACCTCAAACTCTTTATTTTTAACTGCATTAAGAATACTTTCTTTGAGCTGATAATAAAGGGGTAAAGGACTTTTTTTATTAATTTCCTGCATAATTTTGCCTCCTAGAATAGGAATATACAACATGTGGTCTATACCAATTATAATACAAAAAATTATCATCTGCAAGTTTAAAAGAGACAATAATTTTTAAAGATATATTAAAATTTAAAAATAATACCGATCAGTGCTGCTGCCATTATGTAAAATATGGGGTGTTTTTTAAATTTACGAATTGCTGCAAAAATAATAATTAATAATAATAATGATTTGAAATCAAAAAATTGAAGCAGATTATTATTTAACTGTAAATTATTTAGATTAAAAATTCCTCCCCGGGCCAGCTCAAAGGCAGCTGAGCCAATTAATCCTGCCACTGCAGGTCTAATGCCGCTAAATGCTGATTTTACCAGGGGGTGCTGATTAAAGCTTTCAAAATAATGAGCAATGATCGTAATTATAATAATTGATGGAGCTGCGAGACCAGCTGTCGCAATAATTCCACCCGTAATTCCAGCAGTATTATTACCAATAAAGGTGGCTGTATTAATTCCAATTGCTCCCGGTGTTGATTCTGAAATAGCAATCATATTCAGCAGTTCGGCAGCGGTCATCCAGCCGTATTTTGCGATTAAATCCTGTAAAAAGGGGAGAGCAGCCAGTCCACCTCCCAGTGCAAACAGACCAACTTTAAAGAATTCTAAAAATAAAATAAGATAGATCATTATTTATCACTTTCCTGATTCTGGTTGTGGTAGTTGTGATAGGCAGACTGGAGATTACCTCTATAATATTGGATTGAAATACCGGCTGCTGCAGACCCCAGAATAACAAAAACCGGTGATAGATCAAAGATTACCAGCAGTAAAAAGGCAAGTAAAAATATGAGCAAACTAATTTTACTTTTATCTGATTTCTGCCACATTTTAATTACTATATCAATAATTAAGGCCACTACTGCAACCTGAATAGCTGCAAAAGCATGCTGAAAAAGATTAATTTGCTGAAAACGCTTAAAAAATGAGGCAATAAGAGTTATAATAATAAGTGAGGGCATGATAAAACCAGAAGTTGCTGCCAGTGCACCTTTAACACCGCAGAGGCTGTAGCCGGTCATTGTTGCAGTATTAACTGCTATGATACCGGGAGTGCTCTGACCAATTGCATAATAATTGTAGATATCATTTTCTTTAATCCAGCCTAAATTATCTACCAATTCTCTTTTAATTATTGGCAGCATTGCATAACCACCACCAAAGGTAAATGATCCAATTTTAAAAAAAACCAGAAATATTGTCAGTAATTTTTTCACTTTTTATTCAACCTCCGGCTAATATTATAACACAATAAAAAAATTATGGCTAAAATTTTTGATAATTTCGCATAAAACCCTATTTCCCTGCCTGAATAAAAAGGATTATGGCAGTTTTTAGAGAATAAATATATATATAACTCAAACTTCGCACATAAATAACTCTTTTGCACCTTGAAATTTCAATATTTAGCAGAATTAAAGTAATGTGATTTTCACTGTTTTAGGCAGAAATTGGAAGATGTTCTACTAAGTTTTCTGGAAGCGCCATGATAAATGCTTCTAAAAGCTGATCCAGCTGTTTTGTAGTTAATGATAATTTATCTTTAATTGTAGTAATAAAAACTTCCATCAACATATGTATAGCCTGAATCCAGCTGATATCTGCCATTTCATCAACCAGAAGATAAAACATTTGACCAAGTGTTCTGTCATCTGCATATTTTCTGTTTTCTACTGACAGCAACATATATCTGGTAAAAACTATTGCTGCATGAGCTGTCATAGCATCATACGATAATGATCTACATTCTTTACTCAGTTTTAAATATGACTTGCAAACCTTAAAGAATACTTCTATCTCCCAGCGTTTGCCGTAAATTCTGATAACTTCTTCTTCAGTTAAGTTCATGTCAGTAGTTATTAGAGCAAGATATTCATTTCTTTTGTTTCGGTTGCGAACATAGACAATACGGGCAGGAATGGATTGTTCACCCTTAACTATAGTTACTTCCACTGATAAGAGATAACGAGATCTGCCACGACGTTTTCTGTTTTCTCTAAAGATCTTTGTCAAAGGCTGCATTTTACCATTGTAAAGATAATGAACTTTTGATGTTTTTTTGGCCATGGCTATTACATCATAACCAATATTTTTGACAGCAATCAGGGAAGATGGTGAACAAAACCAGGTATCAAAAAGCACATGAGATGCTGGAATAGCCGCTTTTTTAGCAGCTTCAAGCAGTTCAAGCATAACTTTAGGGGCTTTAGTCTGAGCAAGTTTTCTTCTGGCATATCCAACAGTCCGTTTGTCAACTTCAGCTGCTTCATTAATGCGGTTTTTAGAATTCTTTGTAGAAAGCAGACAGCCATTAACTGGCAAAAAGGTGTTTCCATCTGACCAGCCTAGAGTAAGTAGTCTAAATCCAAATTTGTACTGCTTTTTTGCATGGTCATATATTTTAGAGAGCAACTCAACCTTTTTGGATCTTGAACGCTCAAAGGTTGTATCATCAATAATCAGGACATTTACACGATCATTTTTTGTTAAATGTTCAATACTGTCATCAATGATTCTACCAGCTAAAAGAGTTGTGAACTGTATCCAGTTGATGTTGATAGATTTCATAAAGCGATAAACAGTATCTTTGGCAAAGTCTTTTTCGTTTTTTCCTGTTAAAATATCCATATACATGGAACGATTATCAAAAATCAGAGAAAACAGATAGAAAAAGATTGAAAGTGTCGGTATCCCTTTAGATTTATAGGCATTTGCAGCCTTTAGTACAGAAGCAACTCGATATTTTTTAAAAAAAGTTGAGACAGTAGAAAAAATTCTCTTATCATTCTGGTAAATTTGTGGTATAATTTTCATAGCATGAACCTCCGTTATGGTTTTTTGTTTGTTGCTATTCAATTATACCAAAAACGGGGGTTTCATGCTATTTTTTTGCTAAATAATATTGAAATTTCAAGGTGCAAAAGCACTTTTACAAGTGCGAAGTTTGAGTATATAACACTAGATTTATTAAAATATTTGTTAAGTTTATCTGTTAAGGTGATAACTTTATCTATGAAAGTGAAAGGGGGTTTTTATTGTGGCAGAAATAGTAGGAATTGTGGTTATAGTATGGGCTATCGTTTACTTTTTTGACAGAATGGCTCCATAAAAATAAGAAGATAAAATTGAAGGGAGAATCAATCTGATTTCTCCCTTCTTTTACAGGTGATTAGAATAATAAATTTTAAGTTAATAGGGGAGTAATAATGTCTAATATTATAGGAAATCTAAAGATTATACTTTTATTAGTTAAAAAAGATTTAAAAGAATCTTTAAAAAACAGAACTGCCTTGATGATTATTATGCTGCCGCTTTTTGCTTCATTAATGTTTTCTCTGGTCAGTTCACAGCAGCTGGTGCGTAATTTCGAACTGGCAGTAAGTGGACAGGAAAGCAAGGAACTTATATCATTTATCAATAATAATTTTCAAAACTTTGAAATCGAAGAATATGCGAATATAGAAGCTGGTAGGGCAGATACAGCTGCAGGTAATATTGACGCTGCGCTTAATTATAATCCGGAAGCAGCAGAGATAGAAGACCGCTATCAAATATATCTGGACAGCAGAAACTCGGTTAATTTTTTTATTTTAAGAGAAAATATTTCCCAGATATTAGCCAGCTATCATAATTTAGATAGTGGACCACAATTTAATTTTAAACCTGCTGCAGATTTTAAAGCCAGCAGTTCTATTTTACCGGTCTGGTTAACTGTGACAATTACCATGATCGGCTTAATGTTAATTTCTGCTTCTTTATCCGAAGAAAAGGATAATAAAACTCTGTCAGCTTTACTTGTGAGCAGAGTAAATATTTATCAGGTAATAGCTGCTAAAACCGTATTTGCCTGGATTTTAACTTTAATTACCACAGTTTTAATGGGGGCTTTAAATGGAGTTCTTACAATTGGACTTAATAGATTATTACTTGCCTTTATAATTGTTTCCCTGGCTGCCTTTGTTTTTAGCGGTCTGGGATTAATCATCAGTCTTTTAAGCAGCTCTCAATCTTCTTCCAGATCAATTTCGACTGTGATTTATTTTCCAATTATTTTTCCAGCTCTGGTTGCAGATGTTTCTCCATTAACTCAAAAATTAGCTCTGTTTTTCCCAACCCATTATCTTTATCAGGCTCTGGACAAAGTTCTGGTTTATCAGGGAGGAAATAGTAATTTAAGCTTAGAATTATCGATTTTATTTTTATTTGCCATTATTTTTTATCTTATTATTTTGATCTATATCAGAAAGGCTGATTCTATTGTTGAATAATAAAATTATTTTTTTAGTAGTTCTGTTGATATTTTTAGCCACTCCTTTTGTTCAGGCGGAAAGCTTTAAAAGTCCTGAAGACTTTACAGAATACATTTATGCTAATTATGCAGCAGAGAATTTTGAAGAGGTTTATAATAATTTTGCTGCCGAATTAAAAAGAATACTTGCCGAAGAAGATTATCTGAAATTTCAGCAGCATAATTTTGAAAAATACGAACTGGAATATACAGAAATTGAAGTAGGTACAGCTGAGGAAATTGAATTTGAAAAAATTAAGGACAAATTTGATTATGCAGAAGATTTCGGCCGCTATTACAAGCTCCAGGTAAGTTATCTGCTAAAATTTAATCGTCTGGGACAGCGGGAAGAGAGATCCGAAAAAGATGTTTATCTCAGAAAAATTAATGATGACTTTCAAATCTTCTGGGATTATAAGAGTGCCTTAAATGATGATCAGGCTGCCGATAGAGATGATCAGGATGAGTGAACCAATAATTGAGATTAATAATTTAGAAAAAACTTTTTCTGGTTTTAAAGCTCTCCAGGGAATTAATCTTCAGATAAATAAAGGAGAGATAGTCGGGCTGCTTGGTCCTAATGGTGCCGGTAAAACAACCACCCTTAAAATATTGACCGGGCTTTTAAATGCTGATCGGGGAAGCATCAAAATTATGGGAGTAGAAATTGATAAACAGCTTCCGGCCTGGCTGAAGGCAAAAATAGGAGTTGTTTTTGAGGAAAGCAATTTATATCTGCGCCTTAATGCACTGGATAATCTTAAATTATTTGCTGGAATCAATAAGATAGGCAGTGAGAAGGTGCAGGAACTGCTGACTGAATATCAGCTTCAGGATGCTGCCAGAAAAGAGGTTAAGAAATTTTCTAAAGGAATGAAAAAGAGACTGATGATCTGCAGAGCTCTGCTGGCTGAGCCGGAAATTTTAATACTTGATGAAGCTACAGGGGGTCTTGATCCTATTTCCGCTGAAATAATTAGAGAAAAAGTTCTGGATTTAAAAAAAGAAGGAAAAACTGTCATTCTGTGCACTCATTATCTGGAAGAGGCAGATCGCCTCTGTGATCGAATAGCTTTCATTAATCAGGGTCAGGTAATAGCAGTGGATAGTCCAGCAGTATTTAAAGATAGTCTGCAGGAAAAATACATTGAGCTTAAATTTTTAGCTGATTCTGAAATGTCTGAGCAGAGAAGGCAGGATTTTATAGAAGAGATTTTAGATTCAGATGATAATTATAGTCTGCAGTCTGGATATTTGACTCTGCAGCTAAATATTAATCAGCAGCTTTTCGAAAAGGCGGCAGGGCTTAGCTCTAAATTCAAACTGCTTGGTCTGGAAAAAATAGAGGCTGATTTACAGCAAGTTTTTAATAACTTAAATAATTAACGATACTTATCGGGGGAGATAGGATGCAGGGAATTTCACCTCACTTTGATTTTCTTTTTAATAATCTAAATAAAATGGCCTATATTTTTTTTAATCCCACTCGTTTTGGTCCTGTTAATCAAAAAATGGCTGATTTTTGTTCCTGTGAAATTTACGAATTGGAAGGCCAATCAATATCAGTTATCCTGGATCAAGATGAAATAGAAAAAGTTAAAAAGTTTAATCAGAAAATTTTTGAAGAGGGTTTACGCAAAAGTGCTAAAATGGAAATTGAAATAAATACAGAATTACACATAATTGAGGTTGATACAATACCTCATCATAATCAGGATGGTGAAGTTGATTATTTACTCTGTCTGGCAGAGGATATTACTGCTGAAATAAAAAAAGAAGAGAGATTTTATAGGAACAAAAAAAGATACAGCAGTATTTTTAAAAAAGCACCTCTGGCTTTTGTTGTTTCAGACAGGAAAACCAATATTATTGACTGGAATGATAAGGCGGAGGAGATTTTTGGCTGGCAGAAAGAAGAGGTTGTAAATAAAAACTTTAATCTTATTGTGGCAGAGGAATCCTATGCTGAAATTACAGATGTAATAGAGAATGTTTTTGAAGAGAAAAAAAGTTATAACATTAATAAAAATATAGCAAAAGACGGCAGCGAACTTTACTGTGAGTGGAATACTGCTTTGATAAAAGATAAAAACGATAAGGTACTGGAGATTATTTCTATTGCTCAGGATATCAGCGAAAAGATAAGGACCAGAAAAAGAATAGAAAATCAGAAAGAAGAATTGAAATATAGTGAGCTAAGAACTCAGTTTTTCGCCAATATTTCTCATGAACTGAAAACTCCATTAAACTTAATTTTTTCAAGTCTGCAGCTGCTGGAATATAAACTTCAGAATTCAGAGGCCCAACAGAATAATCAATTTGATAAATATTTAAGCTCAATCAGAAATAATGGGTTTAGACTTTTGCGCCTGGTTAATAATTTAATTGATCTAACTAAAATTGATGTTAATACTTTTCAGCTGCATCGAGGTAATTTTGATATTATAGAGCTTGTGAAATCAGTAGTTAAAAGTACTGGAGATTATCTGGAGGCAAAAAATAGAAACTTTCGTTTTGAAAGTGAGCTGGATTCCCAAATTATTGCCTGTGATCCTTTTAATATAGAAAGAGTAATTTTAAATTTAATCTCAAATGCTGTAAAATTTACAGCAGAAGGAGATGAAATTTTATTAAGAATTGAAAAAGAGGAAGCTCAGGTTAAAATATCTCTCAGAGATACCGGAATAGGAATCAAAAAAGAGAATCAGGATATTATATTTGAACAGTTTAGACAGGTTGATCAAAATTTCAACAAAAAAAGAGAAGGTAGTGGTATAGGATTATCTCTGGTTAAATCTATTGTGGAAATGCACGGTGGGAAAATAACTTTAGACAGCATTTATGGTATTTACAGCTGTTTTAATATCTATTTACCACTAGAAAAAATTGACAAAAAAACGCTGGCGGCAGAAAGTTATTCTGCTGACAGCCTTTTAAATAAGGTAGAACTGGAGTTCAGCGATATTAATTACATTTAGAAGTAAGGAGGGGTTTCCTTGTCAGTGCTCAAAAAGTTTACAGCTATAATCGTAGTAATAATTTTATTATCTTTGATTTTAACTAATAGTGCAGCAGCTCAAAATACAATTTATTTTAATGGTCAGGATATTTCTTCTCAAATTAAAACTATCAGCCGTGAGGGTGAGCTTCTTATCAGAGCAAGGGACCTGGCAGAACTTCTGGATGCAGAGTTAACCTGGAGACCTGCTTTAAAATCACTGGAAATGGAATCTCAGGGTGTTACAATTAAAATTATGGCCAACAGTCGTTATATTCAGATTGAAAATGATGCAATCAGAACTGAGGCTGGTCTGCAGCTTGTTGATAATCAGGCTTATATTCCCCTGGCAAAATCTATTGAGGCATTTGGATATTTGCTTGAGTACCAGAGGGATAACGAAGAATTATATATTTTTCAGCCAGAAACAACAATTAAAAATGTTTCCTGGCAGGAAGATGGTAATCAACTCATGATAAAAATGGATGAGATTACACCTTATAGAGTTTTACATAGTGAGGATGGAACTAAAATAACAATAGAGATTGATAAGGCGAAAATAGATCAGGAATTTAGCGATAATATCTCTAATAACAATTATTATCTGAAAGTGATAAATGTTCCCGATCGAGCTTTGTTAAGATTGGTTATTAAAAGTAAAACTCCAATTCCTTTTCAAATTGACGGAGGGGTTTACGAACACGAAGATTCGCTTGTGCTGAGTTTTTTACCGCAGTTAAAAGATATTACAATTAATGAAAACAATCTTTTAAGAGTAGAAGCAACAGGTAAAATTCCTGAGGCTAAAACTAAATATCTTTCTGATAGTAGAAAAATGATTATTGATATTCCTTCAGTGGTAATCGGTAATTTTGATCAGCAGATTGAAGATCATCCTTTAATTAAGGATATTAAAGTAACTCAGCATGATCTGGATCCGGTTATTCTAAGAATTGAGGCCACAATGGCCAATGGTGATATATTTAAACCTGTCCAGCGGGAAAAAAATAATCTGCTGACATTTAAACCAGGTCAGCGCTCCGAAATTAGTAACCTGGAATATGCAGCTGGAAGTTTTAGTTTTACATCTTCTTCTGCTTTAAATCCAGAGCTGTTTTTGCTTAAGTCACCACCCAGATTAGTTATGAATCTCTATCATGTTAATAGGGGTAGTGGCATAGTCGACAAAATTGAAGTTAATAATTCTCAGATTAAAAGTCTGAGAACGGCAAGATTTGATGAGCAGACAGTAAGGATTGTTGCTGATCTAGAAGAACTAACTGGCTATAACTGGGTGGAAAAACAAAAAAATGGTCTCTATTATTATACAGTTAATTTAAAAAATAAATTCTCAAAGATAACAACTAAGGATAATCATGATTATCAGTATTTAAATATATTAATGGAATCTCAGGCTGAGTACGAGGTTAAGAAGTTTAATTATCCTCACCGGATTGTTGTTGATTTCAAAAACACATTAAATAATTTAAGTAACTTTAATTCAATTGAAAAAAGCTCATTAATTAAAGATATTAGAAGCAGCAATTATCAGCTGGAAGGAGAAGAAGTTACAAGACTGGTTTTTGAACTAAATGAATACTACAGTCATAAAGTGAAATCTTATCAGAGTGGGAAGGGAATTAAAATAGCTCTTGCTAAGGAATTCTTAAGTAAGGAAATGAAACAGGATCAGAAAATTAAAAGTCATTTAATAGTTGTTGATGCCGGTCACGGAGGATTTGATCCTGGTGCAATAGGAGCAAATGGATTTGAAGAAAAAATACCTAATCTGGCTATAGCCAGAGAAATAGCGAGGTTACTTGCTGATAAAAAGCATAAAGTGCTTTTGACAAGAAGCTCTGATAAATTTCTTTCTTTACAGCAGAGAGTTAAATTTGCAAATAATAAAAATGCAGATCTTTTTGTAAGCATTCACGCTAATTCTTTTAACAATTCTCAAACTGGAGGAGTAGAAACATATTATAATCAAAGCAGTAATAACCAGAATAGACTTTTAGCTGAAAAAATACATGATAAGTTAGGTAGAAACTTAGGCATTTTCGACCGGGGAATTAAAGAAAGTAATTTTTATGTAATTAAATATACTAATATGCCTTCAGCTTTAATTGAAGTTGCCTTTTTAAGTAATCCTCTTGAGGAAAAACTTTTAAAAAGCCAGGATTTTCAGCATAAAGCAGCAGCTTTAATTGTGGATGGAATACTTGATTACCTGGAAGAAAGCGGGGGTAAATAATATGTCTGCAAAAATGTTAAGTGCTGATCAGAAAAGAAAAGGGCTGCTTATTTTCAGGATTTTACTGCTGACTGCAGCAGTATTATATCTTATTTTTCTTGGCTACAATAATTATCTATTAGAGAAAAAAATAAAAGTTTATTTTGCAGCTGACAATGCCAGTTATCTGCAGGCGGAAAGTAGAACCCTGGATCCAGATATTGATATATATCTTCAAATATTTGAAGAACTTAAAGCTGGCCCAGAAAGTGATAATTTAACAAAAACAATTCCTGAAGGCAGTCAATTAATTGATTATCAGCTTGACGATCAACTATTAACCCTGAATTTTAATCGAGCCCTGAAAGATAACCACTGGGGAGGAAGTACTGGCGAAAGGCTGACAGTGTATTCTATTGTAAATTCTTACACAGCCCTCTCCGAGGTTGAGAGGGTAAAAATACTGCTGGAGGGAGAAGAGGTGGAAAGTCTGGTCGGACATCTTGACTTAAGCCGTCCCTTGATGTACAATCAAAAACTGACTGAGGGTAATTAATGATCGAGATAGGAGTTGGTTTTGTTGGAAGATTCAAGTAGAGCAATAGGATTATTAGATTCAGGTGTTGGCGGCCTGACAGTTGCTCGCGAAATTTTTAGACTGCTGCCGAAAGAAGATATTATTTATTATGGTGATACTCTGCATCTTCCCTATGGACCAAAAGATTTAAACTTAGTCAGGGAATATGTAGAAAAAATAATAAAGTATTTAATTAATAAAAAAAATGTTAAAGCAGTTGTTATTGCCTGTAATACTGCTACATCTGCAGCTTTAGACCATGTTCAAAAAAAATTTGAGATACCTATCTTTGGCATGATCAAAAGTGCTGCCTTAAAAGCAGTAGATATAAGTGCCAGGCAAAAAATAGCAGTGATTGGGACAGAGGGTACAGTTAATAGTTTTGCCTATCAAAATGAAATTTTAAATCTAAATAATAGAGCTGAACTATATGCTGAAGCCTGTCCGAAATTTGTTGATTTAGTAGAGCAGGGTAAATTTGATGGAGCAGAGGTAGAAAAAACTGCCCGCAATTATCTTTTACCTTTAATCGAGGCTGAGGTCGATTCTTTGATTCTGGGCTGTACTCATTTTCCTTATTTAAGTCCTCTCTTGTCCGAAATAATGGGGAGCAGGGTTACCTTAATCAATCCTGCTCACGAAATGGCAGTTGAAGTGCGAGATAATTTAACTGAAATAGATCTGCTTAAAAAATCATCCCTAGAACATCCCAGGCATAGATTTATAGTGAGTGATCGTTCCAGAATATCAAGAAGGTTTTTAGAGCATGGCCGTAAATTTTTAGGTTTAGAAGTTTTAAATTTTAAAGAAGAAAATATATTTAGCAAAGAATACAACTGGGAGGAAAGTATATAATGCGTACAGATGGAAGAAAAGTTAATCAATTAAGAGATGTGGAAATAACAAGGAATTACACCAAGTATGCTGAGGGTTCTGTTTTAGTTGAGACTGGTGACACCATGGTTTTATGTAATGTATCTATAGAGGATAGTGTCCCTTATTTTTTAAGAGGCCAGAATAAGGGCTGGTTGACTGCGGAGTACTCTTTATTACCGAGAGCAACTCAGGATAGAAATATTAGAGAAGCTGCCAAACGAAAATTGAGCGGCAGAACTCAGGAAATTCAGCGTTTAATTGGAAGAAGTTTAAGAGCGATTATCGATCTGGATAAAATGGGAGAAAGAACCATCTGGGTTGACTGTGATGTTCTCCAGGCTGATGGAGGGACCAGAACTGCTTCAATTACCGGTGCTTATGTTGCTTTAGTGGATGCAATTAATTTTATGATTGACGAAGGAAAGTTAAGTGAAAACCCTCTCCAGGGATTTATGGCAGCAACAAGTGTAGGGATAGTTGAGGGAACTCCAATGCTCGATTTATGCTATGAAGAAGACTTTAAAGCTCAGGTTGATATGAATATTGCAATGACTGAGGCTGGAGAAATTATAGAAATTCAGGGGACCGCAGAAGAGCATCCCTTTAGTAGAGAAGAGTTAGATCAACTATATGATCTGGCAGAAAAAGGGATTCTGGAACTTATTGAAGAACAAAAACTGGCTCTGGTTGGTAAGTAAAATGAGGAAAATTGTTATTGGAAGTGGAAACCAGCACAAAATAGAAGAAATCAAAGCTTTTTTTTCGGATTTGGAATTTGATTTTGAGGGTCTGGATCCGGAATTAGAACTGCCAGAAGTTATAGAAGATGGAAAAAGCTATCAAGAGAATGCATTAAAAAAAGCCAGGCAGCGGGCTGAAGAATTAAATGAGATTGTACTTGCTGATGATTCAGGGCTTTCGGTTGAGTATTTAGATGGGGCACCGGGAATTTATTCTGCTCGTTTTGGTGGAGCTGATTTAAATGATCAAGAAAAATATTTAAAAGTTCTGGAACTTTTAAAAGGACAGCCGGAGGCGAAAAGAAAAGCAGCCTTTATTTCAGTAATTGCACTTGTAGATCCTTTCCGAAATATAGAAATTACTGTTAAAGGTAAATGTGAAGGTATAATTGCAAAAGAACCAGCAGGAGAAAATGGATTTGGCTATGATCCAATATTTTATCTTCCGGAATATGATAAGACAATGGCTCAGATTAGTCAGGAAGAAAAGAATAAAATTAGTCATCGAGGTCGGGCTCTTCAGAAAATGAAAACTAGAATAAAAGAGAGTTATAACTAGTAAAAAGAAGTTTTAGAAGTTTAAATCAATCTAAAGCCATATAAGTGCCGTTTTCTTCTTTGACCGAAAGCGGCATTTACTATATACTATTAATTGTCGCCGCGAAAAAAGTTATTAATTTTTGGGGCACAAAACACGTCGGAGCGTGGCGCAGTTTGGTAGCGCACCTGCTTTGGGAGCAGGGGGTCGAAGGTTCAAATCCTTTCGCTCCGACCATTTTAAATTATAGAAAATTTTTGAGCGGGAGTAGCTCAGTTGGCTAGAGCATCAGCCTTCCAAGCTGAGGGTCGCGAGTTCGAGTCTCGTTTCCCGCTCCATTTTATTTTATTGCGCCCGTAGCTCAGCCAGGATAGAGCAACGGACTTCTAATCCGTAGGCCACAGGTTCGAATCCTGTCGGGCGCGCCATTTAAAACTCACAACAACCTAATATGGTGGATGTAGCTCAGTTGGCTAGAGCGCAGGATTGTGGCTCCTGAGGCCGTGGGTTCAAGCCCCATCATCCACCCCATTTAATACATCTATTAGGATGTATTTTTTTTATTTTTAGATTAAATTTTATGGCTATTTTGCAGCTTTTTTTCTATTTCTTATTAATAATCTTGACTAATAACTTTTAAAAAAGATATAATTAACTTAAGTTCAGAGATTAGATAGGAAGTTATAAATTCAGTTAATGATTTAAAGTTCTAACTGAAACATTTTGCCTAGATTGAAAACTTAGGAGAGATAAAGATGGGAAAAAAATCTCGACCGATTAAGAATATTGTTTTAGCTTATTTTATTTTTGGTATACTCTGGATTCTGTTTTCTGATATCCTGGCGGGTTATATGATTAATGATCTGAATTTTTATCAGAGTTTTCAATCTATTAAAGGTATTATTTTTATATTTGTTACAGGAATTTTTCTATACTTTCTTCTAAAAACTAATCTTAAAGAGATTACAGAAAAAGAACAAAAACTTTATCAACAGGCGTATTTCGATAATTTAACTTCACTCCCCAATAAGAGATCTCTTTATCATGATTTATCCAATAAAATTGAAAATAGTCAAAAAAATAGAATCCAGTTTACTTTCGCCGTTTTTTATCTTGATCTAAGTGATATTGATAATTTGACAGAAATTAGAGGCTATACCCATGGTAGTGACCTCATTAAAAAAATAGCTAAAACTTTAAAAAATGATATTTGTAATCATCATGATTGTAAACTTTACAGTTATAATTATAATAAATTCATTTTAGTTTACAATAATCCAGGTAAAAATATTGTTTATCAAGAAGAAGCTAATAAAATTATTGATAAAATCAATAATCTCTGGAATAAAGACGAGATTGACTATTTTATCGATTTAAAAATAGGTATTTCCACTTATCCTGATTCTGGAAGAGATGTTGAAACATTAATTTCGGCCTCTCAGCTGGCAGCAAGTAAATGTGATTCGGGAAATAAAGGATTTCAGATTTATAATCACTATCTGTTTCTGGATAAACTGGAATTAGAAAATTTAAAAAGAGATTTAAGAACTGCAATTAAAAAAGAAGAATTCGAGTTATATTATCAACCTAAAATCCGATGTTCTGATCATAAAATCTGCGGTCTGGAAGCTTTAATCCGCTGGCAGCACCCAGATAGAGGAATGATATCCCCTTATAAATTTATTAAACTGGCAGAAGAAACAGGATTGATTATAGATATTGGAGACTGGGTTCTCGAACAGGGTTTTAAACAGCTTTTAAAATGGCAGCAGAAATATAAGGGCCAAATCGGTCTTTCTGTTAACCTCTCACCAATGGAACTTTATGATCAGCAGAAGATTAATAAGATAAAAAAACTTCAGCAGCAGTATCAAATAAAAAAAGATTTACTGGAATTTGAAATAACTGAAAATGTAATGCTGGACAATAGGGGAAATCCCCTCCAGATACTTCAACAGCTAAAAAGGCTTGGTTTTTCAATTGCACTGGATGATTTTGGAATAGGATATTCTTCTTTTAGTTATTTAAGCAGACTTCCAATTGATACTCTTAAGATCGATAAATCATTTATCGACAAATTAAATGATGAGAAAAATATGATATTAATCGATTCTATTATAGACCTCTCCCATAAAATGAAGCTGAAAGTAGTTGCAGAAGGAATTGAAACTGCCGAACAGCTAAAAACAATGAAAGATTTAAATTGTGATCAGATTCAGGGCTATTATTTTTATAAACCACTTCCCTTATCTGAGCTTGAAGAAATCTTAGAGGAAGAATTTAAGATATCTAAAATGGTTTAATCTCTGGCTGGATATATAATATTATCAACATTTCTTTAATTTAATAAAAAGATATGCTATAATATATTCACTCTATACTGACTAAAAGTCAAAAAACAAGTGGGGGTAACTAAGAGTGGCTAAGCAAACAAAAAAATCGCTTAAGAGGCGTAATACAATTTTAAATGAAGCGGAAAAATTATTTATAGCGGAAGGTTTTGAGAAGACCACTGTTAAGGATATTGCACAAAAGGCAGGAGTTGCTAAGGGAACATTTTACTATTATTTCGATACCAAAGAAGATATAATTTCTTCTCTATTGGAAAAAAGATATAGAAAGACTGAAAAAAAGGCAAAACATGTTTTAAAAAGTAAGGAAATGACCTCTTTAGAAAAATTAGAAAAGGTAATTTTACGACTGATTTTCAGCAGAAGAGGTAATTTTAAGGTATATGAATTTTTTAAGATTGATGAAAATGCTAAATTTATGAAAGAAAGAAACAAGGAATTCTGGAATAAATTTATGCCTATTTTTACAGCTATAGTAAAAGAAGGTGTTGAAAGAGGAGAGTTTGAAACTGATTATCCGGAAGAAGTTACAGAAATTTTATTTATGGGAATTGATAATTTTCTACACCGGCATTATGCTAAATTTACAACAGAAGAAATGTATGTAGATAAATTTGCAGCTGTGGAAGAATTATTAAATAGAGCTCTAAACTTAAAAGAAAGAAAAATTGATTTATCTTTAATGAAACCCGAAAAATCATAAGTGATTTAAATTCAAAATAATTGAGAGCTTTAGTTTCTGAGTTAATAACATTAGATACTGGTGGTGAAAACATGAAAAAAGATTTTAGTGATAATCAACTGCTGGCGTTTCTGGGTAGACTGGCTAATAAATGGGGAACAGGGCATCAGAGTGTGAGTAAAATCCTGGATAAATCTCGTAATTTTATTGAGTCTAAAGATTATAAACTTCCCTTTATTGATAAAGTAACTGAACTGCTGGAAATGTTAAGTGAATACTCAAAAGGAAATTTCAAACTAAATGATGCAGCAGTGGGTTGGATTGTTGCAGCTCTTGCTTATTTAATTTTACCAACCGATTTAATTCCTGATTTTTTGCCGGGTGTTGGTTTTACTGATGATGCAGCAGCTTTTATTCTGGCATTCAAACAGCTTTCCCAGGAACTTGAAAATTTTCGTGAATGGAAGGAGTCAGAGTCAGAAACTATAGATATTGAAATAGAATAAATTATTTTTAAAATTTACTGGATATTTTCTTTCATTTATTATATAATTGAAAAGATGAAAATTTTAGGGCAGGGATTATATATTTATTCAATAAAAAACCGAAGATAATTTGATAATTGACAAAAAATCCTTGACAAGAGTAGAAAGCTATGCTACCATTATATGTGCTTTTTGTGAAAAAGAAAAAACTAATTTTCACTCACAGCATTATTTACTTGCGAAAGTGGCGGAATTGGCAGACGCGCTAGATTTAGGATCTAGTGGGCAATCCCCGTGTGGGTTCGAGTCCCACCTTTCGCACCATTTAATAATTCTGTCATTGACCCCCGATATTGGCCCGGTGCCAGATCGGGGATTATTAACATATAGAGAGTTTTTAAAAAGTTTTATTTAAATATCAGTTAGGAGGAATATTAATGGAAGTAAAAAAAGAAGTTTTAGAAGGTAATAAAGTTAAACTGGACGTTGAAATAGAAAGTGACCGGGTAGATGAAGCTCTAGAACAGGCATATCGTCAGGTGGTTAAAGATATAGAAATTCCTGGTTTTAGAAAAGGAAAGGCCCCTCGAAAAATTATTGAACAGAGATTTGGTGAAGAGGTGCTGCACAAAGATGCACTTGATATTCTGATTCCACAGGGATATAGTGAAGCTGTAGAAGAAGCTGATATTGAGCCAGTAGCACAGCCTGATATAGAAGATTTTTATATTTCCAAAGGAGAGCCTGCTACTTTTACCGCAATGGTTGAAGTAAAACCAGAGGTTGAGCTTGGTGAATATAAAGATTTAGGTATTGAAAAAGAAGATGCTGAAGTTCAGGAAAAAGAAATCAAACAGCGTCTGGAAAAAATGCAGGATGAATACAGCCAGTTAGTTACTGCAGAGCGAGAAGAACTGCAGGAAGGTGACTTTGCTATTATTGACTTTACCGGTTATGTAGATGGTGAAGAATTCCCGGGTGGTTCTGCAGAAGAGTACAGTTTAGAGATCGGTTCCGGCAGCTTTATTCCGGGTTTTGAGGAACAGTTAGTTGGAATGAAAGTAGGAGAAGAAAAAACTGTAGAGGTTACATTCCCCGAGGATTATCAGGCAGATGATCTTGCTGGTGCAGATGTTTCCTTTGATGTTGTTCTGAAAGAAATTAAAGTTAAAGAAAGACCTGAACTTGATGATGACTTTGCTGTTGAAGCAAGTGATTATGAGACTATGGATCAATTAAGAGTTAGTATTGAAGAAGAAATTGCTGAACAGAAGAAAGAATCTGTAGAAAATAACTTTAGAGAAGAGATTATTAAAAAGGCAAGCGAAAACGCTGAAGTAAATATGACTGATACTCTGGTTGATGAACAGCTGGATCAGATGTTCCAGAGATTAACACAGTCTATCTCCCAGCAGGGAATGGATATAGAAGAGTACCTGAATTATATGGGTATGGACGAAGATGCCTGGAGAGAACAGAATAGAGAAACAGCTTCTGAACGTGCAAAAGAACTTCTTGTTCTGGAAGCTATTGCCGATGTTGAAAATATTGAAGTAACAGAGGAAGAAATTGAAGAAGAAGTTAATGAAATTGCAGAAATGCATGATCAGGATCCTGAACAAATAAAAGCTATTTTACAGATGCAGGGCCAGCTTTCACAGCTAAAAGAAGATATTATCAGACAAAAGACAATTGATTTCTTAACAGAAAACAACTAATATTTGATTAGATTGTTAAACATTAACTGTTTTTCAATGTGTTTTTAGATATAATTTATAGGTACCAGGTACAAAAATCGTTTTCGGGTGCCAGGTACCAAAAATAGGTACAAAATAATTCAGGGAGGTTTTAAACTATGAGCCTAATTCCAATGGTCGTTGAACAGACCAACCGTGGGGAAAGATCTTATGATATTTATTCCCGACTTTTAAAAGATAGAATTGTATTTTTAGGTTCTCCAGTAACAGATGATGTGGCAAATACTGTTATTGCTCAACTGCTTTTTTTAGAAGCAGATAATCCAGATAAAGATATTTATTTATATATTAACAGTCCAGGTGGTTCAGTAACAGCTGCTCTGGCAATGTATGATACAATGCAGTATATTAAACCTGATGTAGTGACAATTGGTATGGGTCAGGCTGCAAGTGCAGGTGCACTGCTGCTTGCTGCTGGTGCAGATGGTAAGCGCTATGCTCTTCCTTATGCAAGAGTTATGATTCATCAGCCAGCTGGTGGAGCACAGGGTAAGGCAACTGAAGCCGAAATCCATATTAAAGAATTAATGAGAATTAGAGAATTACTGAATCAAATTCTCAGTGACCATACAGGTCAGAGTGCGGAAAAAATTGCTCAGGATGTAGAAAAAGACTATTTCATGACTGCAGAAGAAGCTGTAGATTATGGATTGATTGATGAAGTAATTACACGTAATGAATTAAATGAAAAGTAATTTAGCCCAAGAGGTGATAAAATGTTTAAATTTGGTGACCACGATCACGAAGATGGGGAATTGAAATGTTCCTTCTGTGGTAAGAGCCAGGACCAGGTCAAAAAATTAGTTGCCGGTCCAGGAGTCTATATTTGTGATGAATGTATAGAACTCTGTAATGAAATTGTAGAAGAAGAATTAGATGAGGAACTGGATCTTGAGTTTGAGAGTGTTCCGAAACCTAAAGAAATAAAAAAATATTTAGATGAGTATGTAATTGGTCAGGAAAGAGCTAAAAAATCACTTTCCGTAGCAGTTTATAATCATTATAAAAGAGTTAATTCTAATATGATGGTTGATGATGTAGAACTGCAGAAAAGTAATATTATGATGGTTGGACCAACAGGCTGTGGAAAAACACTAATGGCCCAAACTCTGGCCAAGATAATAGATGTACCAATTGCGATAACCGATGCTACTTCCTTAACAGAAGCCGGTTATGTAGGAGAAGATGTGGAAAATATCCTGCTTAAGTTAATTCAGGCTGCTGATTATGATGTAGAAAAAGCAGAAAAAGGTATTATTTATGTTGATGAAATTGATAAAATTGCCCGCAAATCTGAAAACACATCTATTACTAGAGATGTGTCTGGAGAGGGAGTTCAGCAGGCACTGCTTAAAATTATAGAAGGTACAGTTGCCAGTGTTCCACCCCAGGGTGGACGCAAACATCCTCATCAGGAATTTATTCAGATAGATACAACAAATATTCTCTTTATCGCTGGTGGAGCCTTTGACGGGCTGGAGAAATTGATTGACTCCCGGATCAGCGAAAAGGTTATGGGTTTTGGTGCTGATATCAAAACCAAAGAGGAAAACAAAAATATTGGAGATACTTTAAAGCATATTCAGCCTCAGGATTTACTGCACTATGGTTTAATTCCTGAATTTATAGGTAGAATGCCGGTTCAGGTAACCTTAGATCAGCTTGAGGAAGAAGATATGGTCCGGATTATGAAGGAACCACGTAATGCTTTAGTAAAGCAGTATGAGAAGTTCTTTGCCATGGATGATATTGAGTTAGAATTTACAGATGATGCTCTGATAGCAATCGCTTCTAAAGCCTTAGAGCGGGACACAGGAGCCCGTGGTTTGAGATCAGTTGTAGAAAATACTGTTTTAGATATTATGTATGAACTGCCATCAAGACCTGAAATTAGAAAGTGTATTATTACTAAGGAAGTTATAGAAGAAAATGCTGATCCAATTCTGGAAATTGAAGATGAACTTCTGGAAGAGGAAGAAAGCGCCTAACAGCTAAAAGATTAAATAATAGAAACTGTTTAAGATAAATTAAGCTGTGATAAGATCTAGAGATAATATTACTCCTAAAGAGTGAGTGGTATTATCTCTTTCGTTTTTTTTGAAGAATATTGGAGGGGAAAGTTAAGTAATCCCGAATTATAAAAATAGAATAGATTATAAGCAATAAGTAATTAGTTATTTAAATATAATTGATAGAGGTGAAAATTAATGGCTGAAGAAAATGAAATTAAAGAAGTAATGGAGCTGCCTCTACTGGCATCCCGTGGGGTAATTGTTTTTCCACATATGGTAATTCCTCTTTTAGTTGGCAGAGATAAGTCTGTTGCTGCTCTGGAGGAAGCAATGATGGAGGAAAAGAAAATTATTATAGCTGCCCAGAAGGATGAAACAGTAGAAGAACCGGAAATTGATGAAATATACAGTTTTGGAACAATTGCAGAAGTTAAGCAATTGGTTAAACTTCCCAATGGAATGATTAAAGTTGTTGTAGAAGGTTTAGAAAGAGCTGAGGTTATTGAATATCTTGATACAGAAGAATATTTTCTGGTAGAAGCAGCAAGTCGACCAGAAGAAAAAGTTGAAGTTACTACAGATGTTAAGGCTTTAATGAGAACAGTAGTTAAAGAATTTGAGGAGTACATTAAATATAACCGCAATTTACCTGCTGAAACGATTATGTCAGTCAGCAACATTGAAGATCCTGGTCGTCTGGCAGATGTTATTTCTTCTCAGGTTGAATTAAAATATAAGCAGCTGCAGGAATTATTAGAAGCAACTGATATTATAGTCCGTTTAGAAAAAATGCTGAGTCTGCTGCAGGATGAAATTGAAGTTTTAAAAATTGAGCAGGATATAAATAAAAGAGTCAAAAAGAAAGTAGAAAAAAATCAAAAAGAATATTATTTAAGAGAAAAAATGAAAGTTATTCAGGATGAACTTGATGAAGATAAAAGTACAACTGACGAAATAGATGATTATTATGAAAAACTGGAAGAAGCTGATTTACCCGAAAAGGTAGCTGAAAAGGTTGAAGAGGAAATTGAGAAACTTGATCGAACTCCCAATATGTCACCGGAAGCCACAGTTATTCGTAATTATCTGGATTGTATTCTGGATCTTCCCTGGAATTATGAAAAAGATAATGAAATTGATATTAAGAATTCGGAGGAGATTTTAGAAGCAGACCATTATGGTCTGAAAGATGTTAAAGAAAGGATTTTAGAATATCTGGCAGTTCGCAAAATGGCTCCAGCCAAAAAGAGTCCAATCTTATGTCTGGTAGGAGCACCAGGTGTTGGTAAAACTTCTCTCGGACGTTCAATTGCCAGAGCTCTGGATAGAGATTTTGTCCGCCTCTCCTTAGGTGGAATTAGAGATGAGGCAGAGATTAGAGGTCACCGCCGAACCTATATCGGTTCTCGTCCCGGAAGAATCATTAATGCAATGCGTGATGCCGGCAGCAAAAACCCGGTTTTTCTGCTGGATGAGGTTGATAAAATGAGTTCTGATTTTAGAGGTGATCCTGCTTCTGCCCTGCTTGAAGTCCTGGATCCAGAGCAGAACAAGGAGTTTGGTGATCACTATCTGGAAGTTCCTTTTGATCTTTCACAGGTTTTATTTGTAACAACTGCCAATGTGGCTCATACAATTCCGGCACCACTGCTTGATCGAATGGAATTGATTGAGATTCCAGGCTATACCGAGGATGAAAAGCTTAAAATTGCAGAGGGACATCTGCTGCCCAAGATTTATGAAGATCACGGTTTAAAAGAAGATCAGATTAACATTTCTTCCAATGCGATTTTAAAAGTGATTAGGGAATATACCAGGGAAGCTGGAGTGAGAAATCTGGAGCGCAAACTTGCTGCCATTACTCGTAAGGTGGCCAAGGAATTTGTGGAAGGAAGAGATCGCAAAGCTCTGGTAGCAGTCAATAGTGTGGAAAAACATCTGGGCTTACCTGATTATGAACATCAGGAAACTAATCTGGAGAATAGAGTTGGAGTGGCAACCGGTCTGGCCTATAATCAGGCTGGAGGAGATATTTTAGATATTGAGGTTGCAGTAGTCCCTGGAAAAGGAGAGCTAACTCTGACTGGTTCTTTAGGAGATGTAATGAAAGAATCTGCACAGGCAGCCTTAAGTTATGTTCGCTCCAAGCAGAATGAATTAAATTTAAGTGATGGATTTTATAAGAAATATGATATTCATATTCATGTTCCTCAGGGAGCAGTTCCCAAGGATGGACCTTCAGCAGGTATCACAATTGCTATTGCGTTAGCTTCTGCTTTAACCGGACGTAAGGTTAGAGGAGATTATGCAATGACTGGAGAAATTTCTTTAAGAGGAAGAGTACTTCCAATCGGTGGTTTGAAAACTAAAATTCTTGCTGGACGCAGAGCGGGAATAGAAAACTTTATTTTACCGAAAAAGAACGAAAATATGTTTAAAGAAATTGAAAAAGAAATCACCAGAGATCTTAATGTGAGTTTTGTCTCTCATATGGATGAGGTAATGGATCTTTTATTATTAGAGGATGAGAATCATGCAGATTAGTAATGCAGAATTTTATACAAGTGTATTTAAATATGAAGACTGCCCCAGGCTGCAGCAGCCTGAGGTAGCTTTCAGTGGTCGTTCTAATGTAGGTAAGTCATCTTTGATCAATAGACTCACCAGACAAAAAAAACTGGCCAGGACCAGTAATACTCCGGGTAGAACTCAATCCTTAAATTATTATAATATTGAAGATAAATTTTATTTAGTAGATTTACCTGGCTATGGTTTTGCCAATGTACCGCAGAAGGTTAAAGACGACTGGGCAGAATTAATTGATACTTATTTAAATTACAGGGAAAATTTAATTGGAGTAGTTCAGATTATTGACTGCCGCCATAAACCAACTAAAGATGATAAAATGATGGTCGAATGGCTTCAAGCCAGTGGTTTAAGCTATCGGATTGCTGCTACTAAAGTGGATAAAATATCAAATAACAAAAAGGCTAAACAAAAAAAATTAATTTACAAGGAGCTAAACTTGACAGAAGAGGATAATTTTACTTACTTTTCCGCTCAGACTGGAGAAGGAAGTAGAGAAGTTTATGAGTATCTTGATTTTTTGATGCAGCTGGCAAAAGATAGGGGCTAAAAATGGTGGAGCACAGCTATACCACATATTTTGCTGAAATCTATGATGATGTAATGAAAAATGTACCTTATCAATACTGGTCCAGATATTTAAAAGATCTTTTAAAATATTATAAACATCAGCCAGAGTCAGTACTGGAACTGGCTTCTGGAACCTCTAATATGACCTTTAAGTTGATTGAACTGCAGTTTATCAATAGAATTACTGCGCTGGATTTATCCTCAGCTATGCTGGCTAAGGCTGCAGAAAAATTAGAAACTAAAATTAAGAACTCTCAGGACTTCAATTATTTTTTTACTGAAGAAAATGAAATGAGTTATCAGCTGGAGCAGGGAAAGCGTCAGCTGAGTATTAACTTTAAGGCTCTAAATATGACCGATTTTTCCTTTGAAAACAAGTTCGATCTAGTAGTATCATTCTTTGATAGCCTAAATTATTTGACTGATATAGATCAACTAAAGAATTGTTTTGAGAGTGCTGCAGATTCCTTGACCAAAGATGGTCTTTTTATCTTTGACATGAATTCAATTGGTAGAATCAAAACAATTGAGGAAAAGTCATTTGTAATTGAAGGAGATAGTTATGAGTGTTTCTGGGAAGATCTTGTAAAATCAAAGGAGAATTTATGGCAGGTTAAATTAAAAATCTGTCCGGATAATGACCAGCTGCCCTGTTTTGAGGAAACGCACAGTGAGCGGGGCTATAAAATTGAGACTATCTTAAGGCTGCTCAAAAATAGTGGTTTTAAAACTGTAGATGTTTATAATGCCTTCAGCTTTGCAAAAGGAAAAAACAATTCGGATCGTCTTTACTTTGCTGCTGCAAAAAATGAAGGTAGATTGCAAAATAATCAGGGTAAACTTAAAAAAATATATTATGGAGCCAAAAATAGAATTGATTACTTTTTGGTTAGCTTAAAATATTTATTCTAGTATTTCTTAAAGAAACTTTGCAGCTGAAAATAACATTTAAATTAGAAAAGCAGGAGCCTTAATTAAAGCTCCTGCTTTTTTTCTTATTCTAGTTTTTATTAAAAATGATTTAATCTATAATCTATTGTTTAACTACTTTTTGCAGATCCTGATCCTTATCTTTCGGTCTGCTCCAGATCTTGCTTTTAAGCCACGGTAGAACATAATAATCGAGCCCGAAAGAACGTCCGGAACCTATTAAAGCGATTGAGCCAAAGAGGAACCAGAATAAAGGACTAAAGTGTCCGGGATAGTCACTGGACCAGTGGGCATATTGGCCGGCCAGTAAAAAGTTAACTGAAAATCCAGCAGAACCTAAGGCGCCCAGTGTTGCAAATAAACCAAAGATTAAGGAAATACCTATTCCTATCATACTTAGAGTTACTACAATTTGAAAGAAAAGTGGAAACTTAAAGATGATAGCTTCATTTAGCCAGACATACCAGCCAACAGCATAGTCACCAATCGGTGATGCTGAAGCTCCAGAGACTAAATAATCTGGACTCCATAACCAGCCGTCTCTTACTTTAGTATAGCCTTCATAAAGCCACATAATTCCAACAAAAACACGCAAAAGAACTAACCAGAGTGATCTCGAAGTCTCACTGACAAAGCCAAACAGCTGTGGCAGTAAGCCTTTATGAGAAGCCTGTTCTTTCATATATTCAGTAATCATACTGTATGTTTCTTTTATTCCACCTATTTCAAAACGGTAGAACATATTAACAGAGTGTTTCATAAACATAGCTGGAATTCCTGTTAATGATAAGCCCATAACTTCAGCAACTGCATAGCTGCTTCCAACTGAAACCATTACTCCATGTAAGTTTGGTTCAAGTTCTTCTTTAGAACCACCTTTAATTTCAGCTACCACATTTTTAGCTGCACATTCTCCTGTCTGCTGAGCAGACTCGACTAATGCAGGTAAGATCTGATCATCTTTCCAGGGAGCCGCTGCATTATCACCAATAGCATATACATTGGAATAATCTTCTGTCTGCAGATATTCATTTACTTTTATCCGATTTGCACGGTCAGTAGCCAGACCAGAATTTGCAGCAAAGTCAGCTGCCTGTACACCACAGGTCCAGATAATAGTCCGGGCATCAACTTCCACTCCATCATTTAAGATTAACTTATTTTCTTCTATTTTGTCAACAAATTCACCTGTTTTGATATTAACTCCGTTATCTCTCATATAATTCATTGCTTTTTCTACCAGTTCATCACTGAGATTTGGAAGTATTTGATCAAGGCCTTCAAAGTTATAAATTTCTATTTCATCTCGGGGTATATTATATTCTTTGCTGTATTCATCAAGCCATTCAAGTAACTCACCAACCATCTCAACTCCGGTAAAACCTCCACCGGCAACTGCAAAGGATAGCAGTTCCTTTCGTTCAGCAGGATCATTAGTGATTCTTGCTTCCTGCATACAATTCTCAACATGTTTTTTGATACTATTTGCATCATCCATCGACCATAAAGTAAAGGCATGTTCCCCTACACCCTCAACTCCACAGTGACTCGGCTTGCTGCCGGCTCCCATAATTAAATAATCATAGGTATATTGATGATCTTCAGAACTTAAAATCTGATTTTCAAAATCGATATTATTAATCTCATCCTGAATTACATTTACCCTGGTTGAAGAAAAAATTCTCTCTAAATCAATTTCGAGAGCATCTTCATCAATCCTATTACCTGCCACCTCATGTAATTCTGTTAACAGGGTATGATATGAATTCCTGTCAATGAGAGTAATTGTAGAGTCAGGGTGTTTTTTTAATTTTTTATGTAGAGTTTGAGCAGCAGCTACTCCACCATAACCTGCTCCAAGTATAATAATATTATTACTCAATTTTTTACCTCCTTTAATTTATTTTCCCTTATTTTTATTAGCTTTATCCTGTCATGACCGATTTATTAAGCTTAAATTTTTAAATTCACATACACTAAAATAACAGTCATGAGTTATTTTTTTCACACTATCATTATAGCATAATATAAATAAATTGCAAATTTCTTAGTTAAATACTCAGGTTATTTTTGCAATTTCAAGTATTTATGATAAAATGTAAGTGATTTACCCGAGGTTTTCAGGATATTTTTTATTATTTTGTGTAAAAATTAATTTAGTTGTAGAATAAATTTTATCAAATAGGAAGTGATAATTTGTTTAAGAACAAAAAGTTAATTCTGATTACTATACTTGCAGTATTTTTATTGATTTTAACCGCCTGTGGAAATAAGGCAGAGGAATTGCCTCAGGCAAAAGATACTGCGTTTTTAATGGATACTTTAGTTCAGATGCAGGCCCATGGAGAAAATGCAGAAGTTGCAGTTGAAGAAAGCATGGAAAGAATTAGAGAAATTGAAAATTTGATGAGTAAAACTATTAAATCCAGCGATATTTATGAATTGAACCATAATCCCAAAACAAAAATACAGATTTCTCAAGCAAGCATGGCTGTTTTAAAAAAAGCATTAGAATATGCTAAAATGACTGATGGTAGTTTTGATCCAACAATTGGAGCACTAGTTGAATTATGGGGTATCGGAACTGAAGATGCTGCCGTTCCGACTCAATCTGAAATTGAAAAAGCTTTATCAAATACAGGCTATCAGTACTTAAAGCTGTACGAGAATTCAGCCAAAATTACTAATCCAGGAGTTAAAATTGATCTGGGAGGAATTGCCAAGGGATATGCTGCCGAAGAGGTTAAAGATGTAGTGCAGAAACATGGGATTCAACATGCTTTTGTAAATCTCGGTGGCAATGTTCTGGTAATTGGTAATAAAGTAGATGGTTCTCCCTGGAAAATTGGAATTCAGGATCCCCGGGAGGGAAGAGGAAATGTGATGGCTATTGTTGATGCAGTTGATTCAACTATAGTTACTTCTGGTAATTATGAAAGATATTTTGAAGAAAACGGTAAGCTCTATCATCATATAATAAATCCTGAAACTGGCTATCCAGCTCGAAATAATCTTTTAAGTGCCAGTATTATTAGTGAGAATTCTTTTGATGCTGATGCACTTTCCACAGCTGTTTATGTAATGGGTCTGGAAAAAGGGATGAACTTTATTGAGTCTCTGGAAAATGTTGAAGTTATGTTTATTACAGAAAAGTTGGATGTTTATCTTTCTTCAGGTTTAAAAGATATAATAGAGATTACTGATTCTGATTTTAATATAATTGAAGGTGAAAGCTTTGCTAATTGAAGATAAACTCTATCAGAAAATACGCAAGGAATTAAATGAAAATATTATTAAAATTACGAAATCAAAAAGACCAATAATTAATCAAGCAGTGGAAGATTTGATTAATGGTGGTGGTAAGAAGTTACGGCCCTTTTTAATGTTTCTTGCTGCTTCTTTTGGAGATTATGATAAAGAAAAACTGCTGCAGCTGGGAAGTGGAATTGAGCTGCTGCATATGGCTTCCCTGGTCCATGATGATATTATAGATAATGCAGCTCTGAGGCGGGGTAAGAAAACTGCTCAAAAAAGATTTGGCAAAAAAGAGGCAGTTTTTATTGGTGACTTTTTGTTATCTCGAACCTTTGATATCTTTTTTGAATATCTGGATAAAAAGACTCTCCGAAAAATGAATAAAAATGTAAGACTTTTATGTGAAGGAGAAATTGAACAATCGGAAAAACGATTCGATTTTCAGATTGGAATAAGAGATTATTATAGAAGGATAAGACATAAAACAGCTCTTCTTTTTGCTTTAAGCAGTTATCTTGGGGCTTATGTCAGTGGAATAAGAGGTAGAAGGTTAAATATTTTATATAAACTGGGTTTAGAAATTGGGATGGCTTTTCAGATTCAGGATGATCTTCTTGATTTTGAAGGTAATGAAAAAGAGACCGGGAAATTACTTGCTCAGGATTTAAAAGAAGGAGTAATTACTCTCCCTGTGATTTTACTTCTTAATAAGGATAAGTATAAAAATAAATATGAGGTATACAATAAAACTATTTTAAATGATAAAGTAGTAAATGAGATTATTGCTGATGTAAAAAGTTCAGGTGTGCTGGAAGAAAGCCGGGACATTCTTCATCTCTTTATTAGTAGAGTAAAAAAATATCTGGTCCAATTACCGGATAATAAGGCGAAAAAGAAATTGAAAAAGTTAATCGAAGTTCAGGTTGAACGCAAATTTTAGATTGAAAAAAACTACAAAATATTATATTATTATTTGAGTAAGAGGTAATAATAAGCTGTTATTTATTTTCGATAGTCCTTAAATCTCCCAATAAAGAATAGAGCAACAGATTATCTCAAAAATCACAGATAATCTGATGCTCTATTAGGTATTAAAATATTTTCCAATTCCCGATATGATTGAGCTCACGAGGGGTTATAGCTCAGCTGGATAGAGCAACAGATTCCTAATCTGTAGGCCGGCGGTTCAAATCCGCCTAACCCCACCACTTATAATGCCTGATATAACAGTAAAGACAACTAAAGTCCACCGGCTAATCGGTAGGGCTTTTTTTAGTTTTGCAGCCCTTTTGCAGCCATATATTTAATATGAATATTCAAATTATTTACTATTATGAAATAAAATGATAATATTCATAATATAACATACATATTTGGGGATATAATCTCATGGGGGGGAAAGTTTTGGATATTAAATCTTTTATTGATATTATGAACAATAAAGCAATAATATTAGACGCAGATTTTAAAATTAAATTATTTAATCGAGAATGGGAAGATTATTTAGAAATTAATTTTGATAAATCTTTCGAAGAAATGATCGGGCAAAACTATTTATCAGAATTTAATAATTTGGGTTTATTGTCCCATAATAAAGTTAGAGAAATCAAAAGCAAGTTAGAGAGCTTAACTATTGGGGATTTGAATAAATTTTCAGTGGAGTGTTTACACAATATATCAAAAAATAGTCAGAAAGAATGATTTGAGATTACAGTCAAAGCTTTTGCAGATAATTACATAATAATTTACGATGTAAAAAGTAATGAAACTAAAGAACATGTTATGAGAGTTGAGCAATTATCAGAAAAATTTGGAGAATATTTAAATCTGGACTATCAAGAAATTATTAATTTATCACTTTTAGCTAAATTACATGACATTGGAAAAGTATCTATTTCCGAAGAGATTTTAAAAAAACCAGGTAAATTAAATAAAAATGAATGGAGTATAATGCAGCAGCATTGTAAAAGAGGTTATGAAATTGCTAATTCTATTACTGAATTTTCTCCAATTGCAAAATATATATTATATCATCATGAAAGATGGGATGGCCGAGGTTACCCCGAGGGTTTAATGGGAGAAGAAATCCCATTATTATCAAGAATAATTACAATTGTTGATTCTTTTGATGTAATGACTCATGCCAGGCCATACACTGAAGCTATAAGCGTTGAGCAGGCATTTAAAGAATTAAAAGAATGTTCAGGAAGCCAGTTTGATGCGGATTTAGTTTATGAATTTTGTAAAATGTTTATTAATGATAAATAATTTAAATTACTCAATATTTTGACACTGTTGCGGTTAAAGTAGTATCATTATAAGTAGGTTTTAAATAGTTGTCTAAGATATTATAGATTGAAAGAGCTTACCGGTGGAGGTGTTAATCATATTTTCCAGAATTATAGATTTTATTAAAAAACCAAAAAGATCAATTCGAAGTAGAATAATCAGCATTTTTATTATTATAATTATTATATTAAATATAGTATTTTTTCTTTCGTTTATTCGCCGGGATCGAGAAATTGAAATCTATCAGGACAATGTGGATGTCAATTTTAAACTAAATCAACTATCCCTAAAAATTACTGAGAACTCACGCCACTTTGAATTGCTTTTTCAGGAGAGAAATGAAGAAAATAGAGAACTTTATCAGAATTCTAGAAATAAAATTTCAGAATTGATGACTGAAATTGAAGCTGAAGTTAGTCGAGATCCAAAAAGCAAGACATTTTATAGGAACTTAAACAATATGCTGGATTATCAAAAACAACTGGCCTCTGATCTATTAAATACCACAGTTTTAAATCAGAGAACCTATCAAAAATTAACCAAGATTGGGACCCTCTATTCTTATATGAACAGCCATACCCAAAATTTAATTAATTCTTATCTTGCTTATCACAGCAGCAATTATGTTAATTTGCTTGTTGATACACAAAACAGATCTAAAACAATTTACGCAGTTGTGATCTTAATTAGTGTAGCTGTTTTCATATTTGCAGTCTTAATGGCCAATAACATTTTGAATACAATTGAAAAATTATCTTCTTCAGCTCGATATCTCTCTCTGGGTCACTGGGAGATTGAGGATATTGAGGAAATTAATTATCGGGAGCTCAATATTCTGGCACAGACATTTAATATAATGAAAAATAATATCAGAAATTATATTAAAGAACTTAAAGAAAAATCAGTGCTTGAGAATAAACTAAACCAGAAAAAGATGGAAAATATAGAAAAAGAAAGGCTTTTAAAAGAGTCTCAGCTTTTAAATCTGCAGATGCAGATGGATCCTCATTTTTTATTTAACACTCTAAATACGGTTTCCAGAACAGCTATGTTTGAAAATGCAGCTGAAACTCAAAATTTAATTATTGCTATCTCAAAAATTATGCGCTATAACCTTGATCATAAGGGGAAAATGGTGGAACTTAAAAAAGAAATTGAAGTTTTGAAAGCCTATCTTACAATTCAGGAAACTCGTTTTAAGGAACAGATGGATTTTGAAGTTAATACAAATGGTGATTTAGAAAACATTAAAATCCCGCCGATGATTATTCAACCTATTGTAGAAAACTCAATCATTCATGGTCTTGCCGATACTGATTCAGAAGGTAAAGTTTTAATTGAGATTAAAAGGTTAAAAGAAAAAGTAGAAATCAAAGTTAAAGATAATGGGGTAGGTATAGAAAGTGAAAAACTAAAAGAAATCCTGACTGATAAAGAGCAAAAATCAAGAAACAAAGAAGAAAGAGAGAGTTTAGGTATTTTAAATGTGATTAAAAGGCTAAAGCTTTATTATGGAGAAAATTTATTAAGAATCAACTCTACAATTAATGAGGGAACTGAAGTTATAATAGAAATACCTGTTAATGATGAAATTAATAAAGATTAGAAATTTAATAAAATTAGAATTTGGAGGAAAAATGATGATCAGGTTATTAATTGCAGAAGATGAACATTTAGAAAGAAAAGCAATAAGATTCTTTATAAATAAACTTTATCAACAGGAAATAAAAGTGGTGGCAGAAGTCAGCAATGGTCAGGAGGCAATTTTTCAGGCTTTAGAAAACAAGGTGGATCTGGTTTTAATGGATATCAAGATGCCCAAAGTTAACGGCCTGGAAGCAGCCGAAAAGTTAAAAGAAAAAGATCCTGAAATGGAAATTATAATTTTAACTGCTCACAGTGAGTTTGATTATGCCAGAAAATCAATAAAAATTGGAGTTAGTGATTATCTTGTTAAACCATATGTGGAAGCAGATTTTAAAGAAGTAGTAGATAATGCAATTCAAAAAATCCGAAAACAGAAAAAAAATAATGAAAAAGAAAAAAGAATGCTCGAAAAAATTAAAAATATAACTCCTGTCTTAGAAAAAGAGAGCATTTTAAATATCGTCTATAATACTGAAACCTCTTTAGCCGATTTTTTGGAGCATAAAAAAATGCTGGGTATTCAGGGCAGCAAATATTTTTTTCTGACCATTAATTATGCGGATAATAGTAAAATCAATGATTCTTTTTACAATTCTATAAAAGCTAAATTAAAAGAAATTTTCGCAGGAGTTATTTCTTATAATGGTTTAATTAACAGCATTTATTTAATTATTGACAATAATTTGAATTCTAAAATTAATTCTCAGCAGTATCAAGAGTTGGAAAAGCTAATAAAAACTAAGACTAAAAACAGCAGTAAATCAGTGTATATTAATAATAGTGATTGTTCTTCTGATTTCAGTAAAATTAGTGAGATTTATAATCAAACCAAAAACAATACTCCTGATACTCAATATTCTATCAATAATTATCCCTATCAGAATGAAAAGAAGGTTTTTGCCAAAATTATTGATAAAAATAAAGAATCTGCAAAAAAAGAGTTTAACGAAATTTATGATTATTTACTGCAGGTAGAAAATTGTAATTTAAATAAAATAAAATCTTTTTTACGAAGGTTTTTGGTCTTCCTCAATCGACGCTTAATGGAATATTATAATGAACAGCAGCCTTTTCTGGAAATGCAGAGATTAGAAAATGAAATTAAACAGATTAATAATTTAGAAGGACTTCAAAACTATTTTGAACAGCTAATTGATAATTTGATTGCTGATCTTGATAATAATGCCAAGGAAAAGAAAGTTGATATTATAGAAACTGTCAAAGATTATATAAGAGAAAATTATAGTAAAGATATTAGTCTGGATGATGTAGCAGACTACATTTCTTTTAGTAAATATTATTTAAGTAAATTATTTAAAGAAGTTGAAGGGATAAATTATAAGGATTATTTAATCAAAGTTAGGATGGAAGAAGCCAAGAAAAGACTAAAAAAAGGAGATAAAATTAAAGTTGTTGCCGGTGAAGTTGGCTACTCTGACCGCAATTATTTCAGTAGAGCATTTAAAAAATACACTGGACTTTCCCCGGGCAAATTCCAATAATTGAAGTTTTAAGCCTAATTTTCTGAAAACAAACAAGTAAATGAATAAGATAACAAATTAGTCTATAGTATTCCTGGAATTTGCCTGATACAATAAGTTTAGAATAAAATTTAAGGGGGAAAAATAATGAAAAAAGTTTTAGTTTTAGTTTTAGCTAGTCTTTTGATTTTCTCTTTCGCAGTCTCGGCTCAGGAAATGACCTTGCGTCTGGCAGATAATCAGCCAGAAGGTTACCCAACAGTTGTCGGTGCAAAAGAATTTGCTCGTTTAGTTGAAGAAAGAACAAATGGTAGAATTGAGATTGAAGTTTATCCTGGTGGAATCCTGGGAGACGAAAGTTCTACAATCGAACAGGTTCAGTTTGGTGCTATTGACTTTGTAAGAACCTCAATTACACCAATGGCTAACTTTGAGCCAGCAATGAATGTTTTATCTCTTCCCTATTTATATCCCAGTGAAGAATATATGTTCCAGGTTCTTCAGAGTGATATTGGAGATGGAGTATTAGAAGGTCTTAAAGATGCAGGTATTGTTGGTTTAACCTGGTATGACTCTGGTGCTCGCAGTTTCTATACTGCTGACACAAAGGTTACAAGTCCTGAAGATTTAGAAGGTTTAAGAATTCGAGTTCAGGAAAGTCAGTTAATGATGGATATGGTTGAAGCTTTAGGTGCTTCTCCTACTCCTATTGCCTGGGGTGAGGTTTACAGTGCACTTCAGACTGGTGTAGTAGATGCTGGTGAAAATAACTATCCAGGTTGGTACTATAACAGTCACCATGAAGTTGCTCCTTACTTTGTTGAAGATCAACATAATCGTATCCCAGAATTGATTATCATGAGTAAAATGACCTGGGATAAGTTGAGCCCGGAAGATCAGAAAATTATCAAGCAGGCAGCTGTAGATTCTACTGAAGTACAGCGTGCAGCCTGGGATAAGCGTACTGAAGAAGCTAAGAAATTAGCTGTAGAAGAAGGCGCTACAATTACTACTTTAAATGCTGAACAGAAGCAGGCTTTCCAGGACAAAGTTAAAGGTCTATATCCTAAGTACAGTGAAGGTTACGAAGATCTGTTAAATAGTATTTTAAACTTTGAAATGGAAAAATAATAAAGTTAAAAATAAGAATTAATATTTAAAATTAGGTGGGGGTTTTTACCTCCACCTTTTAAAAAAGGGTGACGCTTATGTCTGAGAAAAAGAAAAAGGGGAAAATTAAATCAGTACTGGATTTATCAGAAGAGCTAATTAGTTATTTAGCTATGATTTTTTTAGTAGTGATGATAATTATAGTCAGCACAACTGTTTTAACTCGTTATACTATTAACTTTACTTTTCGCTGGACTGATGAAGTTGCTTTAATGATGATGATCTGGTTTGGATTTTTAGGGATGGCCCTGGGAGTCAAGCAGTCTGTTCATTTAAGTATTGAGTATTTTATGAGTCTATTTCCTGATAAATATCAGGGTTATATTTATAGGGTTGAAAATTTCCTTGTTGGACTTTTCGGCTGGTATTTGCTCAGATTTGGCTGGCAGTTATTTAGTCGTTTCAAAACAACAGTTTTACCTGCTACTCAGTGGTCCAGGGGACTGCTATTTATTCCCTTGCCAGTTGCAGGATTTTTTATATTAGTCTATTCAATTTTTCAATTTTTTGGAATACTGGAAAACAAGTCTTCAATTGTTGATGAGGCAGCTCTGGAAGAAGATAACGAGATTTTAGAGGAGGGGAATTAATGGATCCAGCAGTCATTTTATTATTAGGTTCTTTTTTATTAATGTTATTTATCAGAATTCCCATTGCCTTTAGTCTCGGCCTTTCGACAATGCTTACAGCTTTATATCTTGATCTGTCACCAATGGTAGTAGTACAGCAGATGGTGAGTGGGATTAATTCATTTTCACTAATGGCAATTCCATTTTTCATTATTGCCGGTGAGATTATGGGTCAGGGTGGAATATCTGATCGTTTAATTAAATTTTCTAATGTAATTATAGGCTGGATGCGCGGCGGTTTAGCCATGGTAAATATTTTAGCCAGTATGTTTTTTGGCGGGATTTCTGGTTCTTCAGTAGCAGATGTGTCCTCAATTGGATCAATTATGATTCCAATGATGGAGCAGAAAGGCTATGATAAAGATTATTCTATCAATGTTACAATAACTTCTTCTGTCCAGGGAATTATTATCCCACCGAGTCATAATATGATTATTTATTCACTGGCAGCAGGGGGAGGAATTTCAGTAGCAAGGTTATTTTTAGGTGGAATAGTTCCTGGAGTTCTTTTAGGAATTGCCCTGATGATTTTAAGTTATGCAATTGCAGTTAAAAGAGATTATCCCAGGGAAGAAAAGGTTTCTTTCAAAGAAGCTTTAAAAATAACCAGAGATAGTATGCTAGGACTTTTTACAGCTGTAATTATTATTGGTGGAGTAACAACCGGGGTTTTTACAGCAACTGAATCCGCTGCTATAGCTGCAGTCTATGCCTTTATTATTACATTTTTTGTTTATCGAGATATACCGATCTCTAAGTTTGTTGATATTTTGAGAAATTCTTTGAGTACTCTATCAATGGTGGTGGCAATAATTGCAACTTCAAGTGCCTTTGCCTGGATGATGTCTTATTTACAGGTTCCGGGAATGATTACAGAATCGCTTTTAAATTTATCAGAAAACCCGATTGTTATAATGTTAATTGTTAATCTGATTTTATTATTCCTGGGTACAATTATGGATATGGCACCACTGATTTTAATTGCAACTCCTATTTTATTACCGGTTGTACGAAGTATTGGAATGGATCCAATTACCTTTGGAGTTGTAATGATGCTTAACCTGGGAGTAGGTCTCTTAACTCCTCCAGTTGGTTCGACACTATTTGTTGGTTGTTCAATTGGTAATGCTCCGATAGAAGATATTGCAAAATCACTGATGCCATTCTATGCAGTACTTGTAATTATGGTATTACTATTATCCTTTGTCCCTGGTTTAACCCTCTGGTTACCCAATTTATTAATGGGCTAACCTCCAGAAGGATAATATTTAAATAAAGTAATACGAAATATTAGATGATACGTAAAAGCAAATATCTCCTTATTAAATTAATATTTGCAGAAAAAGACGGCCCTTTCCCGGGGTCGTTTTTTGTTATTATTTAATTATTAGCTAAAAATTCTTTCCTGGCTAATTCTTTTCCTATTTCACAAAGAAAAACCTTCTCAATTAACTTTTCTTTTTCGACTTTGTTTTTGCTTTTTAAATTATAAACTTCAGGTAAATTTACCAGCCAGTCAGCATCATAAAGCAATTTAAAATTGTTGCTGCTAACTTTACCCGGGGTATGATGATGAGCTATTATTTCAGCAATTTCGTCCATCATTTCAAAATCAACATTTAATGATTCCATAATTTCTCTGGCTACAGGTGGACCTTCAATTTCCTGATAATGGCCGGCACTGCTGTCATATTTAAGTTCTGCATTCTTGATACCTATATCATGGAGAACTGCAGAATAAATAATTACCTGTTCATTGATATCTTTTTTAGGGTGTTTTTCCTTAAAGATATCTATTAATTCTTCTGCAAAACAGGTAACTCTTAAAGCATGATTAATTCTTTCCTTATCTTCTGCAAAATAATTTTCCAGCTCTTCAATCAGCTTATTTTTGAGCATTTCTACCTCCCATTTTCAGCAATAATTTTATCCATTAATTTATTCCATTCCTGATCAACTTTTTGTTCTTCAGGGTGGGTATCAAACCATTCGATTGATTCCTTAATTCCCTGAGCAAAAGATACGGTTGCCTTAAATTCAGGTACGAAACGTTTAATTTTAGAGTTATCAAATACAACACTTACTGCCTTATCTCCCAGCAGGGAACCTCTATATTTTGGATCATACTCAGCAATTTTTTCGGAAGCAACATGGATAAGTTCCATATCTTTAACCCCGGCCGCTCTGGCAATTTCTCTAAATATTTGATTCCAGTTTAGAGTTTCATCAGAAGTAATCTGGAAGGCATGACCAAGAGCCTGCCTATTGGACAGCAGACCAACAAAAGCTTGAGCAAAATCACTGTTATGAGTCATTGTCCAGAGAGAACTGCCGTCTCCATGGACCAATATTTTTTTACCCCTGCGCATTCTGTCAACAATTGACCAGGGAGCCTGGTGACTGTTTAATGCTGCCGGAATTGAGGTTTTTCCATAAGTATGAGATGGTCTAACTATGGTAATTGGAAAATTGTTTTTTCTGTATTCAGCCATCAAAATATTTTCACAGGCAATTTTATTTTGAGAGTATTCCCAGTAAGGATTGGCCAGAGGAGTTGACTCGTCAATTAAATAACTGGTCTGAGGTTTTTGATATGCCGAAGCTGAACTGATAAAGATATACTGATCAGTTTTGCCTCTGAAAATTTCAATATCATTTTTTACATGTTCTGGAGTAAAAGCAACCCAGTCAACTACAGCATCAAAATGATGCTCTTCTAATTTTTCTTTTGCCTCTTTTTGATTACGAATATTTCCTTCAATTATTTTTGCTTTTGCTGGAGCCAGATGGTTATTGTTACCTCGATTGAATAAATATAAATCGATACCTTTTTTTACTGCCAGTTCTGAAACTGCCTGACTGATAGTTCCTGTTCCACCGATAAATAATACTTTCATTTTATTATTCACTCCTTTAGATTTTAAGCTTATAAATTAAATTTCAATAACTAATACAAATTATCTCTTATTTAATATATTCAATATTAGTTATTTTTCTCCTTTAATTCTGTTTTATTTAGCTGAAAAACTTTAAGTTATAAAACAATTCCTTTTTAACTTCCAGAGATTCCGCAAATGATTTTTAAAAAATAAGGAGAATACCGTTCAAACAGTATTCTCAGCAGTAGTACCAAAATAAAGAATATTAGAAATATT
>NZ_SNWX01000024.1 GCF_004362045.1 Halanaerobium saccharolyticum | reverse complement strand
GTAGATAGGCCAGAGGTGTAAGTGTAGTAATACATTAAGCTAACTGGTACTAATAGATCGAGGGCTTAATCATTATTTCCTATATGTATCTTTGAATTTACAGTTTTTAATTTCAAAGACCAATTAATTTTTAACGCTTTTGATAACTTTTTTCAGTAAAAGAAAGAACTCGCTGCGCTCAAACAGCTTTCTTTTTTAACCTTCAAAAAGTGATAAAAAGCTAAATTAATAAGGTCTGAAATTAAAACAGAAATTCTGTTATCTTTTCTCAAAGTGAAAAGATCAATTACATAAGAGAAAAGAGCAGAATTACATGTAAATATATGACGCAATCGATGTGCTAACAAAAATTTGACCATGCGTCATAAAATGAAAAATTTTTAAATTTCCGGTGGTAATTGCGGAGGGGCAACACTTGTTCCCATCTCGAACACAAAAGTTAAGTCCTCCAGCGCCTATGGTACTGCATTGGTAACGATGTGGGAGAGTAGGTCACTGCCGGTCCTTTTTTTATTTAAATTAAAAATTCTAAATATTCCCATAATTACTTGACAATTTAGGAATCAGATGCTATTATAATAATCAGATAAATCCTAAAATTTTTTATGATGAACTACCTTAATTTTCTGTGAATTAAGGTAGTGCAATTAATCAGAAATTCAAATTTTTTAGAGTTGATATTTAATAATTTAAATTAAAACTATAATTGATCATTAGTTCATTTTCTTTTAAGCAATTCCTCATCTAACACTCCGCAATACATACATTATTTGATTAAGTTTATTTGTTTATTATCCCTTATTTCAAATAAGGGAGATCTCCTTTATGTTAAACTCCTCATCTGACTAATTTAAGTTCATTCAGTTAATTAATGTATTTATCTATATCTATGAATAGATTTATTTTTAACTGTTTTTAAAAACTTAAGGGGGTTAGAGTAATATGTTAAGTAAAACTTTTCATCGGGCGTTAATTTCTCTTGTTTTGACTTTTGTTCTTCTTTTAATGGGTACAATTATGGCTGGAGCAGTTAGTGTAAAAATGGAAAACTGGGGACAATATCGGGGTGAGCAGGTATATTTATACACTGTGACTAATAATAATGGAGCACAGATGAAAGTGACTAATTATGGTGGTAGAATAACTGCTTTAAAAGTACCAGACAAAAATGGAGATTTAGTAGATGTTGTCTTAGGTCTAGAGAGTCTAAAAGGTTATATAGAAAACCCAAATTATTTTGGGCCAGTAATTGGTAGATATGGAAATAGAATTGCTGATGGACAATTCACTCTTGACGGCAAAACTTATCATATAGCACAAAATAATGGTGACAATCACTTACATGGAGGGTTTGTTGGTTTTGATAAGAGGGTCTGGAAAATAAAAGCTGTTGAAAATAATAATGACGTGTCAATTGTTTTAAACTATCTTAGTAAAGATGGAGAGGAAGGTTATCCAGGTAATCTGGATATAAAAGTTACTTATACTTTAACCGATAATAATTCTGTTGTAATAGATTATATGGCAGTAACTGACAAGGCAACTCCCGTAAATTTAACTAACCATTCCTATTTCAATCTAAATGGAGTTAATGATACTGCATTAGATCATCAACTTATGATAAATGCTGATTATTATACTCCTATTGATGATGAGTGGATTCCTACAGGAGCTATTGCTAGTTTAGAAGGTACACCACTTGACTTTAGAGAAGCAACCAGAGTAGGAAAAAGAATAGAAGAAGATTTTGTTCAATTAGAAAATGGAGCTGGATATGATCATAATTATGTTTTAAATACAGAAGGAGATTTAGATCAAGTGGCAGCCAGTGTATATTCTCCGGCGACTGGAATCTTTATGGAAGTTTATACTACTGAGCCAGGAGTACAGTTTTACAGCGGCAACTTTTTAGATGGAAGTATTACTGGAAAATATGATAAGGTATATAATAAGCATGATGCAATTTGTTTAGAAACCCAGCATTTTCCTAATTCTCCTAATGTGAATCATTTTCCTTCTACAATCTTAAGACCAAATGAAGTTTATAAAACAACCACAATTTATGATTTCAGCACTAAGTAATTTAAATGGGAAGTAGATATTAGATCATATAGATCAGCTTAAGTATCTGCTTATTATTTTGGTAATTAAAATATCATTAAAATGGGGCTCTGTTTTTATTAATTTATAACTTCTGAAAAATGGAGCCCTTTTTTTGAAAAGCAAAAATTTTATTTAATTTTTGTAAACTGTTTGACAATTACAAATTTTAATGCTATACTTTAGCTACAGTCAAATAAAAAGTATAAGGTTGAGCCGAAGAGAAAACCTTATTGAGATTTAGAGGGGGTACTATACCCAATTTTATCTAAATTTCAATAAGGTTTTTTTGTATTTTAAAAAGTCTTTTTAAATCTGCAGATTTTTATATAAAAAGGAGTTGGGTTGTTATGGATAGTAGTTAAATAACTTAAATGGAGGTAAATTCAAAATGGAAAATGAAAATCTTTTTGGAGAATGTTTGTCTGAAGTAATTGGAACAGCTATTTTATTATTCTTTGGTGCTGGTGTGGTTGCAAATTTAGTTCAGATAGGAGCAGATATTAGCTGGTGGGAATTGTCTTTACTCTGGGGACTTGGTGTAACTATGGCTGTTTATATTACTGGTGGAGTTAGTGGAGCTCATATTAATCCTGCTGTTACTGTTGGTCTGGCCTCAGTAGGAGATTTTCCCTGGAAAAAAGTTGGACCGTTCGTTATTTCTCAGATAATTGGGGCTTTTATTGGAGCAGCTGGTGCATATTTTATTTATGCAGAACAATTTGTCGAAAAAACGGCTGCTAATATGACAGTTTTTCATACAATTGCTATGGATAATATTTCAAATCCAAAAGCAATGATGATTGAGCTAATCTTAACAGCAGTTCTGGTGATGGGAATTGCTGCAATGTCAGAGCCTCTTAACTCAAGTGCTCCTAAAGGATTAGGGCCAGCACTTTCGGTTGGTTTATTGGTTGCTGGAATTGGGGGGATTGGTGGTAAATTGACTGGTTTTGCTATTAATCCTGCTCGTGATTTTGGGCCAAAATTATTTACAGCTTTAGCTGGTTGGGGAGCAGCACCATTTACTGCTCATAATTATTATTTCTGGGTTCCAATTGTGGGGCCACTGCTTGGAGGAGTACTTGGAGCATTTGTTTACAAGAAGTTCATTAGAGCCTATTTACCGGATGTCTTAAAAGAAGGAGTAGCTAAAGAAGATATGATGACAGGAGATATCCTGGATGAAAAACAGAAGGCAACAATTGCAGAAGAAAAAAGGAATACTGAAGCGATAGCAAGAAACTAGTATTAAGCTATTTAAAATTTATTTTAACATAAAAAAATTAATAATGGGGGAATATGGAAATGGAAGATTATATTTTAGCAATTGATCAGGGTACCACCAGTTCGAGAGCAATAGTTTTTGACCATGACGGAGAAATAGTTAGTTCCTCACAACGAGAATTTACTCAGCACTTTCCTAAACCAGGCTGGGTTGAACACGATCCTGATGAAATTTGGGGGACTACCCTGGCTGTAATGGCTGATGCAATGGGTAGAAAAAATATTAATCCTTCTCAAATTGCTGCAATTGGAATTACCAATCAGCGGGAAACAACTGTTGTCTGGGATGCAGAAACAGGAGAACCGATACATAATGCAATTGTCTGGCAGGATAGAAGAACAGCCTCTATTTGTGATGATTTAAAAGATCGGGGATTAGAAGAAAAAATTAAAAATAAAACTGGTCTGGTTGTAGATGCATATTTTTCAGGTACAAAAATAAAGTGGCTGCTGGATAATGTACAGGGAGCCAGAAAAAAAGCTGAAGCAGGCAAATTAAGATTTGGAACAATTGACAGCTGGTTAATCTGGAAATTAACAGGTGGTAAAACACATGTAACTGATTATACTAATGCTTCCAGAACTATGGTTTATAATATCTTTGATTTAGAATGGGACCAGGAAATGCTTGATATTTTAGAAATACCAGAATCAATGCTGCCAGAAGTAAAACAGTCTAGTGAAGTTTATGCGGAAACAGTTGATTATCACTTCTTTGGTCAAAATGTTCCTATTGCTGGGATTGCTGGTGATCAGCAGGCAGCAACCTTTGGGCAGGTTTGCTACGAAAAAGGAATGGCCAAAAACACCTATGGAACTGGCTGCTTTATGTTGATGAATACAGGCGAAAAAGCGGTTAAATCAGAAAATGGACTTTTAACTACAATAGCATATGGTGTAGATGGTAAGGTTAATTATGCTTTAGAAGGCTCCATTTTTATTGCGGGAGCTGCAATTCAGTGGCTGCGGGATGAAATGGAACTGATTGATTCTGCTCCAGAATCTGAAGAACATGCAAGAAAAGTAGAAGATACAGGTGGTGTTTATGTAGTTCCGGCATTTGCAGGACTTGGTGCTCCTTACTGGGACATGTATGCCAGAGGAACAATTGTTGGCCTGACAAGGGGTACTTCTAAAGAGCATATAATAAGAGCTACTTTAGAGTCTATTGCCTATCAGAGTCGGGATGTTCTGGAAGCAATGGAAGCTGATTCTGGTATTGAGCTGAAAAAAATGAGAGTAGACGGTGGGGCTGCAATGAATGACTTTTTGATGCAGTTTCAGGCAGATATCCTGGGTTCAGAAGTGGAAAGACCTGAAATCAATGAAACTACAGCCCTTGGAGCAGCTTATTTAGCCGGTCTGGCTGTAGGGTTCTGGGAAAATAAAGAAGAGCTTATAGAAAAGTGGAAAAAAGATAAGGATTTCAAATCCGAGATGTCAGCTGACAGGAGAAAGAAATTATATGATGGCTGGAAAAAAGCAGTTGGGCGTTCTAAAGATTGGGCAGAAGAGTAAATTTAGTTTTTAAGAAAGGATTATTTATCAGCCGGATTTTCAAATCCGGCTGATAAAATTATAAAAATTTTATAATTTTTTAGGGGGTAAATTCATTGAGTAAAAAATATGATGTAATTATAATTGGGGCTGGAATTTCTGGCTGTGCAGTAGCCTGGAAATTAGCCAGATATAACTTAGACATTTTACTTTTAGAAAAAGAAGCAGATGTAGCTACAGGAACAACAAAAGCTAATACAGCAATTATGCATGCAGGTTATAATGCTGATCCAGATAAACTTAAAGGACGATTAAATGTAAAGGGAAATGAGGAAATTAGAGAAGTTTCTAAAAAATTAAATATTCCCTATAAAGAAATTGGATCATTGGTTGTGGGGCTTGAGGGTGATGATTTAAGCGTAATTGATGAATTATATCAAAAAGGACTTAAAAATAAAGTTAAAAATATGGAAATTGTAGATCGAGACTGGTTATTTGAACATGAACCAAACATTTCTCGAGATGCTGTAAAAGCTCTCTGGGCTCCAACCGCAGGGGTTATTACACCCTGGGAAGCTGCTCTGGCAATGGCTCAGAATGCTGTGGCAAATGGGGTAGAAGTTAAATTGCAAACAGCTGTTGAAGATGTCTTGACTGAGGAAGGAAAAGTTGTTGGTGTTAAAACTAATCAGGGTGATTTTGCTGCAGATTATGTGGTCAATTCAGCTGGACTATATGCAGATGAAATTGCAAAGATGGTAGGAATTGAAAAGATAAATATTACTCCTCGCAAGGGTGAATATTATATTTATGACCATGCCAAAGATTTTGCAGTTAATCATGTGGTCTTTCCTATACCAACACCGATAAGTAAGGGTATTGTAGTAACTCCTACAGTTGAAAATAATCTTTTAATCGGGCCTACCTCTGAAAATGTTGAGAGTAAAACAGATCTTGCGACAACTAAAGAAGGATTAAAAGAGGTTTATGAAGGAGCAAAAAAACTTTATCCAGACCTTGATCTCCGGGATACAATTAGAGTTTTTGCAGGCTTAAGAGCTGCAGATGACACTGAAGATTTTGTGATTGAAGCTGCAGAAAATGTTAAGGGATTTGTTAATGTTGCTGGTATTCAGTCACCAGGACTTGCTTCTTCTACAGCAATTGCAGGGTATACAGCTGATATTCTTAGAGATGAAGGCTTAACTTTATCAGAAAAGAAAAATTATATAGAAACTAGAGAAGAGCCAGTTAGATTTTATGAGATGACAAATAAAGAAAGAGCTAAAATGGTTGATCAGAATAAAGAATATGGACAAATTATTTGCCGCTGTGAAACCGTATCCTACAAAGAAATTTTGGATGCAATTAACAGTCCGGTAGGTGCCAGAACTGTTAACGCAGTTAAAAGAAGAACCAGAGCTGGTGCTGGAAGATGTCAGGCTGGATTCTGTGGTCCAAGAGTAGTCGATATTCTGGCTCAGGAACTTGGTATAGATCCGACTGAAGTTAAACAGGAAGAAGGAAATTCTCAGATTTTAGAATATAAAATCAAGCAATTACTGGGAAGCAGGGTGATGGGTAATGCTTAATCTAAAAAAAGATTTAGTTGTAATTGGTGGAGGACCAGCTGGGCTGGCTGCTGCAAAAAAAGCTTATGATGAAGGTATTGAAGATGTAATGATATTAGAAAGAGATTTTGAACTTGGTGGAATTTTGCCCCAGTGCATTCATAATGGATTTGGTCTTCATTATTTTAAGGAAGAACTTACTGGTCCGGAATATGCTCAGAGATTTATCAATGATGTAAAAGAAAGAAATATTGAAATAAAGCTTGATACTATGGTTCTGGATGTAACAAAAGATAGAAAAGTTTATGCAATGAATAAAAAAGAAGGTTTTCTTGAGATAGAGGCTGGAGCAGTGGTTTTAGCAATGGGTTGTCGCGAAAGGACTTCAGGTGCGATTGGAATTCCAGGTACAAGACCTGCTGGTGTTATAACTGCGGGAACCGCTCAGCGCTATACAAATATTGAAGGATTTGTGCCGGGAGATGAGGTAGTAATTTTGGGTTCTGGAGATATAGGTTTAATTATGGCCCGGAGAATGAAATTAGAAGGTGCTGATGTAAAAGCAGTTTGCGAGCTTTTACCTTATACAGGAGGTTTAACCAGAAATGTTGTGCAGTGTCTGGAGGATTATGATATTCCATTAATGTTAAATCATACAGTAACCGCAATTAAAGGTGAAGGAAGATTAGAAGCGGTTGAGATTTCTGAAGTTGATGAAAATCTAAAACCTATACCAGCAACAGCTAAAACTATTAAAGCCGATACTTTATTATTATCGGTAGGTTTAATTCCGGAAAATGAGCTTTCCAAAAAAGCTGATGTAGTCTTAGATGACCGCACTGGCGGACCAATAGTAAATGAAGGTCGGGAAACCAATATAGAGGGAATTTTTGCCTGTGGTAATGTGCTCCATGTTCATGATTTAGTAGACTGGGTAACAGAAGAATCTCAGATTGCGGGAGCTCATGCTGCAAAATATATTAAAAATAGCTTTGCTAAGACTAATAAGTGTGTAGATGTCAAAGCTGGAGAAAATGTGAGTTATGTTATTCCTCAGAAAATCGAACTTGAAGCTGGAGACCGCAAAAAAATTCCTCTTTATATGAGAGTATCAACTCCGTTAACCGCTGTGGATATCAACTTATATGCTGATGGAGAAAAATTATACTCATTTTCGGAACCTTTTGCCAAACCAGGAGAAATGATCAGTGTACCTCTGGCTCAGAAGACCCTGGATGACCTGGATAATTTAAATGAAATTAAAGTTGAGATAATCGAAAAGGAGGGAGAATAAAATGATAGAAACTAAAACCCTTACCTGTGTAGCCTGTCCAAAAGGCTGTGAAGTAACAGTTGAGTACGAAGGTGATGAGATTATAGATATTAAAGGAAATGCCTGTCCTCAGGGTCAGGATTATGCTAAAGAGGAGATTGTAGCTCCGACAAGAATCTTACCAACTACAATTAGAGTAAAAAATGGTGCTTTACCACTCTGTCCGGTGAAGACAACAAAACAGATACCATTAGAAAATATGTTTGAAGCCATGCAGATTATAGGGAAGAAAGAAATTGAAGCACCTGTTAAAATGGGTGAGGTTTTAATAGAAAATATAATGAATACTGGTGCAGATATTGTGGCTACCAGAGATATGCCAGAAGAAATATAGAAGATTATATTAAAATTGATAATACCAGGAGATTTAATAATTTTCTGGTATTTCCCCTATTTTCGGAATAAATTTAAAAAACAAGCAGGATTTTGCAGATTTAAATCAAAGTATATAGTAAGGGTTAAACATATATAATAAATTATAAATAATAGGGGATGTTGCTATTGCTAAAAAACATGGATTTAAAATGGAAAATAAGTTTGATTTTAACAATTATTGTAATTGCTGTTATGGCCGCGGTTTCATTTTTTACTTATAGCTATACTCGAGACATAATGTCTGATCAAATTGATCAGAGAATTAATCTGATTCGGGAAAATCATAGGCAGGAAATTTTGGGACAGTTAAATCGTCTTGAAGAGAGAACAAATTATTTTGCCAGTTTTGAAGATGTCTTTAATTTAGCTAATATGAGCAACTATTATATTGAAAATGGTGAGATTATTGATCTGGCTAATGGAGGCTGGATGAGCACCTTTATTAATAGGGCAGCATTGCTGAAAGATAATAATCGAATGTTTGAAGAAACTCAGTTTTCTTATGTGACAACCACTGATGGTCTGGTTCTGGTAGATTCGAGAATTAAAGGGGAAGAAAATATTTATGATTATGCCGGTAAAAAATTACCCGAAGACCAGTATAAGAATGTTTCCAGTGAAGAAGTACATATTATAAATGGTAAACCTCATGTCTTATTTCAGTCAGAGATTACTAATGAAACAGCTGAAGGGAAAAAAGAGGTAATTGGTTATTATGTAATGGCTACAAATCTTAATGTATTTTACAGTGATACCTTAGAGTCACTGGAAAATGTTTCGGCTTTTAGTTTGATAAATAGTAGTGGATATATTTTAAGTAATCTGGATAAATCATTGATGGGCACAAAAATTGAAGATCAATGGTTAACAAAACAGATTAATAGTCAACAAGAATCAGCAGTAAGAGTTGCTAATGGTAGAACTCAGTATTTTGATCAGATAAGTGAAGAATATGGTATATACATGGCTATTGATGTTCCACTTGCAGTAATTAATGGTCCGGTAAATAACCTGAGAAATATCATATTAGTAATTGCATTACTGGGAGTTGTTATTTTATTTGTTTCTAGTTATTTATTATTAAGCTGGCAGTTAAAACCACTTAAATCTCTGATCAATGCCTTTGATCAGCTGGCCTCTGGTAACTTAAGTGATAAAATATTATTAACTGATAGTGCTGATAAGAATGATGAAATAGGAAAGTTAAGTCGTTCATTTAATAATATGGTTAAAGAATTTAAAGAAGTGATTTTAAATATTAATCAGGCTTCTGATGAGGTAGAAGAATCATCAACCTATTTAAAAGAGGTTTCAACTGAAGTTGGAGATGTTTCGACTCAGGTAGCTCAGTCAATCAATGATGTAGCTTCTGGTGCTGATGATCAGGCAGCCAGTGTGGATAATATTAATCAGCAGATTAAAACTCTGGCCGGGGATATAGAAAAGCTGAAACAATCGAACCAGGAAGTGGAAAATTTAGCAGAAGAAATGGAAACAGCTGCAGTAGGTGGAAAAGTAGAGATGGATAAAGTTAGCAGCCAGATGGCTAAAATCAGAAATGCTATTCAGGAAGTTGCCTCTGGAATTTCTAATTTAGAATCAATTTCTAATGAGATTGATGAGATTTTAAATATCATTAATAATATTGCTGAACAGACTAATTTACTCGCTTTAAATGCAGCAATCGAAGCAGCAAGAGCTGGAGAAGCCGGACGAGGTTTTTCTGTAGTTGCAGATGAAATTAGAGAACTGGCTGAAGAATCGGTAAATTCAGCGGGAGAGATCAGAAAATTAGTAGAAGATGTTAAGCAGGAAACTAAAACTGCAAGCTCACGGATGGATGATGGAATTGATGAAATTAAGAATGGGGAAGAAGTTGTCAGCAGCGCAGAAGAATCTTTTGCTGACATAGAAGAAAAAATCAGAAATGCTGCAGAAGGAATTGCTGATTCTATTAAAATTGTAGCAGATGTAGACCGCTATACTGAAGAAATTGTAGAAGAAGTTGGTGAGATTGCCAGTATTTCTGAAGAAACATCCGCCAATACTGAAGAGGTGGCAGCCGCCAGTCAGGAACAGAATGCTTCTATCGAGGAGATTACATCCCTGGCTGATTCACTGGCTGAGATGTCGACTAAATTAAATCAATTAGTCAAACGATTTGACTTAAATTCTTAAAATCTTTATTATTAGCTCCCAGCCTCCAGGCTGGGAGCTTTCTTAAGGGAGGAAAAAAATTGAAACATTTGGCTGGTTATTTTAGTAAGTATCCAATTATTCCGGCTATTAGAAATATTAAAGATTTGAATAAAGCAATGAAAATTAAAGATTCAGTTTTAATATTTTTACTAACTGGTTCAATTTTTGATCTTGAAAAATCGATGCAGCTGGCACACGATAATGATAAAATTTTAATGGTAAATATTGACCTGGTTAATGGGATCGCTCATGATAGAGAAGGTATTAGGTATCTTGCCGAAAATGATTTATGTGATGGGATAATTTCAACTAAAGGTTATTTAATCAAAGAAGCCTCAAAATATAATTTAATGACTATTCAGAGGGTCTTTCTTCTGGATTCTGCTTCTTTAATTAGTGCAGAAAAATCACTGAATTATCAGACTGTTGATGCAGTAGAAATTTTACCGGGAATTGCAGCCCCTTATTTTATTGAACGACAGAAGCAGAGCAGATGTGACTATCCAGTTATTGCTGGTGGTTTAATTCAAAATAAAACTGAAGTTGAGAGCTTAAAGGAAAAAGGAATTTTTGCTGTATCAGCTAGTGATCATCAGCTGTGGAATTATAACAAAAAGGGTGGTAATAATGGGTAAAAAATTAATTAATGATCCGGATAATGTGGTTCAGGAAATGATTGAAGGAATCGTAATGGCCAGCAGTCAACGACTGGAAAAATTGGACAGTTATAATATTGTAGTTCGCAAAGATGCACCAGTAGAAAAAGTTGGCCTGGTTAGTGGAGGCGGTAGTGGTCATGAGCCGGCACACGCAGGTTATGTAGGCCAGGGAATGTTGGATGCTGCTGTAGCAGGCGATGTCTTTACCTCACCAACTCCTGATGCGGTTTTTGAAGCAATTAAGACAGTTGATAGTGGTAATGGGGTTTTATTAATTATTAAAAATTATACTGGAGACATTATGAATTTTGAAATGGCAGCCGAAATGGCAGAAGCAGAAGGTATTGAAGTTGATCAGGTAGTTGTCAATGATGATGTTGCCGTAGAAGATAGTCTCTATACAACTGGCAGGCGGGGTGTTGCTGGTACAGTATTTGTACATAAGATTGCTGGAGCTAAAGCGGCTCAGGGTGCTGACCTAAAAGAGGTAAAAAGAAGTGCAGAAAAGGTTATAAAAAATGTGAGAACAAAAGGAATGGCTATTAATCCCTGTCAGCTGCCGGCAGCTGAAAAATCTACTTTTTCCCTAGAGGAAGATGAAATGGAAATGGGGATTGGAATCCACGGTGAGCCAGGTACCGAAAAAACTAAATTAAAAAACGTAGATCAGATAGTGGAATTATTATTGGCTGATATATTATCAGATTTAGAAGTGGAAGCAGAGGAAAAAGTTGCCCTGATGATTAATGGAATGGGTGGGACTCCCCTAATGGAGCTCTATATAGCCAATAGAAAAGCTAATCAGCTGTTAAAAAGTAAGGAGATCGAGATTTATAAAACTTATGTAGGAGAATTTATGACCTCTCTGGAAATGGAAGGTCTTTCAATTACTATTTTGAAGTTGGATGATGATTTAATTAATTTGTTAGAAGCAGAAAGTGAAATTAATCTATTATAAGGATTGTGGTAAAAATGGTTAATAGAACAAAAAAATTATTGTTAAAAACAGCAGCTGTAATTATTGAGAACAAAGAGTATTTAACAGAATTGGATGCTGCGATTGGTGACGGAGACCATGGTATAAATCTTGCTCGAGGTTTTAAAAAGTTAAAAGAAAAATTAGAAAAAGAGAATTTTGAAGGCAGAGATGAGTTATTTAAACTGACAGCAATGACTTTAATTTCTAATGTAGGTGGTGCTTCTGGCCCCCTTTATGGGACCGCATTTTTAAATATTTCTAAGGTGATTTCAGATAATAAACTTGACCTGGATGATTTAGTAGAAATTGCCGAAGAATCTATAGCTGGTATCCAGAAAAGAGGTAAAGCTGAAGCCGGCGAAAAGACAATGCTGGATACCATAATTCCTGCAGCTGAATCATTAAAACACAGTCGGGCTAATAAAGTCGATTTAGAAACTGCTTTAAATAATTGTTTAGAGAAAGCTGCTGAAGGAATGAAAAGCACTATTGAAATGCAGGCAACTAAAGGGAGAGCCAGTTACCTGGGTGAGAGAAGTATCGGACATCAGGATCCAGGAGCAACATCTTCTTATTTAATGATTAAAACATTTATTAAAAGTTATTTAAATTAAAAGAGGTGTAGAAATGGTTAATATATTAATTATATCTCACAGTTTAAAAATTGCTGAAGGCACTAAAGAATTAGCGGAAGAGATGAAACAGGATGAGGTTGATATTCAAATTGCTGGAGGTATAAATAACGGAGAGCTTGGTACAGATGCTGATCTGATTGAACAAAAATTACAAAATATGGATTATAAAGATGGAATTGTTGTCCTGGCAGACTTAGGAAGTGCGGTTATGAGTTTTAATATGGTTAAAGAATGGCTGCCAGAGGAAAAACAGAAATTAATTAGACTGGCTAATGCCCCCCTTGTTGAAGGAGCGGTCTTAGGGGCGGTTGAAGCAAGTTTAGGTAAAAATTTAGAAGAAGTAATGGCCACAATTGAAGAAAATTCGATAATAAATAAAAATAATTTGTAAAAAAGGATGAAATTTGGGTTGTACTTATGATAAAATATATAAATGAGTGACATTTATTAAAATAAAAATACGAAAGGATGATCAGATTGGTAGAAGAAAAGAAGGTTATAATCACTAATAAGACCGGTCTGCATGCCCGGCCTGCAGCACAATTTGTGCAGAAAGCAGGTAAATTTGATTCAAAAATAGAAATTATTTTTGAAGAGAAGGAAGTTAATGCAAAGAGTATTATGGGGGTTATGAGTCTTGGTGTTGGTAAAGGTAATGAGATCGTTGTTAGAGCTGAGGGTGATGATGCTGCAGAAGCGGTAAAAGAATTAGTTGATTTTATTGAAGTTGAGATGGCCAAAGAGGATGAGGAGTGATTTTAGTGAAAGGAATTGCTGCTTCACCAGGAATTGCTATTGGCAAAACTTTAGTTAAAAAAGACCAAAAAATTGAAATTGACAGAAGAAACATAAGTGAAGATCAGGTAGATGAAGAAATAGAAAAACTGCATTCTGCACTTGCAGAGGCAAAGGGATCTTTAGAGGAGTTAAAAGAACAGACTGCTGAAAAAATGGGTGAAGAAAAAGCAGAAATCTTTGGTGCCCACCTTATGATTCTGGATGACCCGGAAGTTATTCCTGCATTTGAAGATAAGATAAAAGACGATAAGCTCAATGCAGCTGCAGCAGTTAAAGATGTTGTGGATGAATATGCAGCTATGTTTTCAGCTATGGAAGATGAGTACTTAAGAGAACGTGGTTCTGATATTAAAGATGTTGGAATGCGGGTTGTGAAAATTCTATTGGGAGTTGAAGATATTTCTGATAAACTGGATGAAGAAGTAGTTATAATAGCAGAAGACTTGACTCCATCTGACACTGCTCAATTTGACACAGATAAAGTTCTTGCTTTTTTAACCAAAGACGGTTCTAGAACTTCTCATACTGCTATTATGGCCAGGTCCCTCGGCATACCGGCTGTGGTTGGTCTTGGTAGTGAGTTAATTGAAAAAGCAGAAGATGATATAGACATAATTGTAGATGGAAATAGTGGAAAAGTTTATTTTTCACCTGATGAATCTACACTGGAAGAATATAAAGAAAAACTTGCTGAATATAAAGCAGAACAAAAAAGACTGGAAACTTATCAGGATAAAAAAGCTAAAACTAAAGACGGTACAGAAGTTGAAGTAGTGGGAAATATGGGGAATGTAAATGATATTACTCCTATTTTAGAAAATGGGGGAGAAGGAGTAGGTCTATTCCGGACCGAATTTCTTTATATGGACCGCAATCAACTACCTACCGAAGAAGAACAATTTAAAGTTTATAAAGAAGCTGCCGAAAAGATGGGTGATAAGCCTGTCATAATTAGGACTCTGGATGTTGGGGGAGATAAAGATTTACCTTATTTAGATTTTCCGGAAGAAATGAATCCCTTTTTAGGATATAGAGCTATTAGAGTCTGTCTGGAAAGAGATGATATATTCAAACCTCAGCTGAGAGCAATTTTACGAGCAAGCCAGTATGGAAATTTAAAAATTATGTTTCCGATGATTTCTTCTCTTGAAGAACTGGATGAAGCAAAATTGATTGTGGAAGATGTAAAAAAAGAACTTAAAGAAGAAGGACATCAATTTAATGAAGATATTGATATTGGAATGATGATAGAAATCCCATCAGCAGTTATGATTGCTGATTATCTGGCTCAGGAAGTTGACTTTTTCAGTATCGGAACAAATGATTTGATTCAATATACAATTGCAGTAGATAGAACAAATGAAAAAATTGCTCCGATGCATACACCCTATCACCCCGCAGTTTTAAGATTAATAAAAATGACTATTGATGCTGCTCATAAGGAAGGTATCTGGGTCGGTATGTGTGGAGAAGCTGCTGGTGATGAATATTTGATACCATATCTTTTAGGTGTTGGATTAGATGAGTTTAGTATGAGTGCGGTTTCAATTTTAAAAACTAAAGAAATTCTTTCTAAATGGACTGTTGAGGAAGCACAAAAAGAGGCCGAAAAAATACTGGAATTAAAATCTGATACAGCAGTAAAATCTTATCTCAAAACAATTGAAAAATAAAATTACAATTAAATCCGGGCGGCATTTTGCTGTCCGGTTTCTTTTGATTTTTTGTATTATTACTATCTATCGATTTATCTTATAACATTATATATATTGACTAGAACCAGGAGGGATTAAATGCAGGATAGTTTAGATGAATTCAATGAATTTAGATCTGAAATGAATGATTTGATATTAGAAGAAGGAGATCTGAATACCAAAAGATTTTTTAATCTGGATCATAAAGTTTATCAGGATGGGAAACTACCCGCTAAAACTAAAGAATTATTAGGACTGGTTTCCTCTCTGGTTTTAAGATGTGATGATTGTATTACATATCATATAATTGAAGCAGTTAAAAGAGGATGGTCCAGAGAGGAAATTTATGAAGCGATGAATGTTGGTTTAATTGTTGGAGGCTCAATTGTAATTCCCCATTTGAGAAGAGCGGCTAAGCTTTTAGAGGAGCTGGAGCCTGATAAGAGTAAAGAGGACATTTCAGCTGTCGAGAAGGAAGAAAGTTCAGATGAGTCTGATAAGAGAGAAATGAAAAATTTAGATAAATATCAGGAGTTTAAAGTATACACTGATGGAGCCTGTCTCGGGAATCCGGGTCCAGGGGGATATGCTGCAGTTATTTTAAATCCAGATTTTCAAAAATTAAAAACAGTTTCAGGATCAGAAAAAGATTCTACTAATAATAGAATGGAATTAAAAGCAGTAATTGAAGCTCTAAAGATAATTCCTAAAAATACCAGGGTAGAACTTTATAGTGATTCAACTTATGTACTTAACGGATTATCAAACTGGATAGAGGGCTGGAAGAGAAATGGCTGGAAAACAGCAGCTAAAAAGGCAGTGGCCAATCAGGATTTGTGGCAGCAATTGGATCAACTTAGTTCTGACTTTGAATTGACTTATCAGAAAGTAAAAGGCCACAGTGGTGATCAATTTAATGATGAAGTTGATATACTGGCAAAAAAAGAAGCAGAAAAAATTTAATTTTTCTGCTGACATTTTGGACAAATTCCGCTAAACTCTAAGCGATGAGAATGAGCGATAAATTCAGTTTTAGTATTTATTTTATTATTTAAATCTACATTTAAGTCGAGATCTAAATCATAAACTCCTCCACATTTTTGACAGCGGAAATGATAATGATGAACAGGATTACCATCATAGCGACTGTGGTTACTTCCATAGTCTAAAACATTAATTTCACCGTTTTCTGCTAAAACATTTAAATTTCGGTAAACAGTACCTAAACTAATGTTTGGAATTTCTTTTCTAACTTTTTCATATATCCAATCAGCTGTAGGATGAGATTTAGTACTTTTTAACACCCTCAATATTGCCCTGCGCTGTTTAGTCATTCTAGTATTCGTGGCCATATTTATCCTCCTAAGATTTATTAATAATCATTATTATCTTAAATATAATTTTAGCAGAAATTTTTTAGATATTCAAGTAAAACTTATTATTTCAGAAAAAGGGTGATGATTTTGTCAAAGAAAAAAGAAAAAAGAATTTTAACAGGTGATAGACCTACAGGTAAACTGCATTTAGGCCATTATGTTGGCAGTTTGCAGAATCGAGTTGAATTACAGGATAAATACGATACATTTTTAATTATAGCAGATGTTCAGGCACTAACTACAAATTTTGATAGGCCGGAGAAATTAAAGGAAGATGTGAGACAGGTAGCAAGAGATTATCTCGCTGCTGGAATTGATCCTCAAAAAACTACTATCTTTGTACAGTCACTTGTACCAGAAATTGCAGAGTTAACAGTTTTTTATTCAATGATAGTTACAGTAAATCAGCTGCGGCATAATCCAACTATTAAATCTGAAGCTGAACAGTATGGGTATAAAGAAATGTCTTATGGATTTTTAGGTTATCCTGTAAGTCAGGCTGCTGATATTACTTTCTGCCGCGCAAATCTGGTTCCTGTAGGGGAAGATCAGATTCCACATATTGAACAGACGAGGAAGATTGTCCGTAAATTTAACAATATGTACGGAGAGGTTTTTCCAGAACCGGAAGCTTTAATCAGTGATTTCCCAAGGTTGATGGGACTTGATGGTAAGAACAAAATGAGTAAAAGTTTAAATAATGCAATTTATTTAAGTGATAGTAAAGATCAGGTTGCTCAAAAAATAATGAAGGCTAAAACTGATCCAGCCAGGATTCATAAAGATGATCCGGGCCATCCCGAAGTCTGTACAGTTTTTCATTATCATCAAGCATTTAATACTGAAGAATCTGATGAAATTGCAGAAAAGTGCAGGGCTGGAACAATTGGCTGTGTCGCCTGTAAAAAAAGAATGGCTGAAAAGCTAAATGATTTTTTAGAACCAATGCGGGAGCGAAGAAAGAAGTATCTTGAGAATCCAGAATTAGTAGATCAGATTTTAATTGAAGGTACCGAAAAAGCAAGAAAAGAAGCACAGGAGACATTAAAAAAAGTAAGAGAAGTTATGAAAATAGATTATTTTAATAATTAAGTTAGAAGGGAGGGGTTCTATTGCTGAATTCAAAGATGAATATTGCCCTTTTTTTTGGTGGTCGATCAGCTGAGCATGAAGTTTCTTTACTCTCTGCCCGCTCGATTTATCAGGCCTTTAATCAGGAAAAATATAATATTTTCCCTGTTGCCATCAGCAAGAAAGGTTTTTTTAATTCTCTTGAAAAATCAAAGGAAATTTTGCTGGGAGATAAAAAAAAGGTTCCAGAGCTCAAAAGGGATAATATTTTACCTCAAGAAGTTCTTCAATTTCTGGAAAAAGAAGTTGATTTAGTTTTTCCTGTACTCCATGGACCTTATGGAGAAGATGGAAAAATTCAGGGCTTTTTAGATACTTTAAATATTAAATATATTGGCTGTGATCTGACATCCTCGGCAGTGGGAATGGATAAGGCTGTGATGAAGCAGATTTTTAGTTTTTATAATATACCCCAGAGTGATTTTGAAATACTAAAAAAAGATGAATATAACAGTCAAAAAACTGCAGATCTTTTTGCAAATTTTGCAGAAAATTTAGGACTCCCATTTTTTATCAAACCTGCTAATATGGGATCCAGTATTGGAATTAGTCAAGTTGAAAATCTGGCTTCATTTAAAAATGCTCTCCAGGAAGCGTTTAGATATGATAAAAAATTAATAATTGAAAGTAGTATCCAGGGGAGAGAAGTAGAATCTGCTGTATTGGGTACAGCAAATGACATTAAAGTTTCTACAGCAGGAGAAATCATTTCTACCCATGATTTTTATGACTATCAGGCTAAATACGAAGATCAGAGTACAGAATTAATTATTCCGGCTGATATTTCTCCAGCAAGCCAGCAAAAAATTAAAGAATTATCGCTTAAAGCCTTTAAAGCTGTGGGAGCAGAAGGAATTTCTCGACTTGATTTTTTTGTTAACGAAGAACAGGATCAGATTCTGGTAAATGAAATTAATACGATGCCGGGGTTTACAAAGTTTAGTATGTATCCTTTACTTTTTAAAGAGAGTGGAATAACATATACTGAACTTCTAGATAAACTGGTAGAACTTGCTTTAAAAAGGAAAAGTTAAATGGAAAAAATTCATATTTTACATGCAGATATGGATGCTTTTTTTTCAGCAGTTGAGCAGCGTGAGAATCCTGAACTTAAAGGTAAAGCTGTAATTGTAGGTGGGGTAAATTTAAGTAATCGTGGTGTTGTTTCTACTGCCTCTTATGAGGCTCGAAAATTTGGCGTTCACTCGGCAATGCCTGTTGCTCAGGCAAAAAAATTATGTCCTGATGGAATTTATTTACCTGCAAGGCATAAACTGTACAAAAATGCTTCTAGAGAAATTTTTTCTATCTTAAAGAAGTATACTCCTTTAGTTGAAAAACTCTCTATTGATGAAGCTTTTTTGGATGTAAAGGGCTGTGACAGATTATATGGCAGTGCAGTAGAAATTGCAAAGAAAATAAAAAATGAGGTAAAAAAAGAAACTGAACTGACCATTTCTGTTGGGGTTTCGGTCAATAAATTTCTGGCTAAGCTGGCCTCGGATTATGATAAGCCAGATGGCCTGACTGTGATTAAAAAAAATGACATTAAAAATTTTATGCGTAAGCTTGATATTGATCAAATCTGGGGTGTTGGAGATGTTTTTAGCTCTAAATTGGCAGAGGAAAACATTTATAAAGCCAGTGATATCTGGCCATATTCTCTGGAAGAATTAAAAAAGAGGTATGGAAAAGCTGGGGTTAAGTTATTTTTTCTTTCCCGGGGAATAGATAAACGAGAAGTAAAAAGTCAAAGTCAAATTAAATCAATCAGTCATGAAGAAACTTTTGCTGATAATATTGAGGATAGAGATCGTTTATTTGCTTATTTATTTAAGATGAGCGAAAAAGTATCTTTTCGCCTCCACAGCAACTCTCTTAAGGGTAGTACTGTTTTTATTAAGGTCAGGTATTCTGATTTTAGTACTTACAGCAGGCAAAATTCTCTCAAAGTTGCTGTAAACAGCAGTGAAGAAATTTATCAGAGAGCAAAAGAACTGTTAATTCAAAATGATTTATTAAATAAACCTCTGCGATTATTGGGGCTTGGGGTTTCAAATCTCTGTCAGGAAGGGCAGGAACAATTAAATTTATTTGCAGAAGGTGAGGATCAATTAGACAAAACTATAGATCAATTAAAACGAAAATATGGATTCAATAAAATATCACGAGCTAGAAAATTATACTTAAATAATGATGACTAAAAACCCACCGTTTGCGGTGGGTTTTTAGTTTGTCAGGTAATTATTTATGTTTAATAAAAATTTATTATTTTTTTTTGATAAATATAAAGGACTTTTCTATTTGATGTAGAATAAAATTATTAAGTGGTGAAAAGTGGAGTAAAAGGGTAGAAAGTGGGAAGTGATATTATGTTTATGGGAGAATACACTCATAATATGGATAATAAAGGACGTTTAATCATCCCTTCTAAGCTCAGGGAAGACTTAAGTGAGCAGTTTGTTATTACTAGAGGGCTTGATAATTGTTTATTTCTTTATCCGATGGCTGAGTGGAAAGAATTAGAAAAAAAATTAACTTCCCTACCAATGACCAGTAAAAATGCCCGAAATTTTGTCCGCTTTTTCTTTTCAGGAGCTAACGAATGCGAATTAGATAAACAGGGAAGAGTTTCCCTACCAATAAATTTAAGAGACTACGCTGATTTTGATCACGAAATAGTTATAATCGGTCTGGCAAATAGAATTGAACTCTGGGCCAAAGAAAAATGGGATACCTACATGGACGATGTAGAAGATTCTTATGAAGATATTGCAGATGCAATGGAAGAATTAGGAATCTAGAAAGGATTTTAATATGGATTATACTCATCAGGCTGTATTATTAGAAGAAGCAATTGAATATTTAAATATAAAAGAAGACGGAATTTATTTAGATGGGACTTTAGGTAGAGCTGGACACAGTTCGGAAATTCTAAAAAACTTATCTGAAGAAGGTAAATTAATTGCAGTTGACCGGGATACTGCTGCAATTGAGGCAGTAAAGAAACGTTTTCCAGATGAAGAATCTTTAATTTTAGCACACTCAAATTTTCAGGATTTTGATCAGGTGCTTGCAGAATTGGGGATTGAAGCTGTTGATGGAATGCTCTTTGATTTAGGAGTTTCTTCTCCCCAGCTGGATAATCCTGAACGAGGATTTAGCTACCAAAAAGAGGGCCCTTTAGATATGAGAATGAATCCAAAACAAAAATTAACTGCAGGGGATATAGTAAATAATTACTCTCAGGCAGAATTAGAAAAAATTATTACTGAATATGGAGAAGAAAACTGGGCTGCTCGAATAGCTGAATTTATAGTTAAAATGAGAGCTGAGGAGGAAATTAAAACTACCAGTGATCTGGTGGAGGTAATTAAAGCTGCTATTCCTAAAGCTGTCAGAAGAAGTGGTGGACATCCGGCCAGAAGAACTTTTCAGGCTTTAAGAATTGAAACTAATAATGAACTGGAACAGCTTAAAAATCTAATTGATAAGGCAGTTGACTATTTAAAACCGGGTGGTAGGCTGGTAATAATAACCTTTCATTCACTGGAAGATAGAATAGTAAAACATAAATTTAGAAACCTGGCAAAAGATTGTACCTGTCCACCAGATTTTCCGATCTGTGTCTGTGATAAAGAGGCAAAAGTTAAGGTTATAACTAGGAGTCCGGTTCAGGCTTCAAAGGAAGAAAAGGAATCAAATCCACGCTCAAGAAGTGCCAAGATGAGAGCAGCAGAAAAAATTTAAAGAGGGAGGTAATAAAATGTATACGGAACCAGGTTATGAAAATGGAGTTTCTCAGAGTAATTATCTCAATGAGTCATCCTATAATTTTACAAATGTAAAAAAACAGGCCTTAACAATATTATATATATTTATGATGGTTTTTATTAGTATCTCCATATTGTTATATATTTCTCAAGTTTTAAATATCAATCAGAGCAGTTCTAAACTGCTGCAATTAGAGGAAAAATTAGAAACTATTAAGTTAAAAAATGATCGGCTGGAAGTAGAATTGGCCAGCAAAACTTCTCTGGCAGAAATCGAAAAAATTGCCAAAAGAGAATTGAATATGATTGAGCCAGATAAAAGGGTAACCCTGGTTTATAATAATCAGAGTGAAAAAAAAGAAAAATTTATGGCTGACATTCCAAAAGAAAAGTTTTTCTTAGCACAAATTTATGATAAAATAATTAGTGAAGTAGCTACTGTTCAGGCAGAATCATTTGAATAGGAGGATTATATTTGCAGCGATTTGAAAAGACTGTAAAAAATAGAGTAATATTCTATTTTGCAATTATCTTTATATTATTTATTATTCTGGCTTTAAGACTTGTCTGGATTCAGATAATTAATAGTGCAGAATATAAACATATGGCATTAAGTCAGCGGGTCAAAGAATTTGTAGTAAATTCAGAAAGAGGAATAATCTATGATAATACCGGCAGGAAACTTGCAGTCAGCTTACCGGCAAAGACTGTGGTTGCTCTGCCGGATAATATTATTAATCCAGAAAAAACTGCTGCTGAACTTGCTGAGATTCTGGACAAAGATTATAATACTATTTATAGACGAATAATTTCTGATGCAGCTGCAATTTTTTTACAGCGAAAAGTTAGTCGGAAAACATTTCAGAAAATCGAGAATAAGAATTTAAAAGGGATTACATTTACTGAAGAAAGTAAAAGATATTATCCTGAGGGAGAGCTGGCTTCTCATATTATTGGTTTTACTGGTGTAGATAATAATGGACTTAATGGATTAGAACTTTCTTATAATAATTATTTAAGTGGTAAAGCCGGAAAAATTATTGTAGAAAAAGATGCAGAAGGTCACACAATCCCCAATGGGGTTAGAGAGGCTGTTCCCGGTAGAGATGGGTATAATGTCCACCTGACTATTGATGAAGTAATTCAATATATGGCAGAAAAGGAACTTGAAAATGCTGCTAAAACCTTTGATTTTTCAGGGGGTTCAGTTATTGTTATGGATTCTTCTAATGGAGATTTACTTGCAATGGCCAATACTCCTACTTATAATCCAAATAATTTTGCTAATTACCCGGAGAAAAACTGGCGTAATAGAGCAATTAGTGATGTTTTTGAACCCGGGTCTACTTTTAAAATAATTACTGCTGCTTCTGCTCTCGAGGAAGGGGTAATTACTGAAAATGATATTTTAACTGATCCAGGTCATATTTATGTAGAAAATGAAGAAATAAGCTGTTGGAGTAGTATTGGTCACGGATCTCAGACTTTTGCTGAAGTTATAAAAAATTCATGTAACCCTGGTTTTGTTGAAGTTGGTCTCAAGATGAAAAAGGAAACTTTTTATTCTTATATTAAGGCTTTTGGTTTTGGAGAACAGACAGGAATTAGATTACCAGCAGAGGCAGCGGGGATTATTCCGGATTACCAAAAAATTGGTCCTTTAGAACTGGCAACTTTTTCTTTTGGACATGGTATTTCAGTAACTCCGATTCAGCTGGTAACGGCAGTGGCAGCAGTTGCCAATGAAGGAAAGTTGATGAGACCGCGGCTGGTAAAAAGAGTTGATACTGGCAGTAATTCTGAAGATATAATCAATGAACCTCAGGTTGTAAGACAGGTTATATCTAAAAGTACTGCTGATAAAACAAAAGAATTATTAAAACAGGTAGTAGAAAGTGGAACAGGAACTCAGGCTGCCATTGAGGGTTATGAAATTGGGGGAAAAACTGGTACCGCCAAACACTATAATGAGGATATTTATGATTCTTCTTTTATTGGTATTGTACCTGCTGGAGACAGAGATCTAGTTATTTTAACTATTTTATATGATATTAAAGGTGAGACCTATTATGGTAGTCAGACAGCAGCTCCTGTTTTTAAGAATTTGACAGCCAATATTTTGAATTACTTAAATATTAAACCCGGTCAGGATAATGATTTTTATTTTAAACAAAGTCAAAGAGAAATTATAGTTCCTGATTTAATAGGGTCTGATTTTTTAAGTGCAGAAACCAGTTTGAGAGAAAAAGGATTTAATGTTAAACTAATGGGGGATGGCGAAGTTGTAAGAGCTCAACTTCCTGCATCTGGAGTTAAAGCAAATTATAAGTCTACAGTCTGGCTCTTCAGTGAGAAGAAACAAAGAGAACAAATGCTGATTGCGGTACCGGATTTTAGAGGTCTAACTGGAATTGAAGCAGAAAGACTTGCAGGAGAAAAAGGTCTGAAATTGATTTTAGATGGTTCCGGAAAAGTTGTAGGTCAGTCAGTTTACCCGGGAAGTAGAATTAAAAGTTCTAAAAAAGTAAATTTAAAACTCCGATAGTTAGTAAGTTGAACAATTAGTTGTGGAGGTTGTTTTTAAGATGAAGTTAAAAAATTTGTTATATAATATAGATTATGAATTAAAAAAAGGTAGTTTAGAAAAGAAGATTACCGAGATTAAATATGATTCCCGGATGATAGAAAAAGATAATCTTTTTGTAGCCATTTCCGGATTTGAAGTTGATGGACATCGTTTTATTGACCAGGCTATAAAAAACGGTGCCACAGCAGTAGTTATAGAAGATGAGCTTTCAGATTACCAGAGTGGGGTCAGTTATATTAAGGTTAATAACAGCAGAAAAACAATGGCTCAACTGGGTAAAATTTTTTTTAAAAACCCCCTGAAAGATATTAAGTTGATAGGAATTACTGGAACTAATGGTAAGACCACAACTTCCTATTTATTATACAACATTTTAAAGGAAGCCAGAGGTAAAGCAGCTCTTTTTGGTACTATTAAAAACATAATTGGCAGCCGGGAGCTTGATTCAAAAAGAACAACTCCGGAATCTGTTGATTTATACAGATATTTTTCTCAGATGCGAGAAGAAGAAGTGGAATATGGGGTGATGGAGGTTTCATCACATGCTCTGGATTTATATAGGGTTGAAGGGATGGAATTTGCTGCTGCTATTTTCACAAATATTAGCCCCGAGCATCTTGATTATCATAAAAATCTGGAGAATTATCGAGCAGTTAAATCTCGATTATTTGCTCAGTTAAATTCAGATCAATATGCAGTAATTAATCTTGATGATACAAATGCTGATTATATTCAGGAAAAATCAGGCGGAAAGAATTATTTTTACAGTTTATCTTCTTCTAGAGCAGATTTATATACTTCTGATTATGAACTGCATCAGAGAGGTATGGAATACAGAACAGCAGGTAGAATTGAGACCCTCTTTAAATTGAATTTAGGTGGAGTTTTTAATATCTATAATTCTCTAGCTGCAATTTTAACAGCTGATCTAATGAGAGTTGAACAGGAAACTATTAAAAAGGCTTTAACTAATATTCCTGCTGTGCCGGGACGTTTTGAAATCATAAATGCAGGCCAGGATTTCCAGATAGTGGTTGATTATGCACATACTCCAGATGGTATGAAAAATGTTTTAAAAACAGCCAGTGTTATGGATAAAAATAAATTAATTGTACTTTTTGGTTGTGGGGGAGATAGGGACCGCAGCAAAAGAGCCGCAATGGCTGCTCTGGCAGAAAAATATGCTGACTATACAATTGTCAGTAATGATAATCCACGCAGTGAAGAACCAGCAGAGATATTTGCTGAAATAGAAGCTGGTTTTAGTACGGATTTTACTAATTATGAAGTTATTGCTGATCGCAAAAAAGCAATTAAAAAAGCAATTATGCTGGCCCAAAAAGATGATTTAGTGATGCTTCTGGGCAGAGGACACGAGAAGTTTCAAATATTAAAAAATAAAAAAATAGAGCTTGATGACCGAAAAGTTGCCTATCAGGCTGCGGTAGAAGCGAAAGGAATTTAAATGGAGAGATTAAGTTTAAATAAAATAATTAAATTTTCTGGAGCAGAATTGTTACAGGGAACTGGTGAGCAAATAATAGAAGAAATTGTGATTGACAGCAGGGAAGTTAAGAAGAATTATTTATTTATCGCAATCATTGGAGAAAATCAGGATGGACATATATATCTGGAAGATGCTGTAAATAATGGAGCTGGGGCAGTAATTGTTGATCGGGAAATTGAAAGTGATTTTCTCAAAAACTCAGAGGTGGCTGTATTAAAAGTTGCTGATACTACCAGGGCTCTGCAGGATATTGCTCATAATTATAGAAAAACATTTGCTGATTTAAAAGTGGTTGCGGTGACAGGAAGTGCTGGTAAAACCACTACTAAAGATTTGATCTATTCTGTCCTTTCTCAAAAATATAATTGTTTAAAAACTGAAGGAAACTATAATAATCATCTGGGACTTCCTTTAACTCTGTTACGCTTAACAGCTGAGAAAGAAATTGCTGTTCTGGAAATGGGAATGAGTGCTTTAGGAGAAATTGAGCTGCTTGCAAAAATAGCAGTACCTGATTTTGGGATTGTAACTAATGTTGCTGCAGCCCATCTAAAACAGCTGGGTAGTCTGGAAAATATTGCTCAGGCAAAAAAAGAATTAATTGACCAGCTCAAAGAATCTGACACTGCAGTCTTAAATTACGATAACTATTATACCAGAAAAATGGGAGAAACTACAGCGGCAGAAGTAATATATTTTGGTTTTGAAACGGGGGCAGATCTGCAGACAATAGATTATTCTTTTGACAAAAATAAAGAAATCTTAAATTTTAAAGTGAAATATGGAGATGAAGTTTATAATTTCAAATTTAATAAAGCCGGTAAACATAATATTTATAATGTGATGACTGCCCTAATTACAGCATTTAAACTAAAGCTTGGTTTAAGTGAAATTCAGCAGGGTTTGCTGAAGACAAAATTTTCCTCCAACAGAATGGAGTTTGTTGAACTAAATAATGGTTCCCGGATTATAAATGATAGTTATAATGCCAATCCTCTGGCTGTAAAAGCTGCTCTTGATGTTTTATTTGAGTTAAAGGCAGAGAGAAAAATAGCTGTTTTAGCCTCTATGCTGGAATTAGGTTCGGAAAGTAAGGTTAAACATCAGGAAATTGGTGCTTATGCTGCAGAAAAAGAAGTGGATTTATTGATAACAATTGGTAGTAAAGCTAAAGATATTGCAGCTGGAGCTGAGTCTAAAATGCAGACAGAAAAATTAATAATTTTGAATGATAACCAGGAATGTATTGATTTTCTTGCTGCTGAAATAAAAACAGATGATTTGATTTTAATCAAAGGATCAAGAGCCAACAAACTGGAAGAAATAGCAGCTGAATTAAAAAATAAGGAGCTCTAAAATGTGGTATATTTTAGCATATCTTTTACCATTATTATTAATTATTTTTAGTGGTAATACTTTTATTAGTTATATAAAAAGGATTAATTTTGGCCAGCAGGTACGTGATTATGGACCGGAAAGTCATCTAAAAAAAGCAGGAATCCCAACAATGGGGGGGCTTTTAATCATTTCTGCTTTCTTATTTTTTTCAATATCACTTCTGCATCTCAATATAGAGATTATAGCAATTTTGCTGACAACTTTTATTATGGCTTTAACAGGTTTTTTAGATGATTTTTTAAAAATAAAGTTTGAGCGATCCCTGGGGCTTCGAGCCTGGCAAAAAATTATTCTGCAGATAGCTGCAGCTGCAGTAACAGCAGTGGTGGCAGTTTTTGTAGCTAATCAACATAGTATACTGCTCCCTTTTTATGATTTCTATAATTTAGGTGCGGCAGGCAAATTTTTACTGTCTTTTATTGTAATTATTGGCAGCTCTAATGCAGTTAATCTTACTGACGGTCTGGATGGCCTGGCAGCTGGAATAACCACTGTAGTGACTCTGGCCTTTGCTTTATTGTTCTACTTACTTAATTTACCAGAATACAGTCTTTTGATGCTGATTATGGCAGGCAGCACAACTGCTTTTCTCTGGTATAATGCCAATCCGGCTTCCGTATTTATGGGAGATGTAGGTTCACTTGCAATAGGGGCCTTTCTGGGAGCAGCAGCAGTTTTTACAGCTGCAGAACTATACCTATTGGTTATCGGTGGTATATATGTGGTCGAAACTCTATCGGTTATGATTCAGGTTCCCTATTATAAAATTACAGGTGGTAAAAGAGTATTTAAGATGACACCAATCCATCATCACTTTGAGTTAGCTGGACTGGCAGAAAATAAAATTGTATTTAGATTTGTGATTATTACTATTATATTATCTCTTGCTGCTCTGCTTTCTATATTATAAATAAAATTTTGTTTTTTTGTTTTAGATTAATATTTATATTTTAAAGGAGTTAGATTTTATTGACTTTAGATTATCAAAAAATTGCTGTCTTAGGTTTTAGTCCCCGTACTGGATTGGAAGTTGTTAAATATTTATCAAAATTTGATCTGGACATCATTGTTGCTGACTCAAAAAATAGAGAAGATTTAAGGGATTTGATTGCCCAAGTTGATAGTGTAAATATAGAATTTGATCTGGGAAGTAATGGGAGACAAATTCTGGAAAGCGAATTAATTATTTTAAGTCCCGGCGTTCCTTATGATTTAGAAATTTTGAAAACGGCCAGAAAAAAAGGAATTGAGACAATTAGTGAAATCGAATTTGCCTTTAGACAGTCAGAAGCGGAAATTATAGCTGTTACAGGTACTAATGGTAAAACTACTACTGCAGAACTGCTGGGGGCAATGCTGAGCGATTTAGATGGTGATCAGGTCAAAGTAGCAGGGAATATAGGGATCCCTTTTATCTCTATTATTAATCAACTGCAGTCTGGAGAAAAAGTTATTCTAGAATTGAGTTCTTTTCAGTTAGAGGCAGTTAAGCAATTTAAAGCTAAAATTGCTCTTTATTTGAATTACAGTCCAGACCATCTGGACCGCCACCACAGTGAAGATAATTATCAGAAAGCCAAGAAAAATATTTTTAGTAATCAAAAAGAGACCGATTATGCAATTCTTAATTTTGATGATCCATATCTTTTAGATTTGAAAGACGAAATTAAGGCCAGTGTTCTAGGTATTAGTTCTGAATCTAAAAAGGCTGATTTGTTAATTAGTAAAGAAGAAGCTTATTTTCAGCAAGAAGAGCTAAAGCTGCTGGATTTTAAAAAAATTGATTTACCTGGGGAACACAATCGTAAAAATGCTGCTTTTGCAGCTCTGGCAGCATATCTTGCTGGTCAAAAAATAGAAAAAATTCAGAGAGCTGCTGAAAACTATAAACTGCAGTCTCACCGGATGGAAATTGTTAAAAACTCAAAGGATTATTTAATTATTGATGATTCAAAAGCAACCAATCCTGATGCGGCTCTAAAAGCTCTTGCCAGTATTGAACAGGATATTATTTTAATAGCGGGAGGTCAGGATAGAAATGCCGATTTCTCGGAGTTAGTGCCTCTGATTAAAGAGAAAGTTAAGATTTTAATTTTAATTGGGGAAACCGCAGAAAAAATTGCTTCTCTTTTTGCAGACTCCAAATTGGAGATAGTAAAAGTTACAACAATGGAGGCCGCTGCTCAAATTGGAGTAGAAAGCTTATCTGGAGATAAAGCTTTACTTTTATCTCCTGCCTGTCCCAGCTGGGATATGTTCTCCAGTTATAAAGAGAGAGGGAAAATTTTTCAGGAGAATGTTATAAAAAATATTGATTAAGGAGAAGTTATGCGTAAAAAGCTGCCTGATTTTATTTTATTATTTACAATTATTGCTCTGGTTTTAAGTGGTCTGATAATGATTCTCTCAGCCAGTTCCGTTAAAGCCGAACAACTTTTTTCTAATAGTTATTATTTTTTTTATAATCAGCTTAAATACCTAGGGGTAGCTCTCCTTTTATCAGCTATTATTTATAAACTAAAGTATAAAAAATTAAAGGATTTAGCTCCTTATTTACTTTTAGTTTCTCTGGGAACTTTGATTTTAGTTCTGATTCCTGGAGTTGGGAAAATGGCAGGAGGCTCAAGAAGATGGTTACCTTTAGGTCCAGTTAATTTTCAGCCATCTGAACTGGCTAAATTTACTATAGTTATTTATCTTGCTGCTTATATTGATAAAAATAAGGACAAAATAAAACAAATAAAAAATGGAATCTTACCACCTTTAATTGTAATCGGCTTAATATCATTTTTAATTTTACTGGAGCCAGATCTTGGAACTGCAGTTAGTCTGGCAGCAGTTGCAGCAGCAATGATTTTTGTCGGCGGTATTAGAATATCGTTATTTATTGTTCTGAGTATAGTGTCTTTATTATTATCACTGGCAGCAATTATGGCCGAACCATATCGGAGGGAAAGGTTATTTACTTTTCTTAATCCCTGGCAGGATCCGCTGGATAGTGGATATCATATCATCCAGTCTTTGCTGGCTCTTGGTTCCGGCGGCTTGTTTGGAGTAGGTGCCGGCAACAGCCATCAGAAATTTTTGTATTTACCAGAACCAGGTACAGACTTTATTTTTGCAGTTCTGGGTGAGGAATTTGGTCTGCTGGGTACTTTATTTATTGTTAGTTTATATTTTTTACTTGCCTGGAGAGGTCTAAAAATTGCTACAAGAGTTGATGATCCGTTTGGTTCAATGCTTGCGGTTGGTATTACGTCGATAGTTGTTATACAGGCTCTGATTAACATGGCAGTAGTCACATCATTAATGCCTGTTACTGGTATTACTCTGCCGCTTATTAGTTATGGGGGATCATCATTAGTAATTAATTTAACAGCACTGGCTTTATTATTAAATATTTCGCGTTATGTTGAAGGATGAGATAAATTATGAAAGCAGTAATTACTGGTGGAGGCACAGGAGGTCATATTTATCCTGCACTTGCAGTTGCAGAGGAGTTAAAAAAAAGAGGCTGGGAAATTTTGTATCTTGGTTCTGATCACAGAATGGAAGCAGAAATTGTGCCAAAGGCTGGCTTTGATTTTAAAAAACTTTCTGTACGACCACTGCCCAGAAAAATCTCAACAAAGATTTTTAGTTCTTTATTTTTTAACACTAAAGCTTTTTTTAAAGCTTTAAAATTAATCAGAGATTTTGAAACAGATTTTGTTATCGGAACCGGGGGCTTTGTAGCTGGACCTGTGGTTCTGGCTGGAAGTTTACTGAGAAAAAATACTATAATCCATGAACAAAATGCCTATCCAGGTATTACAAATAAATTACTGGCTCAGGTAGTTGATAAAGTCTGCCTTAACTTTTCTGAGGCAGCAGACTATTTAAATGTTAATGAAGATAAAATTGAGATCACGGGCAATCCGGTCAGAGCCCAAATTATGAATGTAGAAAAGGCTCAAGCTTACAGAGAATTGCATTTAGATCCAGACCTAAAAACTATTTTAATTACCGGTGGAAGTCTGGGTGCAGAAGTGATTAACCAAAATGTGATAAAACTTTATAAATATGCAGTTCAAAATAATATCCAAATTTTACATTTAAGCGGAAAAGATAATTATAATCAGCTGCTGACCAGACTCAAAAGCAGTAATCTTGATCTGGAAAATCCATTATTAAAAGTTATTGACTATTTAGATGAAATGGAATATGCACTGGCTGTAGCGGACCTGATCATTGCTAGAGCTGGAGCAACTGGTCTGGCAGAAATCACAAGCTGTGCAAAACCATCTATTTTAATTCCTTTTGCAGCAGCTGCAGAAAATCATCAACTTTTTAATGCCCGCACTCTGCAAAATAACAGAGCAGCGGTAGTTATTGAGGAAGCTGATTTAAATGAAAAGTTACTATTGAAAAAAGTGAGAATGATTATTGAAAACGAAAAAAAATTAAAATCTATGTCAGCTGCAGCAGAATCAATGTCACAAAAAGATTCGCTGTCCAATATTATCAGGGTTATAGAAAAATTGGGTTTATAAAATTATTTTAATAATAAAATTTGATTTAGGGTGATTATTTTGCTAAATAAAAATTCGCATATTCATTTGATTGGCATAGGTGGAGTTTCGATGAGTGGTATAGCAGAAATTCTTGCGGAAAGAGGTTATAAAGTAAGTGGTTCTGATCTAAAAGAAAGCAAATATCTGGATTTATTAAGAAAATATAAAATTAAACTTTTTATAGGTCATACTGCTTCTAATATTGAGGGTGCTGATATAATAGTCAAAACCAGTGCCATTCCCGATAATAACCCCGAAATTAAGGCAGCCAGAAAAAAAGGCTTAAAAATAGTTAAAAGGGCAGAGATGCTTTCCTATTTAATGAGAAACAAAAAAACTATTGCTGTTGCTGGAACTCACGGCAAAACAACTGTTACAGCGATGCTGGCTGCAATTTTTAGGCGGGCAAAAAAAGATCCTGCAGTTATGGTAGGAGGATTTCTCGAGGAACTAAAAGGTAATATGGCAGATGGCAGAGGTGAATATTTTATAACTGAGGCAGATGAGAGTGATGGATCTTTTCTTTATTTTGATCCAGATTTATTATTACTAAATAATCTGGAGCTTGATCATCCTGATTTTTATCGGGATTTTAAAGAATTTGAAGATATTTTTAAAAGATTTGCCGATAAAAATGACAAGCGGGCAATTCTATTATATAATAAAGATGATAAAAACTTAGATTTTCTTTTTAAAAATAGAAAAAATTGCAGCAGTTTTTCCTTAAAAGAGGGAGAATTCACAGCTAAAAATATCAAGTATCATAATTTTAATAGTTTTTTTGATTTATATCATTCAGAAGAATTTGCTGCTGCAATTGAACTTTCTGTTCCTGGAGAATATAATATTTATAATGCTCTGGCTGCAGCCGCGGCAGCCAGGTGTTTAAAAATAGACATTGAAGTAATTCAGGCTGCTCTTAAAGAATTTAGTGGAGTTGATCGTAGATTTGATTATAAGGGTCAAGTTTTAAATTCTACTGTTGATATTGTGGATGATTATGCCCATCATCCAACTGAGATTAGAGAACTTTTAAAGACTGTAAAAAACATGGATTATAATAAAATTAGAGTTATTTTTCAGCCCCATCGATACAGCAGAACTTATAAATTTCTAGAAGAGTTTAGTCAGGCATTTGCTGATGCTGATCAGGTATACTTAACTGATATCTTTTCTGCTTCAGAAAAAAAGAATTATATTATTTCTTTAAAAGATTTAGCAGATAAAATTTCTAAAAATTCTGCTGTGGAATGTAATTATCTAGCTGATTTTAATGAAATTACTGCTAGATTATTGGCTGAAGCTGAGGCAGGAGATATTATTCTGACTGTTGGAGCGGGCGATATTACAGAACTTCCTGATTTGATTTTAAAAAATAATTAGGTTATTATATTGGTTCAATTTTGTGAGGGATGATTAATGGAGAAAAAATATCAGATCGTTCTGATGCTATTATTTTTTATATTTCTAACTTTTTTATCTTTTCTTTTTTCTCCTTTTTTTCATATCAGGGATTTTGTATTTCATTCTCGAACTGAGATGAATAAAAATGAGTTAAGATTAAGAATTAATAAATTTTATGGTGATAATTTATTATTTTTGAACGAAGAGGAATTGAAAAATAATTTATTAAAACATAATTTGATATCTTCAGTTCAAATAGAAAAATCATACCCTTCAACAGTTCATGTAGTAATTGAAGAAAGAAAGGCAGTAGCCTGGCTGAAAAACAACAACCAAAAGTTGATTTTTTCTGCAGATGGCATAATTTTAGCAGAAAAAGGTTTAACAGCAGAGGTTAATTTACCTCAACTTGCTGGTTTTGCTTATTATTTTGATAATCATAAAGTATTCTTTCCTCTATTAGCAGATGATATTTTAAATATTTTTAATAACCTAAGGCCTGAATATCTTGGAAAGTTTAAAAAAATAATTTATCAGGATGATGTTTATAAGTTATATTTGAGAGAAGGTGGAGGGGTTAATTTAGGTAGGAATGAAAAGCTGGAAGATAAATTTGCAATTTTAAATTCTATTTTAAATAATAATCAGGAAGCTGACATTGATTATATTAATTTACAGGTTATAAAACATCCTGTAATTAAGTTAAAATAAGGATAATTTTATCAATAATAAAGGAATAACAAAATTTATATTGAACTATTTTAATTGAGCCTGATTTATTAAATGAATAAAAAAAAGAAATGTTTGGATAAGAAAGGAGGTAGACTGTTGTGAAAAGGAGAAAGATAGTTACTGGGCTTGATATCGGCACCACTAAGATATGTGCATTAATAGCAGAAATTAATGGAGATAATAATATTGAGATTATTGGAATAGGTTTAGCTCCATCTAACGGCCTCCGCAAAGGAATTGTAGTTGATATAGATAAAACCAGTCATGCAATAAAAAGTGCTGTTCAGAAGGCAGAAAGAATGGCCGGACAGAAGGTAGATTCTGCATATGTTGGGATTGCTGGTTCACATATTAAGTCTATCAACAGTCATGGAGTTGTTGCAGTTACTGGAGATGAAAAGGAAATTAAAGAGAGTGATATAAAAAGAGTTATTGATGCAGCGCGAATAATTCCTGTATCAGCTGAGGAAGATATTTTACATGTGCTTCCCAGAGAGTTCATTGTAGATGGTAGTCCAGGGATTCAGGACCCTTTAGGAATGTCTGGAGTTCGACTTGAGGTGGAAACTCATATTATAAAAGGTGCTTCAACCTCAATTCAGAATCTGGTAAAAAGTATTTTAAGAGCCGGTTTAAGTGTTGATGAGGTGGTTTTAGAACCGCTGGCTTCCAGCCAGGCTGTTTTATCTGATGATGAAAAAGAGTTAGGAGCTGTTTTAGTAGATATTGGTGGTGGAACTACTGATGTTATTGTCTTTCATGAAGGCAGTATAGCACATACTGCAGTAATTCCTGTTGGAGGTAATCATGTCAGCAATGATATTGCAGTAGGTTTAAGAACCCCTGTTTCTGAAGCAGAGAAAATCAAGATAATGCATGGTTCGGTTTTGCCAGCAGAAATTGATGAAAGTGATAAAATTGAGGTTCTGGCTGCTAGTGGAAAGGAAAGAAAGAAACTTTCTCGCAAAATGCTCTGTCAGGTGATTGAACCGCGAATGAGCGAAGTATTTTCACTTGTCAAAAAGGAACTGGATAGTGCTGGTTCTGCTGATCTGACACCTGCTGGTATGATTTTGACCGGAGGAGCCTCTTTACTGGAGGGTTCCGAAAAACTTGCTTCTGATATTACAGAACTACCAGTTCGAATAGGAGAACCTGATTATGTTAGTGGGCTGTCAAATGTTATTGATAATCCCGTATATATAAAAAAGGGTGATACTATCCCCCGGGCAATTTTTTCTACAGCTGTAGGTTTGATTGAGTTTGCTCTGGAAAATGGAGATGCCAGGAATAGTAACCTGAGCAGTAATAATAGTAATAATAGCAAAGAAATTGTAAGTGGGTTTTTTACAAAACTAAAAACCTGGTTTAGTGAGTTTTTCTAAAACCAGAAATTATTTTGATAAGCTTACATATTATCCTTAACGGGGAGGGAATATTAGTGTTTGATATTGGAACAGAAATTGAACAATTTGCAAATATAAAAGTTGTTGGTGTAGGTGGTGGCGGCAATAATGCCGTCAATAGAATGATTGAAGAAGGTTTAGATGGAGTTGAATTTATTGCAATTAATACAGATGCACAGGCTTTAATGGCTTCTAATGCTGGAGTAACAATTAGAATTGGAGAAAAAATAACCAGAGGTCTGGGAGCAGGTTCAGATCCAGAGATTGGTTTTGAAGCGGCTGAAGAAAATAGAGAAGAAATTGCACAGGCTATAGATGGTGCAGATATGGTATTTATTACTGCTGGTATGGGTGGTGGAACAGGTACTGGAGCTGCTCCTGTAGTTGCTGAGGCAGCAAAAAAACTGGGTGCACTGACTGTTGGAGTTGTTACTAAACCGCTGACAGTAGAGGGTAAAAAAAGAATGAGTAATGCTATTTCGGGAATAGAAGAGCTAAAAAATAAAGTAGATACTTTAATTGTAATTCCTAATGACCGCTTATTGGAAGTGGCTGAAAAACAGACAAGTTTAATGGACGCCTTTAAAATTGCGGATAATGTATTAAGACAGGGTGTACAGGGTATTTCTGATTTAATTACAATTACTGGTATTATTAACCTTGACTTTGCTGATGTAAAGACAATTATGACTGACGCTGGTTCAGCGCTCATGGGAATTGGCAAATCTGATGGAGATAATAGAGCAACTGAGGCTGCAAAACTGGCCATTGCTTCTCCATTATTGGAGGCCTCTATTGATGGAGCTCGAGGTGTATTATTAAATATTACTGGAGGTCTGGATCTGGGGATCCATGAAGCAAATGAAGCAGCCAGAGTTATTCAGGAAGTGGCTGATCCTGATGCAAATATTATTTTAGGAGCTGTAATTGATGAAGAATTAGAAAGTGAAGTTAAAGTTACAGTTATTGCGACTGGTTTTGATGCGGGGTCTCCTAAAAAGGAAATTAAGAATACTAAAGATGAAGAGATGCCGGAAGAAGATTTTGAAATGGAGAGTTTTTCTGGTGATGATCTTGATATACCGGCTTTTTTAAGAAATAAAAAAGGATAATAACAATAAAATCCTGATGTAATTACATCAGGATTTAGATTATCTCTTTCTTTTAAGGTGATGCTGATGGCAAAAAAAAATGCTACAAATTTTAAACCTTTTGTTATAATATTTATTTTAATGGTTGTTTTTATCTTAGGAACTCAATTTTTTGGGGCAGCAAGATATGAAACTATGTTAGCTGCTCAGGGAGAAGTTATTGATGGATTCTGGACTGAGGCACTGATTGTTAGAGATGAAAAAGTTATCAGGGCTCCAATTTCAGGTCGAGTAGAACTTCTGGTTGGTGAGGGAGATAGACTTGCTTCAGGTAGAAAACTGGCAGTAATTAGATCTTCGGACAGGCAGCAGAAGATATTTAATAAGAATGCAGGAATAGTTAGTTTTGCTGTAGATGGTTTAGAGGATGAAGTAAATATTGATAACTTAAATCAAATTAAATATAGTGATTTTGAGGAGTTAAGAGGAAACTATGAACATCTTCTTTCTGGAGATAGGGTCAAAAAAGGAGAGACACTGTATAGAATAATTAATAACTTTAAACTTTTTTTAATAGTACAGGTTCCGAAGTCACAGGTTGATAGATTTAGAACTAATGAAGTAATATTTATAGCGCAGAAAAATTCAGAAGAACTTTTTAAAGCCAGAATTTTTGATATTCTACCCAATCTGGAGGATACTTTTTTCTTGATTGAGTTAGATCAATTTATTCCTCGCTGGATTAATAGAAGAAGAATAGAAGTGAATATTATCAAAAATATTTATCGAGGTATTAAAATACCCCGCAAAGCAGTATTTAGTCAACCTTCTGGCCAGGGTGTTCTTAAGGTTAGTGGGTATAATAAATATAAGTTTCAGGAAGTTGTAATTTTAAATGGAAATGATGAATATGTAATAGTGAGCGGTTTAGAGATTGGGGAAGAAATAATCACAAATCCTGAAGATTTCAATTACGGCAGGGAGGTTTAGGCTTATGCAGAAAGATAAACTAATTTCTAATTTAAATAAAGTTAAGGATAATATAAAAAAAGCGGCGGCAGCTGCTGATAGAGACCATACTCAAGTAAAGCTGCTTGCTGTAAGCAAAAACCAAAAGGCTGGCTCAATAAAAATTTTAAATGAAGCAGGGGTTAAGTTTTTTGGTGAAAATAGAGTTCAGGAATTAGAAGAGAAAAATGATAAACTGATGTCTGATAATATTAAGCTTGACTGGCATTTCATTGGACATTTACAGAGAAATAAAGTAAAATATCTTATGAGGATGGAAAATTGTAGGATGATTGAGTCTATTGACAGCTTAAGACTTGCCAGGGAAGTAAATAAAAGAGCCAAAAAAAACGAGAGAAAAATATCGGTACTAATTGAAATCAATATTGCCGGTGATGAAAATAAATTTGGAATAACTCCTGACCGAGCAGAAGTTTTTTTAAGAAAAATAATTAATTTAGAGTATTTAAAAGTGGAGGGATTAATGACTGTCCTGCCCTACTTAGATGATACAGAAAAACTTCGTTCATATTTTAAGGATATGAAAAAATTATTTGATCAGCTTTCGCGTGAGGTTACTCAATTAAAAGAGCTGTCAATGGGGATGACAAATGACTATCAAATTGCTGTAGAAGAAGGTGCAACTATAGTCAGGGTTGGTACAGCAATATTTGGAGAAAGAGAATACTAATTTTGGAGGCAAAACAATGTTTATATTAGTAAGAATAGTAAGTGCAGTTTTTGAGATTTTAAATTTATTGATTATTGGTCGGGTAATTATCTCCTGGGTTCAGCCAAATCCCAGTGATATGCGCTGGCAAAAAGTAATTAAATTTATTTTTGATGCTACTGAGCCAATTCTGGGTCCAATTAGAGAGCTGCTTCCCAGTGGGGGCATACTTGGTATTGATATTTCGCCATTAATCGCAATTTTTGCTTTACAGATTATCCATGGTTTCATTAGAGATATTTTAATTACTCTGGTAATATAAAGGTGGGAATCTATGTTTGATCAAGACAAATTGTTAAATCATTTACACAGAGAAGAGGATAGAAGGCTGGGTTCACATGTTTTAGATAAGTGTGAACAGGTTTTAAAATATCACAAAACTCAGGCTACAGATTTTTTGAACCCTTATCAGATAGACATAGCGATACCGTTAATTGAACAGATTGCAGAAATTAATTTCAAAAAAGAAGGCGGTTATCCTCAGGCTGAAAGAAAAAGACTGGTCATTTTCCCAGAATATCTTTTTCCGGATTTAGTAGAAAAGCAGATTAAAATTTATCAGCTTGATGGAAATTTTTCTTTTCAAAAACTAAGCCACCGGGATTTTTTAGGTGCTCTGATGGGCCTGGGGCTGCAGAGAAAAGTAATTGGTGATATTCTTGTTCATTCGGATTTTGCTCAGATTATTGTAGCAGCAGAAATTGAGGATGTTATTGAATTAAAATTGGATAAGGTACATCAGGTACCTGTTGATGTTAAGGAAATTACTGAATCTGAGATAGTAAAACCTGTACAGTACGAAAAAGAAATATTGACCACAGTTGCTTCTATGAGACTGGATTCAGTTGCCAGTTCGGGTTTTGGAGATTCTCGTAGTAAAATGTCCAGAGATATAGAAAACGAGAAGGTTAAATTGAACTGGAAAATCGAATCAGACCCGGCAGCAGAAGTAGAGATTGGGGACTTGATTTCTGTTAGAGGTAGGGGTAGAGTTAAAGTAGAAGCAAAAAGAGGTATTTCAAATAAAGGAAGAATTAAGTTAACTTTAAAAAGATTGACTTAGTTGTAGAGGAGGGATATTTTGAAACTAAACCCGCTTGATATATATAACAAAGAATTTAAAAAATCAACTTTTGGCTATAATACAACTCAGGTTGATGAATTTTTGGATGATGTCGGAGTTGCTTATGAACGTTTACTTAAGGATTTAAATAATCTGCAGGAAGAGAACCAGGAACTTAAAGAAAAAATAGAAAATTATGAGGATATGGAAGATAAACTTCAAAGCACTCTTGATTCAATTAAGGGAACTGTCTCCGAAAGAATTGAACAGGCTGATAATGAAGCACGAATGATCAGAAAAGAGGCAAGAATGAAGGCAGAAGAAATTAAAGAAAATGCCCGTAATCAGGTAGCTTCTGAAAAAAGAAAACTTGAACAGCTGCGGGAACAGAGGAATTTCTTTAAAATTCGTTTTCAAACTTTACTGGAAAGTCATCTGGAAATGTTAAATGAAGAAAATGAAGAATCTTTAAGAGGCGATTTTGATGATTCTGCTTTAGCAATAGAAAGTGAAATTGAAGATAGTAGTGATTTTGAAGAAAATAGGTGAAATTTTTACCTGCATCATTAATTATTTAACAAACAATATTGAGGGTAGAACTTGACTTATTTTTAATGATAGTTTATAATTGTAAAAAATGTTATATAATAAAGTGATTTTGAAGGGGAAAGTATCAATTTTTAATAGTTTTCAGCGAACCGGGTCTGGTGAAAGCCGGGAAACAGAAAATTGAGAAGATCACCCTGGAGTCGGTATATGAATCGAGTAGTATACCCGTATTTCTGCGTTAAAGATTGCTAAGATAAAATTAGTGATTTTGAATTTATTTCAAAGACTATTTACTGATTTTAATTAGGGTGGTACCGCGGTCTCTCGTCCCTTACAGGACAGAGGCTTTTTTTATTTTTAATATATTTTTACAGGAGGTTATTAAAGTAAATGAGTTATAAAGAGACAATTAATTTACCTGATACAGATTTTCCGATGCGGGCAAATCTAAGTGAACGCGAAATTGATTTTCAGAAGTTATGGCAGGAAAAAGAGATTTACGAAAAAGCAGTAGAGAATAGAGAGGGGAATCAATCTTTTATTTTACATGATGGTCCTCCCTATGCAAATGGAGATATCCATATTGGTCATGCCTTAAATAAGATTTTGAAAGATTTTGTGACCAGATTTGCAACATTAAAAGGTTATTATTCTCCCTATGTACCGGGATGGGATACCCATGGTTTACCAATAGAATATCAAGTAACAAGCGAAATGACAGATGAAGAAAGAGCTGAACTTTCTGTCCCAGAATTAAGAGAAAAATGTACAAATTATGCTTTGAAATATATTGATCGTCAGCGGGAGCAGTTTAAACGGCTCGGTGTCTGGGGAGAGTGGGATAATCCTTATCTAACTTTAAATAAGGAATATGAAGTAAAACAGATAGAAGTTTTTGGAGAAATGGCTAAAAAAGATCTGTTTTATCGCGGCAAAAAACCTGTACACTGGTGTCCTCACTGTGAGACAGCTCTTGCCGAAGCAGAAGTAGAATATGGTGAAGATAGAGCACCTTCTATTTTTGTTAAATTCCCAATGATGGATCAGGTTGAAGTTGGTGGAGTTACTTTAAATAGTGAAGATAGCTATATAGTTATCTGGACAACAACTCCCTGGACTATTCCTTCTAATATGGCTATTGCTTTTCATCCAGAATATCCTTATGTTGTTGTAGAAGCAGAGGGAGAAAAACTGGTAATGGCTAAAGAACTTGTAGACTCAGTCATGTCTAAGTCTGGAATTGAAGATTATGAGATTATCAGTGAAGAATTTAGCGGTAAAGAACTTGAAAATAAAAGAGCCAGACACCCATTTTTTGATAGAGAATCACTATTAATCCTTGGAGATCATGTAACCTTAGAACAGGGTTCGGGTTGTATCCATACTGCTCCCGGGCACGGACATGATGACTTTATAGTTGGCCAGGAATATGACTTAGAAGTTTATGCACCAATGGATAATCAGGGCTACTTTACCGAAGAGGCAGGTGATTTTGCAGGCAAACACTATGATGAAGCTAATATTATGGTAACAGACAAATTAAAAGAGCAGAATTTATTGATGAATCTTGACTTTATTGATCACCGTTATCCTCACTGCTGGCGCTGTAAAAATAATTTGATTTTTAGAGCTACCGATCAGTGGTTTGCCTCAATCGATGCTATTAAAGAAGAAACTCTGGCAGCAATTGCAGATGTTGACTGGTATCCTGAGTGGGGAGCAGAAAGAATGACAAATATGATTTCAGAACGCTCAGATTGGTGTATTTCCCGTCAGAAAAAGTGGGGTGTACCAATTCCTATTTTCTTCTGTGATGATTGTGGAGAAGCAGTAATTAATGATGATACTTTAGACTCTGTTAAAGAAATTTTTGCAGAAAAAGGTTCATCTTCTTGGTATGAGCTTTCAGCAAAAGAACTATTGCCAGAATCTTATAGTTGTCCTCATTGTGGTGGGAATCACTTTACAAAAGAAGAAGATATTATGGATGTCTGGTTTGATTCAGGTTCCAGTCATAAGGCTGTTTTAGAAACAAGAGATAATTTAAGCTGGCCGGCCCAGGTTTATCTTGAAGGTACAGATCAATATCGCGGTTGGTTTAACTCTTCACTATTAACAGCTGTTGCAACAGAGGGTACTGCTCCCTACAAAGAGGTAATTACTAATGGTTTTACAGTAGATAAAAAAGGTAATAAGATGTCTAAATCCAGAGGTAATGTAGTTTCGCCTCATAAAGTAATCGACCAGTATGGTGCTGATATTTTAAGACTCTGGGTTGCATCTTCTGATTTTAAAAATGATATTAGAGTTTCCGATAATATCTTAAAACAGAGTTCTGAAGCTTACAGAAGAATTAGAAATACCTACCGTTTCATTTTAGGTAATATCAGCGATTTTGACAGTGAACAAAATTATGTAGAATATGAAGACCGCAGAGAACTGGATCGCTGGATTATGATTCGGCTGCAGGATTTAATTGAAAAAATAACCTCTGCCTATGAAAAATATGAATATCACCGGGTTTATCATGATGTTCACAATTTCTGTACTGTAGAGATGAGTTCACTTTATATGGATATTACTAAAGATCGTCTTTATACAGATGGAACTGACTCTTTAAGCAGACGTTCCGCCCAGAGTACACTTTATGATATAATGATGGCTCTGGTTATTACACTTGCTCCAATAATTCCTCATACATCAGAAGAAGTCTGGCAGTTCCTACCTGAGAAAATGAAAGCTGAGGAAAGTGTATTTTTAACTGACTGGCCGGAAGTTAAGAAAAATTACTTTGATCAGAAATTGATCAATAAGTGGGATAAGCTGCTGTCAGTTAGAAAAGATGTCTCTAAAGCTTTAGAATTAGCAAGAGCAGACAAAAAAATTGGTAATTCACTGGAAGCAATGGTAGAACTTAAAGGAACATCTGAAGAGCAGCAGCAGTTATTAAGTTCAGAAATTAATCAATTAGCTGATTTATTTATAGTATCTCAGGCTGAACTTAATGATGAATTAACTGCCGAGAATGCTCATCAGGGTGAAGATAGTTCTGTCTTGGTTAAAGTTAGCGAGGCCAGAGGCGAAAAATGTGACCGCTGCTGGAAGTATGACGAGACAGTTGGAGAGCTTGAAGAACATGAAGATATTTGTCAGCGCTGTGCAGAAGTTATTGAAGCGGAAAAATAGTGAAGGAAAGCAAAGAGCATAGGACTAATTAAAAGCAGCCTCAGATGAGGCTGCTTTTTTTAATCATTTTTTAATAAAGCACTGTTATAATTTTTAAATAGTAAATTATTCTCTGTTATTAAAGTCAAATTTTAGATTTAGGGAAGTGTTATTAATGAATATTCTGATTGTTGAAGATGAAAAAGATTTAGCTAAAATAATAAAAAAAAGATTGGAAAGAGAAAATTTTACTGCTGATATTGCCTATGATGGAGAAGCAGCAATTGATAAGACAATTGTTAATCAATATGATTTAATTATTTTGGATATAATGATTCCCAAAAAGAATGGTCTGGAAGTTCTGGCAGAATTAAGAGAATGGAAAGATAAGACTCCGGTGCTCATCTTAACTGCAAAAGATAGCATAGAGGATAAAGTTAAAGGCTTAAATATGGGGGCTGATGATTACTTAACTAAACCATTTGCATTTGAAGAATTAATTGCACGGATCAAAACAATTTTTAGAAGAGGAGTTAAAGAACATAGTAATAAATTGAAAAATGGTGATCTAGTTTTAAATACTGTTGACTATACTGCTAAAAGAGCAGGCAAAAAAATTGAACTAACCAGTAAAGAATATGCTCTGTTGGAGTATTTAATGAGAAATAGAGGGAATGTCCTTAGTCGGTCCCAGATTGAAGAACATGTGTGGGGATATATGAGTGGAAATAATACAAATATTGTTGATGTATATATCAGGTTTTTAAGAAAGAAAATTGATAATCAACATAGAATAAAGCTGCTAAAAACAGTCAGAGGTCACGGTTATAAAATGAAGGTTATTAAAGATGAGTAAAAATTTTAATTATAAAAAATATCCTTTAAAAATAAATTTGACAATCTGGTATATGATTATCCTTTTTCTTGTTTTAATCTTTTTTAGCTCTATACTTTATTTTTATTTAGAAAAACAGCTAAAAGAGGAAGTGCACAGCATCTTAAAAATGGAGATGCAAAATATCAAATCAGAAGTCAGAGATCCTATCAAAATAGGTTCAGATCCTTTAAGAAGCATCAACAATCAAAACATCAAAAGTTATTTTATCAATAGTCAGGGTAAATTAATAAGTAAGCATACTAGTTCTGATTTCATTAAAAATTTAAATCTAGAGGCTATTAATAAATTTAAAATAATTGAATATAATAATCAAAAATGGGCTGTACTGGCTGCTCCCTATGATTTCAATGATTCCAGAACAACTGAAATGACTGGCTTTATAACTCTTTTATATTCTTTTGCCAGAGAAGAGAGAGTGCTGGATAAATTAGTAGTGATTTTTCTAATAATGATTCCCTTAACTTTAATACTGGCCAGTGGAGGAGGATATTTTCTTGCCAATCGGGCCTTAAAGGCAATTGATATTATTTCTGCCACTGCAGAAAAAATTAGTCAAAAAAATCTTTCGCAGAGAATAAAAATCTCTGCGAATAGAGAAAATGAAGTAGGAAGACTGGTCAAAACCTTAAATAATCTATTAGATAGACTGGAAAATTCATTTTATCGGCAAAAACAGTTTAATGCTGATGTTTCTCATGAACTTAAAACTCCAGTTTCTGTTATTAAGGCTCAAGTAGATGAAGCACTCGATTCAGAAGAGAAGCTGACTGTTGAACAAAAAGATATATTATTAACCATTAAAAAACACATCGTTCAGATGAATAACCTAATTTCTCAAATGCTGCTGCTGGCAAAAGCAGATGAAAAAAACATTAAACTTGATAAAGAAAAATTTGATTTAAATATTGTGGTTGACACAGTAATAGAAGAAATGAATAACCTGGCTCTGGAAAAAAACATTTCTATTATTAAGAAAACTTTCGGAAAACAAGATTTTAAAATAAAAGCTGATTTAAGTTTGATTACTCAGCTTTTGTTAAATTTAATTGACAATGCAGTCAAATATACTAAGTCTGAGGGAGAAATAAAAGTAATTCTAACCACTCAAGGTAGTTTATATAAAATAAATATTATAGATGATGGTATAGGAATTGAAGAAGAGGAACTGGATAATATTTTTAAACGATTCTATAGAGTTGATAAATCTCGTTCAAGAGAATATGGTGGTACTGGCCTGGGACTCTCTATCTGCAGCTGGATTGTTAAAATTCATGGTGGAGAAATTAAAGTTGAAAGTTCCATGAAAAATGGCAGTAATTTCAGTATAATACTGCCAAAAGAATAATAGGAGGGGATTAATATGCAGGAAGAATTAATAGAAAAAGTTATAAATATTGAAAAAAAGGCACAGAATTTAAAAGAAGATGTTTCAAAGGAGATTAAAGAATTAGAAGAAAAATATGAAAAAAGAATGGCTCGTGAAGAAAAAGTAAAGCTCGAGGAAAGTAAAGAAGAGGGAGAAAGAATACTTGCAGAAAGCAAAGAGGGAGCAGAAAAATTTGCTGCTAATTTGAAAAAAGAAAGTAAGAATGAAATAAAAAAAATAGAAAATGATTATCAGGAAGTAAAAGATGATTTAATAAAAAAATACTTTGATAAAATAATTAGCTCAGGAAGGTGAAGATAATGGCAGCTATTTTTCAATATCCGGCTATTAATGCAAAATTAAAAGCTTTAAGCAGTAAGATGCTTAAAGAAAAAGATTTTCAGAATTTAATAGAATTGAATTCGGTTCAGGAAGCATTTAACTATCTTTATGATAATACATATTATAAAGAATATTTAGAAGATATTTCAGGACAGGAAATTCACCGACGTCAGCTTGAACTAAATCTCAAAAAGAGTCTTGTCCTCTCTGAAGATTTTTTGAAGAAATATTTGAGTTCGGATTTAGAAAAATTTATTGAACATTATTTCAAAAAATTTGAAATTGAAGATTTAAAAATAATTTTGAGAACTATTTTAATGGAAAATGAGGAAGATTATCTCAGTGATAATTTAATTTATATAGATCGTAATAAAAAAATTGACTTTAATAATCTTATTCAGGCTTCTTCCTATCAAGAAATACAGGAAGTGCTGAAGGAACTTCATTACGCTGAAATTTTAGACGAATTTGCAGAACAGTACCAGCAGAACAAAAATTTATTTCAAATAGAAATGACTTTAGACTTCCATTATTTTTCACACCTTAATGACTTAGCTGGCGGATTTTCAAAAAAAGACAAAAAATATTTTGATGAGATTATAGGAACCCAGATTGATCTCTTAAATATTCAGTGGATTTACAGGATAAAAAGATATTACAATTTATCTTCTGGTGAAATATTAAATTATATTATTCCTTTTCATTTTAAAGTTTCAAGAGAAGAACTCAGAAAGTTGAGTCAGGTAAATAATCCAGATGATTTATTCAAACAAATTTCTTATGCTCCGTATCAAGAGCTGCTTGAAAATGCAGTTAAAGACGCAAATAATATTTTTGAGAGATTTTTTTTAAATTATATATTTAAGAAACTGCAGCAGATTAAATCTGAAAGTTTTTTTACGATTTCAAATATACTTGCCTATTTGTACCTTAGAGAATATGAACTTAGAGATATAATTACAGTAATTGAAGGGATTAGATACTCTCTACCAGATGAACGGATTAAAAATTTCTTAATTAGAAGGGAGGTGTAATTTTGGGAATAAAAAAAATGAAAAAATTTCAGATTCTCGGCTTGAAAAATGACATTGATTCAATAACTGAAGAAATAATGAAAAATAGTCAAATAGAACTTTTAAAAAAAGAGAAATATCATAAGAAGTTCAAAAATGATCAGATTGAAAATTCATACAAACCTTATTTTAACAGGCTGAACAAAATTATGGACAGTCTTAATTTAGATCAAGAAATAAAGAACACTAATTTTGAGCAGCTGAATGAATTTAGTCTGGAAGAACTTGAGGATTTTATTAATCCAATCCAGAAAAAGATTGATAAATTAGAAAGGATAACTAAAAAACTGGATGCTGAAGAAAAGAGATTAAACAATCTAATTAGACATGTCTATGTAATGCGGAATATTGATATAGAACTTCAGAGTTTAAAAAACTTATCCTATGTGACCCTGATTTTTGGCAGTTTAAGCCAGGAAAGATATAGGAGGCTGATTGAAAATGTTACCGAAGTTCCAGTTCTTGTCTTAAAAGTAAATGAAGATCAGGAAAGAGTCTGGTTTTTTACCTTTGCTAAAAAGAATTATGAGCAAAAAGCACTTGACATTCTAAATTCAGTCAACTTTAATCGGATTGAACTTCCTGACAGAGTTAAAGAACAGCCCAAAGATATTCTAAATCAATCGAGATATCGACTTGATAAGATTGAGATCATCAGAGATCAAATAAAGCTGGAATTTAAGAAATTAAAACACCGCTATCAGCAGCAGTTATTGGAATATTACAGGCAGGCGTTAATATTTAATAGAATTACAGATGTAAATAACAGCTTTTATGGTAAAAGTGATTTTTTCTTTATTACAGCTGGCTGGATAAGTGAAGAAAACGAAAATGAATTTGAAAAGTTAATTTCAAATAAATATCCAGAAGTATTATACAGCAGTCAGGAAGTTGAAAATACTGCTGAAGAAGAGCCACCAACAATTATTGAAAATCCAGACTGGGTTAAATCTTTTTCTTCTCTGGTTAAGCTATATGGGCTGCCCAAATATGGAGAAATTGATCCATCGTTATTTTTTGCTTTAAGTTATATATTATTATTTGGAATAATGTTTGGTGACTTAGGCCAGGGTTTAATTTTTGTTCTGCTTGGTCTGGCCATTTATAAAGATAAAATAAAGTTTATCACTGATCAGGGTATAGGCTATATATTAATTTCACTGGGATCTTCTTCGATGCTTTTTGGTGCATTTTACGGAAGTATATTTGGAATGGAAGATCTGATTCCTGCACTTGTAATCAGGCCGATGGAGAATATTATGTTCTGGCTCGGCTTTACAGTAATGATCGGAATTTTTCTTTTGATCACATCAATGATTTTTAACCTGTTTAATTCATTTAAAAATAAAGATTACAAAGAGGCATTATTTTCTGACAGCGGCTTAAGTGGTCTAATCTTATATCTGTTTCTGCTTTCAAGTTTGGCTGCTTACGGTCTGCAGAATAGACTTTTAATACCGCTGCCTTTTACCTTAAGCATAGTAATAAGCTTATTACTGCTGATATTTTTAAAAGAGCCGCTCGGCAATTTAATTGTTGGAAAAAAATTTGAGGTGGATAAAAAGATATCCGAGTATCTGCTGGAGTCTATTTTCGAACTTTTCGACTCTGTTTTAGGATATTTAAGTAATACGCTTTCTTTTTTAAGAGTTGGTGCTTTTACTTTAAACCATGTTGGTTTGTCAATGGCAGTTATTATACTATCTGAGATGGTGAGTAATAATGCCGGGAGCCTCTTAATTTTGATTGCGGGTAATATAGTAATTATGGTTTTAGAAGGTGTTGTTGTTGGGATTCAGATCTTAAGATTAGAGTTTTTTGAGATTTTTTCAAAATTCTACAGCGGAAGTGGGAGAGAATTCAAGCCGCTGAGTATTGAATAATTTTTTTTAAATATTATGATAACGTCAAATAAAATATGATAGTTACCATAAAATGTAAGCAAATAGTAATAGAGCACCACTAATTTAATTATAAGAAAAATCTTTAGAATGT
>NZ_SNWX01000023.1 GCF_004362045.1 Halanaerobium saccharolyticum | reverse complement strand
TAGGTAAAGTATACCATAATTGGATATGAAAATGAATAAATTCAACTATATTAAATAAAAGAACAATGAAAACCCACACTAAATAGCGAAGAGGCTTAAATTTATACAATTTGAGATAGAATTATCCAGATATTTGTTAAAAAGATTACTATACAAATAATTATTTTTTGTGTATAATATAAATGTGCAAAGGAGGAAATAAATTGCTGCAGTTTTTATTTTTATTTATAATTTTTGTAATTTTCTTTATAATTCTGTTCTTAGCTCTACCCTATTATTATGCCTTTGATTTCGAATATAAAAAACAATTAAAATTCCGCTTTGCTTTTTCACTGTTTTTTTTGCAGTTTATTTTTACAGCTGACTCAGGGGGACAATTATTCTTTTTTAAAATTTTAAACTACAAAAAGAAAATCAATATAAATGAGAACAACATAGCAAAATTCATGAAGAATAAATCCAAAAAGGTAATTAAAGAAAAAATTGTAAATAAAACTGCTGAAAACAAAAAAGAAAAGCCGGAAGAATCCAGAAAGAAATCTAAATTTAAATTTGATTTTAGTCTGATTAATAAAAAAAATTTAAATCACATTTTTAGATTCATTGTAAAACTTATAAAAATTTTAAAAATGGATTATTTAAAATTAAATCTTGTTTTCTCCTTTGCTGATCCCTACTATAATGGAATTTTTCTGGCCTATTATTACACTTTTAAAGAATTATTTGATTATCCAGACTTTAAAGCAAGAATAAACTGGCAGGAGGTGATGTTTGAAGCTGAGGGTTCTACAGGTGGTAAAATAATACCATTAAAAATTATTGCTCATTTTTTAATATTTATTTTCTCAATCAGAAGTCTAAAAATATTCTGGCAGCTCTATAAATCAAATTCTAAGAAAGGATGATTAAAATGCAGAGTACTGAAAATGTTCTGGAAACCATGTATGAAAAACTTGACCATTTCTTAAAAACTGAAACAGTTGTTGGAGATCCCATTGAAGCTGGAGAGGTGACATTAATTCCAATTATTACTGCTTCTTTTGGTCTCGGCGGTGGAATCGGAGAAGAAGAAAAGTCCGGAGGGGGCGGTGGTGGTGTCGGCTGTAAAATTTCGCCTGACGCAATTTTAGTAATTAGAGGCTCAGAAGTAACAATGATGCCTGTAAAAAACAAGGGCTCTCTGGACAAATTAATTGACAAAGTACCTGAGCTTATCGATAAAATTGAAGCAGCAAAGAATAGAAAAGAAAAAGCTGCCACCGATCAAGAAAAATCAGAGTCCCAGACTAAAGAAGAATAATTGCTGAGGTTAAACAAGGCAGCAAAAAATCTGGGTTGATCAACCCAGATTTTTGCTTATCAATCAATTTCGACTCTGTTTCTACCTTTCTCCTTAGCTCTATACAGTGCATCATCTGCCCTTTTTATCAATCGATCAACATTTTCATCTGCAGCTATTTCTGCCACTCCAAAACTGGCAGTTACATTACTTTCTTCAATAAAATTATATCTATCTATTTCTTTTCTTAATTTTTCAGCAAATTTTTTAGCTGACTGCAGATTATTTTCAGGAGCAATCACTACAAATTCTTCTCCACCCCAGCGGCCAAAATAATCACTTTTACGGATATTAGTCTGAACTAAATTACTTAACTCTTTTAAGATTCTATCACCCGTATTATGACCGTAATTATCATTGATTAACTTAAAATGATCGATATCAAAAATTATAAAAGAAAAAGTATTATTATACCTCTGACTGCGTTCATACTCTTTTTCCAGTATATTAGTTAAATCACGGCGGTTGCTGACTCCCGTTAGCTGGTCATTGTGAGCCAAAAATCTCAATTTATTATTATGGGAAAAAATAATGGTCAGTAAAATAATGGTCAGAATTAAAAAAATAAGTGAAATAATAATCGTAGTAAAGAACTTTTGGTTGATAAAGTTAAGAGATTCACTCTGCTGATAGCTAATTAAATAGGCTTTAGTTTCTCCATCTATGCCTCTAATATTAATAAAGCTGGCTGTATAATAATTTCCGTCAATTCTACTTGAAACTATAAAAGATTTTTCGGCATCAGTCCGGGCCAGCAGTTCTTCTTTATTTTTGTGATTTATTTTTTTAATAATATCCAGAGAAATCTCATTATCTGACTGCAGCAAATCTGCATAAATTTCCTGGTCATAACTGTAGTTTTCAAAAGTAGAAGAAGTTTTATATTTATTCTGTTCTACAGGGAGTGCAATTTCCTCTACCAGTTCATTTTTAATCATAAAGACTTTTGAACCACCAAAATTGTTCTTTAATAATTCAGTTACTGCCTGAAAAGATAAACTCAATTCCACTGATCCGATATGCTCCCCCTTATAACTTAAAGGATAAATATAACGATAACCGTTAATAATCCGACCTTCTTCAAAGCCGACAAATTTCTTTTGTTCAGTGTTTACATATTTCACACTTTCTCTAAACCCAAACAGCTGATCACCATAAAGTTCAGGGTGCTGCATTCGTAAAAAGCTTGTGCCATCCTTAAAATGAAAATGCAGCTGTCTGATATAATATTTCTTTAGATCCGCATATAAGGGTTCCAGCTCAGATTTTAAATACAGACGGTAGTTGTCACGACGATCTTCAAATTTCCAGCCATAATAAACTATTCTTTTAAGTTTGGTACTGTTCAGAACATTATTATATACAGCATCTGCAGCTATATTATAGGTATTTAAAATTATATCAACCTCAGATTCAAGTCTATTCAAACTTTTATTTAAGAAAAATTTTTCTTCATCAATTTTTTCATAATAGTTGAAAGAAACAAAGACAAAAAATATTATAATGACCAAAAATAAAGTCATCAAGTAGTATCTATTAGATAAAAAAACAAATTTTTTCATAATTACCATCCTCAATAAATCACTTAAAATTAATTTGCAGGTATACATTAATTATATACTAAAAACATAGTTAACTCAAAAAAGCAGCCCAAAGGGACTGCTTTTTGAAGAAAATTATTCAGCTACTTATTAATTAGGATTCAGAATAAATGTTCTTTTTTACTTATTTTAAAACAAGATAACTATATTTTTAGATTTTTGATAACTTTATCTGATTCCTGAGTTAAAGCAAGCATCTCTGCTTCAGTAAGTTCAAAATCCGCTGCTGCTGCATTTTCTCGAGCCTGCTTCTCATTTTTGGCTCCAACTAAAGCTGTTGTGATCCCGGGACGATTTATTGACCAGTTAATCGCTATCTGGGCAGGTGTTTGGTTTTGCTTATCGGCCATCTCTTCCAGCAGTCTGATCAGGCTCTGTGTCTGAGGCCAGTTTTCTTTCTTAAAGAATGGATAGAATCCTGACCGTTTATCTTTTTCATCATCAAATTCAGGTCTTTCTTTATATTTAGCACTTAAAATACCACCACCGAGAGTTCCATAACTTAATGCACCCAAATTATTATCTATTAAATAAGTTGAAATTTCAGTTTCAATATCTCTTTTAAGTAGAGAATACTGGGGCTGTAAAGAAATTACATCTGTCATCCTGGAAATCTTGTCCAGCATATCTAATTCAAAATTACAAACTCCAAGATATTTAAATTTACCTTCTTTTTTTAATTTTAGCAGCTCTTCAACACTTTTTTCCAGGGGAGTATCCGGATCCGGCCAGTGAATCTGATAAAGGTCAATCTGCTCAACATTTAATCTCCTGAGAGAATCTTCTAATTCCTTACGGATTCTTTTTGGACGTAAGTCCCTAATATATTTGGGACCATCTCTGTGGGTTCCACATTTTGAAGCAATAATCACTTTATCTCTTATTCCTTCAATTGCCTGTCCCACAACTTTTTCGGCATGTCCAGCACCATAAGCAGGAGCAGTATCAATTAAATTTATGCCTGCATCAACAGCCGCTCTAATTGCTCTAATTGACTGCTGATCCTCAACCTGACCAAAAGTATCATTTCCATAGGCCCAGGTTCCAAGTCCCACAGCAGAAACTCTTAAGTTGGAATTTCCAAGATATCTGTATTTCATGATTAGCCTCCTTATTGATTTAAAGCATCAAGTTTTAGTTTATTATAATTACTTAAAAACTCTTTAATTTTTTTTAAAATTGAAGCTAAACTTTCTTTTTTATCACATTCCACATTTAAAACTACAACAGGATCATGGAGAGACAATCTTAATAAAAACCAGTCATTACCGCCACAGTTGACACGTACTCCCTGATAATTTTTAGGGGCAATTTCCCACTCATCAATTTCTTTAATAAATTCTTTTAAATCAGCTAAAATCTGCTGGCCGTATTCCTTAAATTCATTTAGCTGAATTGTCATCCTATATTCCTCTTTGATATTTGCTTCTTTTAAATCTGCAATTAGATCCCCAATTTTTCTGTTTTCTTCTACCTTTAAATTAGCCATTTTGATCAGCACTTTAGCTACCAGATAAGCACCATCATCAAGAAAATAATTTTCTTTAAAAGCAGCATGACCTGAAGTTTCAATGGCAAGAGGAGCAGTAATTCCTTCAGTTTCTAATCTTTTAGCTTCGTTTATTACATTTTTATAACCTCTTTTAAAGCGGTGGTGAACTCCACCTAATTTATTTTCAATAAATTCCTTGAGGCCAACAGAAGTTACAGAATCAGTAACGATAGTTGCACCGGGATTATTTTCTAAAACAATTGTTGCAGCCAGAGCAATTAATTTATTCCGATTTATTTCCTGACCACTGCTATCTACTACCGCCGCCCGATCAACATCAGTATCAAAAATAATTCCTAAATCAGCATCATTTTCTAAAACTGCTTTCTGAATCGAATGCATCGCTTCTTTATCTTCTGGATTAGGAGCATGATTGGGGAAATTACCATCCGGTTCTAAAAATTGACTACCTTCAGTATCTGCACCCAGTTCCTCCAGGATTTTTTCTACAAAAAACCCCCCTGAACCATTACCAGCATCAACTACAATTTTAAAATCAGCCAGTGGTTGCTTCTGATCAACCTCTGAACTTAAATTTTCTCGAATAACTGTTTTTATATGCTCTGCATAATCAGAAATTAAATCTATTTTATTTAATGGGTCAATTGCTGGCAGTTCTTTTTTAAAAAAATGATCTTCTTTCTCAGCTGCAATAGCTAAGATTTCTAATACATTTTCTTTTTCCAGACCGCCATTACGGGTAAAAAACTTGAAACCATTCTTATCATAAGGAAGGTGGCTGGCCGTAATCATTATTGATCCATCATACTGATGACCTTCTAAAACTGTCGACATAAACATCGCTGGAGTTGAGGCCAGACCAGTACTATAAACATCAGCACCAGCCAGTTTCATGCCTCTGGCAAGTGCAAATTTAAGACTGTCAGCACTCAACCTGGAATCATGACCAATTGCCAGTTTGATTTCCCGACTTTCCTTATTTAAATTATCCTCAAGCCACTTAACAAAAGAAAAACCAATCCCCTCTGCAGCATTCTCTGTCAAATTAGCTTCTTCTCCCTCAGCTGCTATTGCCTTGCCTCTAACATCTGTCCCACTGATAAGTTTTTCCCATTTTATTTTTGACATTAAAATCACTCCAATTTTATTTTTGCCTTTTTAGACTGCTGTACTGCTAAATCTGCCTGGCTAATAAATTCCCGAAAAGTTTTCTTTTACCTGCAATCAAAAAAGCTCTCAGAGACTTTTTAATCATTTTTTACCCTGAATTTAAAGGAATATCATTCATTTTATAGTATATCTAATCCTGGAGCTTAAATCAATATCAATTAAGCAAATACACTTTTTAAATAAAAAAATCCCTTTAGAAATAGATCTGCTTAAAATCTATTTTCTAAAGGGAATTTAAAAATCCGAATTTTTAATTAGATAGTATACAATTTATTATAGAATGTTTTAGGCAAAATATCTATCTAAAATACCCTGCAGCATTTGAGCGTGACGAGCTTCATCTCGAGATGACTCATTAAAATATGATGCAGCAGCCTCAAGTCCTAATTCTTCTGCTTTATCTGCAGCACCTTTTTTACCTTTATTTGCACCCTGTTCACCTTTAAGCATCTCTTCTATATTTTCCTTAGTGCTCTCAGAAATCATTCCATTTAATTCAGCAAAATGAGAAGCATGTTCTGCTTCTTCCCAGGCAATTCTCTTCAGCACCTCTGCAGCTTCTGCATAACCTTCACGCTGTGCCTGACGGGCCATAGCTAGATAAAGTCCTGCTTCCTCTGTTTCACCCTCAAAATTCATTTTAACTGGATCCTCTACCTCTGTACCTTCTGTAAGTCCTAACTCAACTTCATGGTCAAATTTTAAATCCATTATGTATTCCTCCTTTTTATTTTGATAAAATAGATCCTTATCAATAATTATTACTATTAATAGTATAAGAAATTATCAAAGATAAGTCAAGGGAATTTTAAATTTTTTTGGAATAATAAAAAAATTCTAGTCAATTTCTTTAAACAAATTTACCATTTCAATCAGGGAAACTGCAGCATCATAACCTTTATTTCCAGATTTTGTGCCGGCTCTAGAGATTGCCTGCTCAATTGTATCAGTTGTCAGAACACCAAATATTACAGGTTTTTCAGTATCCAATCCGGCTTTAGCAACTCCTTTTGAAACCTCTGCTGAAACATAATCAAAATGTGGAGTTTCTCCTCTAATAACAGCCCCTAACGCTATTACCCCATCATAATCTTCTTTAGCAGCTAACTTTTTTGCAGTTAAAGGAATTTCGAATGCTCCCGGAACCCAGACTACATCAATCTTAGCCTCATCCATTCCGTGCCTTTTTAGAGCATCTACTGCTCCCTCAAGCAGTTTTCCAGAAATAAATTCATTAAAACGTCCAACTACAATTGCAGTCTTCATTCCCTCTGCGTTTAATTTTCCTTCAAAAGTTTTCATTTTTTTATCAGTCTCCTTTTTATGTTTTGTGATACATTTATTTTGTCCCAGGTACCCGAAATCGATTTTAGTACCTGGTATCTACCTATAAATTAAGTCTATAAGTCCAGAAGATGTCCCATCTTGTCTTTTTTGACCTTGAGATAAAATTCATTCTCTTTGTTGGGATCAATTTCTAAGGGGACTCTCTCACTCACTTTGAGTCCATAACCTTCCAGCCCGACAATTTTGGTTGGGTTATTTGTCAGCAGGCGGATAGCTGAGAGACCAAGGTCTGAAAGTATCTGAGCCCCAATTCCATAATTCCTTAAATCAGGATCAAAACCCAGAGCAACATTTGCTTCCACAGTATCCATTCCCTGATCCTGCAGTTGATAAGCTTTGATCTTATTGACCAGACCAATTCCCCGACCCTCCTGCCTCATGTAGAGGACAACACCTTTACCTGCATCTTCTATTAATTGTAAAGCTGCTGCCAGCTGTTCACCACAGTCACAGCGTTTAGAGCCAAATATATCGCCTGTAATACACTGGGAATGAACTCTGACCAGTACATCTTCCTCATTTTTTATATCACCTTTAATGATAGCAATATGCTCTTTATCATCAACTTTTGTTGTATAAACCTTAATTTTAAAATCACCAAATTCAGTTGGCAATTGGGCTTCAGCAGCCAGATTGATCAGTTTATCTTTTTCTTTTCTGTATTTAATTAGATCTTTAATTGAAATTAATTTTAAATCATGTTTTCTGGCAAATTCTTTAAGATAAGGCAGTCGACCCATTTCTCCATCTTCTTTGATAATCTCACAGATTACACCGGCTGGTTTTAAGCCGGCCAGTCTGGCTAAATCAACTGCTGCCTCAGTATGACCAGCTCTTCTTAAAACTCCTCCTTTTTTAGCAATTAGAGGAAACACATGACCGGGACGCATAAAGTCTCCCGCTCTTGAATCTGGATCAACTAGTTTTTGGATAGTTAGTGCTCTCTCCTGAGCCGAAATACCAGTTGTTACATCCTGATGATCAACCGATACAGTAAAAGCTGTCCCGTGAGTCTCAGTATTTTTATCTACCATCATTGGTAAATCAAGATTTTTAACCACTTCTTCTTCCAGTGGTGTACAGACCAGACCTCTTGCTTCTTTAATCATAAAGTTAATAGATTCCTGATCCACTTTTTCGGCAGCCATTAACAGGTCACCTTCATTTTCCCTGTCTTCATCATCAACAACTACTACCATTTTTCCTGCTTTAATATCTTCTATTGCAGCTTCTATTTTATCCATCTTAATTCTCCTTTCGGAAAAAATTTTATTTTAGTTATTTTAGTTTTTTAGATCTTAATTTAATTTTAAATAAATCCATTTTCTGCTAAAAAGTTTTTTGATATTTCAGATTCTGACTGCTCTGTTTCTTTTGAATTAGCCAGCATTTTGTAAACATATTTGCCGAGCATATCAGTTTCTATATTAACTCTGTCACCCGCAGCCAGCATTGATAAATTTGTTTCAGACCAGCTTTCTGGAATCAGTGATACTTTTAAAATATTATTATCAATTTCCATTACCGTTAAACTGACTCCATTTAAAGCAACAGATCCCTTCTGCACTATAAATTTTTCTGTTTCCTGATCCACTTTTAGCTCAACAACTCGAGCGTTCTCTTCAGTTTTTATGGAATTAACTACTGCTGTACTGTCAACATGACCAGTAACAAAATGTCCCCCAATAAAATCATCCGGTCTTAAAGACTGTTCTAAATTCACAACCGCATCCCGCTGCAGTTCGCCTAAATTGGTTGCCTTAAGTGTTTCCGGCATCACATCAGCTCTAAAATAATCACTGCCAAAGTCAACCACAGTCAAACAGACCCCATTAACTGCAATACTGTCTCCTTTTTTTATATTAGCTAAAACTTTTTCTGCTTTAATTTCCAGCTGATATTTGCTGCTGCCTTTATACTTTCTTAAAAACTTTCCCTTTTCCTGAATTATACCGGTAAACAAATTTTCCACCTCCAGTTAGAATAACTAATTTTATAAATATTATCTACTTTGTTAATTCCGCTTTCTCTCAGCAATTAACAATAAATTATCTCCAAGATTTTTCTGCTCAATTATTCTTAAATCAACTGAATCTGACATTAGTTCCGGACCACTGCCGCAGAAAGAGGCTATCCCATCACTACCTCCGTAGATTTTGGGAGCAATAAAATAATAAAATTTGTCCACTAAATCTTCTTTTAAAAAAGTATGACTTAATTTTGCTCCTCCTTCTATTAATATACTGGCTGTGTTCTTCTGATGTAAATCTTTTAAAATTTTTCTTACCTTAAAATAATTATCACTGCTGCTTTTACAACTCATAATTTTTACTTTTTCTTTTTTTAATAACTTTTCTTTTTTCTTAAGAGAAGCTGCTGCAGCTGCAGGTGGAAATTTAGTAGAAGTAATTATCAGAGTATCAGCCTCAGATTCCTGATTTATTATTTTTGCATCCAGCGGAATTTCCAGTAAAGGATCCAGAATAATACGCAGGGGATCAATTCCTTCTTTTTCTTCTAATCTGGCTGTTAAGGATGGGTTATCAGCCAGAACAGTCCCAATTCCAACCATAATTGCATCAACCCTATGACGAAGTTTATGACCTTCCAGTCTGGCTGCAGAATTAGTAATCCATTTAGAATCACCGCTTTTGCTGGCAATATAACCATCAAGAGTTTGAGCTTTTTTTAAATAAATAAAGGGATAATCACTCTGGATATATTTCAAAAAAATCTCATTTAAGACCTGGGCTTCTTCTTTAAAAAGCCCCACTTCAACCTTGATTCCGGCCTCTCTGAGCATTTTGATTCCTCTTCCAGCCACTTCGGAGTTAGGATCAACCATTGCTACTACAGCTCTTTCAATACCGAAATTAATTAATTTTTGTGCACAGGGAGGTGTCTTACCATAATGGCTGCAGGGCTCTAAAGTTACATAAACATCCGCCCCAGCTGCCTTTTTTCCTGCTTCCTCGAGCGCAATTACTTCTGCATGGGGACCACCATATTGCTGATGATATCCCTCCCCAATAATTTCTCCATTTTTGACAACTACCGCTCCCACCATTGGATTTGGGGAAGTCCTGCCCTCACCCAGTCGGGCCAGATATAAAGCTCTTGCCATATATTTTTGATCATCCATAGTAAAATTCTCCATCTTTTACCTCCAATGTCTTTATTTAAATAATTAATAATAAATTAAGAGTTGTTTTTGCTTTTTGATATATTTAAAAATATCAGAAAAAAGAAAAAGTCCCTCCAGAACCTGGAAGGACTTTAATAATTAAAGATTGTAATTTAAATTTCTTAATCAAATTATTTTGCAGCGAAATAAATAACAACAAAATAAATTAGACTAATAAATTTATAACCTAACTCCCTTCCAGACTTTACTGTCGGTTCTGCATTTCATCAGATCAATCCAAAATGGACTTGTGGACTATTACCACCGGTAGGGAATCACACCCATCCTCGTTAGTTTTATTAAATTTTCTATTTATATTTTAGCATCTTAAACAAGACTTGTAAAGCAATCTTTACTAAATTTACTTTAATTTTAGTTTCAATATCCTGCTGCCTTAAATGAAATGAGCATTATTCGAAATTTAAATTATCAACTTCTCCCCAGAATTCCAGAACATAATAGCCCTGCTCATTCTGTTCCAACCTTTGATTTAAAACAAGCTGCAGAAAGGAAGTAAACTGTCTAACTTTAGATGTCTGGGGCTTATATCTAAAACTACCAGTACTGATATATGGTGTTCCTCCACTATAATTATATTCTGCCTCAAGCTCAGCCTTAACTAGAGAAGAATCCAGGGTTGCCTGACTGCTTCCACTGGGATAGCTGTAATTTTGTTGATAAGTAAATTTGTCAATTAAAAGTTCAAATTTATTTTCTGCAGCCAGAATTCCAAAAGTATTTTGATTTATTTGCTGACTTAAAGCATCTGACATTATAAGCTTAAATTGACTCAGGTTTAAATTAAAATCCAACTGATTGGCCTGAATACGATCTTTTTTTCTCACTAAATTAAGACTCCCCTGGAAATCAAACTGATTAAAATTAAGTTTTTTAAAATAAGAATTAGCTTCAAATTGAAGCCCCTCAGCAGCTAAAAGAAAGTTATAATCTCCCTGTAGTTGAGTAAATATTATTTTATCATTTTGCTGATCATAATTTAAAGCTGATTCTAAGTTGAAAATAATTTTTAAAAGGTCTCCACTTAAATTGAATTCTTCAATACTTAATTTTCTATTTTCCTGACTATAATTTGCTCTCATAATAAAATTATTAAAAGTAGATAGTCGATTCCAATTTTCATTATTCAAACCATAACTCCGATAATAAGGAAAATCATATTTTACTTCCCCAGCCCTCAAAACTAAATTGTGATTATCTTCCAATAACAGATGTAGATCCTCAATTGAACTCATCTCTGACAAAATATCTCCAGGAATATTCCCCTCATAATTAATTTCGGAATTACTGAGATTCAGCTGATAATTATCCTGTAAATTAGAATAGTTAATTTGTTCGACTGTACTGACAAAGTTTTTATCAAGCTGAAAGTCCTGCTGACGAATATAATTTATAATCTGCTGCCAGCTGAGTTTTATTTCTGCCCGATTAATTATTAAATTAAAACGATCGGCTTTGATTAAATTTAAATTCTGCAGACTTATTTCCTGTAATAGAGGATTGCTTTCAACCTCAACATAACGAATTTGATAATTGTTTTTTTCCGCTATTTGAGCAATGTCTGTCTCTATCTCCTCTGATATTCTCTGCCCATAATAATAATTTAAACTGAAAATTACTCCTGCAGCTAAAATCATTACTAAAATATAAATTGAGGCTTTTTTTAAAAATTTTTTCATCCTGCGGCCTCCCTTTTTTATTAATTTTCTTCTTCAGTAATCTTCTTTTTCATAATCTCCTGCATATAATTAATCACATTAACTATTCTTTCTTTTTTTGATTTCGGTAAAGAAACTTTCTCAGTGTTTTCATCTTTTAATGCAACCCGCTTAAACTCACTTTCTTTTTCTGGTTCTCTCGGCATTCGCAAAAATAAATTATTATGATAAAGAATTTGCGGCATCTCATGTAAAAAAAGAACAGGATTTTCTGTTTCTTTTAATAAGGATACCCCTAAAAATCCTTCCGGTTTTTCCCTGTCTCCCATTATATCAAGAATTGTTGGAGCAATATCGGTATGGGTTCCAATTTTATGGATAGTATCTGCTTCAATTTCCGGATGAAAAATCATTAAGGGAATATTCTCAGGTTCTTTTACATTGCTCTGCAGATAAAAGTTATTACCAGAATTATAACTTTCCTTTTTTAGATCAGAACTGTGATCTGCATAAAATACAAAGAGAGTATTCTTATATAAACCTTTTTCTTTTAAACCATCAAAAAAGGTTTTAAGAGACCTGTCTGTAAAATAAACAGAATTAAAATAATCTCTGACAATTACTGGATCTAAATCAGCAAATTCTGCCTGGGAAAACCTTTCCGGATAAAAATCAAAAGGTGTGTGGCTGGTCACGGTTATATAAAAAGCAAAAAATTTTTTTTCAGCCTGCTCTAAATATTGAAGTGACTGATCAAACAAATCATAGTCATTAATCCCAAGATAGCTTTCTTCTCCAATTTCTGCATTTTTTATAGTAAAATCTTTTCTGGAATAAAAACGATCAAATCCCATTTCTGAATATCCTTTATTCCTGTAAAAAAAATCACCGTCATTTCCATGAAAAGCTAAAACCTTATAATCTCTCTTTTTTAAAACTTTTACCAGAGAATTAAATTCTGTCATATCATTTGTTTTAAAGGCATAATTTTTATTTATTGGATATAAAGAAGTTAGAAATGAAAATTCCGCATCAAAACTGCCATTAACATGCTGAGCATATATATTATCAAAATAAAGTGAATTCTGCCTTAATTTATTTAAAAATGGAGTAACCTGCTTGCCATTGTGCTGATAACCAATTATTTTCTCATCAAATGATTCCAGCTGGATCACAATAATATTTTTAATATTTTCTATCTCATATTCTGGACTCAACTCTTCTTCTCCAACAATTTTTTCTTCACTGACCTGTTTAATGTCTTCCGGTTCTTTGGTCTGCCTACTGATATATTCAGCAATATAAAGTGGAATAATTCCATACGCACTGACAAAGGCAGGAGTACTCTGCTCATATAGTTCCAAAAAACTGTTAACTGCATAAAGATTATTTATCTGATACACATGTACTCCAAGCAGTACCATTATCAAAAGCAGAATTATTATAACTTTTTTTCTATAAATCTTATTTTTAATAATGGAACTTGTCTCCTCTTTAAAATCTCCACTAAAAAATATTAAATAAACCAGAACTGGTAATTCAAAAACAAAAAGTAAATCAATCCAACCAATAAGCTGTCTAAATAGCACTTTAAATGGTCGAATTCCCTGTCCCATTGTCATATCAGCAACACTTAGGTAATTGCCAAAATATTTGTTGTACCACAAATTAGCAAAAAAGAAAGCTGTGAACAGCAGATAAAAGAAAAAAACAATATAAATTCTTTTTTTGTTTTTTAATATAAAACTAAAACTAATCAGAGCTATTAAAATAATAACAATGTTTTTTATTATTAAAGTAGATATTGAAATTGTCTGAAATATATATCGGTAAAAATAATTGTATTTCAGTAAAAATCCTATAAGTAACAAGAAAAAGATTGACTTTTTCTTGCTGCTTAAATTATTTAAATGTTTCAACTTGATCCTCCTCCAAAAAACTAACTTCGGTTCTCTATATTAATGTTATGCTTTTTTTAGTTCTGATGCAATATTAAAAGCAAATTTTTTTGGAAGTTTTGTTATAAAAGGTTTAGAAGTTGAAACAACTGCCTTAAATTAACATATCCTGATAGATACTATCTTCACTATTTTCAATAATCAGAGCATTGCAGACTTTCTTATAATACTCTACAGGGCCGGCTCCCCCGATAACAGCATAGGCATAACCACCTTCTTTTAGAGATGCAAGAGATTTAAGTAATAAAACAGTGCCAAGACCATTCCCCCTTGCCTCTTTACAGACTCCAGTCGGGCCAAAAAAACCTTTAGCAGTAGTATCATAACAGGCAAAACCCAAAATTTTATCTTCCTGATAAGCGATAAAAATTGTTAAAGGTGATTTAGAAAAAGCAACATCTGCTTCAGAGCTCCAGGCCCTTTCAAAATGCTTATCAATCCAGTCTAAAACTCTTGCCTTTTCTGGAGGAATAGCTCGTTTAATTTTAATTCCTTTTTCCTCCAATTCACTTTCTTTCTGCTTCCAATCAGGTAAATCATACAATTTAACCAGCATATCCGGCATTGTTTTTCCTCCCAATTTATTTTTTATTATCTTTTCTTAAAATCATTTCTTCTAGACTACCACCAGCCGAAACCATGGGAAATACATTTTCTTCTTCTTCGATCATAAAATTGAGAATATAACTTCCCTCTGCCCTGAGTGCATTCTTCAGAGCAGTTTTAATTTCGCTGCGCTCTGTTACCGTCTCTCCCTGAATACCATAGCCTTTTGCTACCTGGATAAAATCTGGAATCATCTCCGGACAGTTTTTATTTGGAGCTGAACAGTGAGGAGGACAGTCTCTCTGACGACGGAGACAGGTAGCAGAATATCTTTTATCATAAAATAATTCCTGCCACTGACGCACCATACCTAGATATTGATTATTAAAAAGTATTATTTTAACGGGAATGTGGTTTTTAGCAGCAGTTGCCAGTTCCTGAATATTCATCTGGAAACTACCATCACCCACAAGCGCAAAAACATCTCGCTCAGGATTTGCCAGTTTAGCACCAATAGCAGCCGGAAATCCATAACCCATTGTACCCAGACCACCGGAGCTAATAAATGTTCTTGGTTTTGAATATTTATAATACTGAGCGGCCCACATCTGATGCTGCCCTACTCCAGCAGTGATTATCGCGTTTCCTGCAGTTAGTTCATCTAAACTTTCAATAATTTCGGAAGGAAGTAATTTTTCTGATTTTTCGGGATCAGACTTCTCGTCAATTTTTCTCCATTCTTCAATTTTTTTAATCCAGGCAGGGCGTTTAACCTCCTTTATTTTTGGCAGAAGTTCTTTTAAAGCCAGTTTAACATCAGCGGTAATTGGAACTTTAGTTTCCACAATTTTCCCAATCTCTGCCGGATCAATATCAATGTGAATTACCTCAGCCTTAACTGCAAATTCTTCGATTTTTCCAGTAACCCTGTCATCAAAACGGGCTCCCAGCGCAATTATCAGATCAGAATTAGAAATTGCCAGATTAGCTTCTGTTGTGCCATGCATCCCCAGCATTCCCAGAGAAAGATAGTTGTTCTCATCAAAAATGCCAATCCCATTTAAGGTTGTAGTCACAGGAATTTCTGCTTTTTGAGCCAGCTCTGCAATTTCTTGGTCTGCACCAGAAATTATGGTGCCTCCACCGGCATAAATTACCGGCTTATTTGCCTGGTTGATCATCTCAGCTGCCCTTTTAAGCTGCAGTTTGTTGGCCCGATAGGTAGGACTATAGCCTGGAAGACCTACCTGATCTGGATAGTGAAATTCAGCTTTATCTTTAAGAATATTAGAAGGAATATCAACCAGTACCGGTCCCGGGCGTCCGGTAGAAGCAATATGAAAAGCTTCTTTAATTATCCGGGAAAGTTCGTCTACCTCATTAACTATATAATTATTTTTGGTTATAGGCATTGTAATTCCTTTTATGTCTGCTTCCTGAAAACCATCTGTTCCAATCATGGTATTTGGAACCTGACCGGTGAAAGCAACCAGAGGAACTGAATCCATACTTGCTGTTGCCAGAGCAGTAACCATATTGGCTGCTCCTGGACCCGAGGTTGCAATACAAACCCCTGTCCTGCCGCTGGAGCGAGCATAGCCATCAGCAGCATGTACTCCTCCCTGTTCATGATGGGGCATAATATGTCTAATTTTAGAATCATAAAGTACATCATAAATATCAATTACTTTAGCTCCTATATACCCAAATACTGTATCAACACCCTCTGCTTCCAGTGACTTAACAAAAATTTCGGCTCCTGATATTTCATTATTTTGATTCCTACTCATCCTACTCACTCCTTTTTTAAATAAAATAAATATAAATTATCACTCAAAAAGTATAATCAAAATTCCACTTCTAAAAACAAAAAACTCTCGTCTTAACTAATAGCTAAACTATTAATCAGGACGAGAGTTCTCTCACGCGGTACCACCCAACTTGCTGTTAAAACAGCCACTTAAAGTACTGATCTTATAGTAATAAAAGAATCAATACCTCTGCACTTGATAACGGATGCATTTTAATTCATAATCCCGGCAGTACCTACTTTTATTCAATACTGCAGTTTAAGGGCTACAAAAATATCTTTTTAGATCTCGGTTCTCAGCTGCTCCGATTCTCTGTAGTCGACTAAAGATATCTTACTCCCTCTCATAACTTTTATTTTATTTATTTTTTATAGTATATATTATTTTTTGAAAATTGTCAAGAATCTCGCAGTATATTGCAATCCAGCAAGTGATTTTAATCCAGTCTCAAAATACTAAATTACTAGATATAAAATTAACTTATCTGATTTTAATTAGAATTAAATTTGGCAGCAATCGGCATTCTTCTCCCCATCCCAAATGCTTTAGAAGTAACTTTAAGCCCAGGAGCTGCCTGCCTTCTCTTATATTCGTTTCCATCAACCAGCCGGATTACTTCTTTTACTGTTTGAGTATCAAATCCTGATTCTATTATTTCGGAAGCAGAATATCCTTCTTCAATATAATAATAAAGTATTTGATCTAAAATTTCATAAGGAGGTAGACTATCTTCATCTTTCTGTTCAGGCCGCAGTTCTGCTGAGGGAGCTTTATTAAGAATGCTGGCTGGTATTATTTCTTCTCTGCTGTTAATATGTTCTGCAAGCTGATAGACCATTGTTTTAGGAACATCAGAAATAATACTTAAGCCACCACTCATATCTCCATATAAAGTACAGTAACCAACGGCCAACTCACTTTTATTTCCGGGGCTGAGAACAAGATGCCCAAATTTATTGGAAAACGCCATCAGGATATCGCCTCTAATTCTGGCCTGAATATTTTCTTCTGCAACTCCAGCTTCTGTGTCCCTAAAATCATCATTTAACACCCCAAGATAAGATTTATTAATCTCAGAAATAGATATTTCTTTTAACTCAATTCCCAGGTTATTAGCTAATTCTTTCGAATCCTCAACACTACCAGCAGAAGAATAAGGTCCGGGCATAGTAACAGCCAGTACATTCTCTTTTCCCAGTGCTTCTTTTGCCAGACAGCAGCTAACTGAAGAATCTATTCCTCCCGAAAGACCAATTACTGCTTTTTTAAAACCACATTTATCCAGATAATCACTAATTCCAAGCAGAAGGGCCTGATAAAGGCCTTCAATTTCAGGCAGCGGGTTATATTTTTTGCTCCCTTTCCTATTTAAATCCACAGTTTTAATAGTTTCAGTAAAAGAAGCTAACTCTTCGATTATTTCTCCAGCCTGATCAACTACCAGACTGCTGCCGTCAAAAATTAATTCATCATTACTACCAACCTGATTGACCATTATAAAAGGTAAATTATACTTTTGTATATGATTTTTTATTATCTGATATCTTGTTTTATCTTTGCCAATACTAAAAGGTGAAGCGGAAATATTAATTAAAATCCCAGCTCCCATTGCTGCCAGTTCCTCAATTGGATTACGGGCATATCTGTTCTGCTGCCAGCGTTCTTCTACATTCCACATATCCTCACAGATAGAAATACCCAGTTTTTTTCCTTTAAAATTAACAAGATTAATCTCTTCTGCAGAATCAAAATAGCGTGCTTCATCAAAAACATCATAGGTAGGTAAAAGTGATTTATTTTGACTGAAAATTATCTCCCCCTGATAAATTAAAACTGCAGAATTATATAAACCTCTTCCGTATTTTTTTTGGGTTGGCATGGGTGTACCAAGCAATATACCGCCCTCCACTTTTTGCGATATTTTTTTGACTTCAGCAAGAGCAGATTTTATTTTTTTGATAAACCAGGGTTTGACCAGCAAATCACGCGGAGGATATCCTGTTAAAAAAAGTTCAGAAAAAATGACTAAGTCTGTTCCTTTTTCCAGCTCAGAAACAGTCTGCTGCAGTTTATTTAAGTTTCCTTCAATATCTCCTATGATGGGGTTTAATTGAGCTATTTTAATTTTCATAATTCACCACTCCTAAAAATTTATTGACTGAGTTTAATTTAAGGCAATTATATGCCATCTCTCTCCCGAGTGTCAAATAGAATATTTTTTTGGAAATTAACACTCTATTATTAATTATTATATTACAAAACAGCAGAATGATAGTTTATTATATCTGTATACAGGTATTTAAAAACCACTATTTTTATTTAATTATTTACTTAATCATTGAAACAACAGAGATGATAAGCACTATTTTGATTTTTTTAGCTCTATTGACGAAACTATAAAAAGACACTATACTGAAGACAGAACTTGAAAATGAAAAATTATTAGGAGAGTGGTTTATGATGTCAAAGTACAGCAAAGCAGATATTTTGAAAATGGCCGAAGAAAAAAATGTTAAGTTTATCAGAATGCAGTTTACTGATATTCTGGGAATAGTTAAAAATGTTGCAATTACAGCCAAACAGCTGGAGGATGCCCTGGATAACAAAATTATGTTTGATGGTTCTTCCATTGATGGTTTTACCAGAATTCAGGAATCTGATATGTATTTAAGACCTGATTATGATACTTTTACTATTTTTCCCTGGCGTCCAGAAGAAGGTGGAGCAGTTGCTCGCTTAATCTGTGATGTTTATATGCCGGATGGAACTCCTTTTTCTGGAGGTCCCCGCAATGTTTTAAAAGAAGCTTTAAAAGAAGCTGAAGAAATGGGTTATGATATGAATGTCGGACCTGAACCTGAATTTTTTCTTTTTCAGCTGGATGAAAATGGTGATGCAACAACTAAAACTCATGATGAAGGTGGCTATTTTGATTTAGGTCCAATTGATAAGGGAATTAATGCCCGCCGCAGCATTGTCCTGGCTTTAGAAGAAATGGGTTTTGAAGTAGAAGCTTCTCACCACGAAGTTGCTCCCGGTCAGCATGAAATTGATTTTAAATATGCTCCAGCCTTAAAAACAGCTGATAATATTGCTACTTTTAAATTTGTAACCAAGTCAATTGCACACGAACATGGTCTGCACGCAACTTTTATGCCCAAACCTATTTTTGGTGAAAATGGTTCTGGAATGCATGTCCATCAGTCCTTATATAAAGATGGAGAAAATGCCTTTTATGATGAAAATGATCGCCTGGGCTTAAGCAAAACTGCCTACCACTATATCGGCGGTTTACTAAAACATGCCCGGGCAATTACAGCTATTACTAACCCTTCTGTTAATTCTTATAAACGTCTGGTTCCCGGCTATGAAGCTCCAGTTTATTTAGCCTGGTCAAGTGCCAATAGAAGTGCCTTAATTAGAATTCCCGCTGCCCGTGGTGCAGGTACAAGATTGGAATTAAGAAATCCTGATCCAACTGCTAACCCTTACCTTGCTATTGCAGTAATGTTAAAAGCGGGGCTGGATGGAATTAAAAACGAAATTGAACCACCTGCAGAAGTATTAGAAAATATTTATGAAATGTCAGCTGATAGAAAGGCAGAACTTGATATTGAAAGTTTACCTGCTAATATCAATGACGCAGTTAATCTGCTTTTACAGGATGAGGTAATTACTGATGTTTTAGGTGAACATGTTTTAGAACACTTTGTTGCAGCTAAAAAAGTAGAGTGGGATGATTACAGAACTCAGGTTAGTCAGTGGGAATTAGATAAATATTTGACAACCTTTTAATTGTCAGTTTGCTTAACTGAGTGACTAAGCTAACTATTATAGATAATAATACTTTAGTAAAATTAAATATTTTAATTAATAATTGGAGTAATAAATTTCTTCTTTTTAAGAAGTAAAAGTAATAAGCATAACTCCCCTATAATTTGAAGCCTCCCAGACTAATTCTATCTGGGAGGCTAATGCTTTTAGGAATTAATTATACTCTATCTGGTTTAATTGAATTACTGTATACTGTTATATAAACAGTTAAAACCTTGCTTTTTATGTAAGCTATATATATAATTTACTCATAGTTAACATTTACCTAACACAAGGAGGAAATTATTATGAGTAGTAGAGTAATAAAAAGCAAGTTTATGCAAACAATTTTGATGACATTAACACTGGTGGGCTTATTTAGCGGTCTGGCTCTGGCCCAGGATGGACAGGCAGCAGCCAATGCAGTCGCTATTGACACCATCTGGACTTTAATTGCGGCTTTCCTTGTCTTTTTTATGCAGGCTGGATTTGCTATGGTTGAGGCCGGTTTTACCAGAGCCAAAAATGCTGGTAATATTATTATGAAAAACATGATGGATTTTGCCTCAGGTTCTTTAGTTTTCTGGGCCGTCGGCTTTGCCTTTATGTTTGGCAGCGGCAACAGCTTTATTGGTTCTACAGGTTATTTTCTGCAGGATGCATTTGCAAATTTAGGACTGGATATTCCAATCGCAGCCTTTTTTATCTTCCAGACTGTTTTTGCTGCAACAGCAGCAACTATTGTTTCTGGTGCCATGGCCGAAAGAACTAATTTTTCCGGTTACTTAGCCTACAGTGTCGTAATTACCGCCTTTATCTATCCTGTTGTTGGACACTGGATCTGGGGTGGCGGCTGGTTAGCCGAAATGGGTCTTGTTGATTTCGCCGGTTCAACTGTTGTCCACTCTGTTGGCGGCTGGGCTGCTCTAGCTGGAGCCATTGTTTTAGGACCCAGAATTGGTAAATACAATGAAGACGGCAGTGCCAACGCTCTGCCCGGACATAACCTGTTAATGGCAGCACTTGGTGTTTTCATTCTCTGGTTTGGCTGGTTTGGATTTAACCCCGGTTCTACAGTAGCCGGTACTGATTTATCCATTGCTTCAATTGCTGTAACAACCAACCTGGCAGCAGCTGCAGGTGCAGTAATGGCCATGATAGTCAGCTGGATTAAATACGGTAAGGCAGATGTAAGTATGACCTTAAACGGTGCTTTAGCCGGTCTGGTAGGTATTACTGCTGGTACGGCAGCAGTTGGAAACTTATCAGCTGTTATAATTGGTGGACTGGCAGGAATTATAGTTATTTATGCGGTTGAGTTTTTTGATAAACTGCAGATTGATGATCCTGTTGGTGCTGTTTCTGTGCACGGTGTCTGTGGAGCCTTTGGTACAATTGCAGTTGGCTTTTTTGCTACAGAAGGTGGACTTCTTTTTGGAGGCGGAATCAGTTTGTTAATTACTCAAATTATCGGAGTGGCAGCTGTTTTTGTCTGGGCCTTTGGACTTGGATTTGCCCTGTTTAAGGTAATCGATGCAGTTATTGGACTCAGAGTCTCCGAAGAAGATGAGATCGAGGGTCTTGATTACTCAGAACACGGTGCCGATTCCTATCCAGATTTTATGGTCAATGTTAAAGCTGAAAATTAGAGGAGGAATTTTAAATGAAAAGAATTGAAGCCATTATCAGGCCAAATAAAACTGATAATTTAATTGATAAACTCGAAGCAATTGGGATTAGTGGGTTAAATATTACAGAAATTAAAGGCTATGGATCTCAAAAAGGTCATTCAGAAACCTATAGAGGTGTAACCTATAGAATTAGACTGCGCAAAAAAATAAAGGTTGAAATAATTGTCGAATATACCGAGGTTGATCAGATTGTTGCAGCAATTAAAGAGGCAGTTCGGACCGGTGAGGTTGGAGATGGAAAAATATTTGTCTCTGATGTAGAAAATGCAATCAGAATTAGAACTGGGGAAGAAGGAACTGCAGCTCTTTAACTAAATTTGATAATATTATTAAACTATCACATAATAATATTATATAATAAGAAAACCCTGCCCGATTGATTTTCCTTCTCTCGGCAGGGTTTTTCTTTTTACACTTTTTCTTCACTTATTGTATCTGGTTAATTTATATCTGCTATATAGAATTAAGTTGAAAATATTTTTAAATAAATTGGATGCTAAATATTCAGCAAAGATAATTAATCTGACATTAAATTTACAAATAGATGGACCAGCTCCGGGTCAAACTGACTCCCCGCATTTTTCTTAATTTCTTCTAAGGCTTCTCTTTTAGATACTGAAGCTTTGTAAATTTGGTCTGTTGTCATTACATCATAGGCATCAACTATCGCAATTATTCTTGAGAGCAGAGGTATCTCCTTTTCTTTTAAACCCCGGGGATAACCACTACCATCCCATCTTTCGTGATGTGATAAAACATCTTCAGAAATATGAGAAAACTCCTCTGTTGCATTTAAAATCCTGTGACCAACTGCTGGATGAGACTTAATTTCTTTCCATTCAGCTTCTGTTAAGCTTCCTTTTTTATTTAAAATCTTTTCGGAAATTACAGTTTTGCCTATATCATGCAGCTTGGCAATCAGTGTTAATTTATTGATTTCATTCTGACTTAAGTCAATCTCTTCTGCCAGTTTTACGGCCAGATCTGCCATTCGGTTTGAATGACTTGAGGTTTCCTGACTTTTTTCACTGAGAGTTTTTAAAAGTGTATTTAAAATATTACTTTTGATACTCCTGCTTTCAGTCAGTTTATTTTTATACATCTGAGATTCTGCCTCATCTAATATATCAAAAAAATCTTCAAAATAGTGTTTTTTGACCCCATATCCCAGAGCTGCGGAAAGCGGTAATTTCCCTCCATCATCAAATTCCAAAAATGTATTGGAAATCTTTTGATTAATTCTTTTAACTACCTTTTTAACTGCTTCAGCACCAGTTTCCGGCAGTAAAATAACAAATTCATCCCCACCCCAGCGTGCAATCAGATCATTATCCCGACAGCTTTCTTTTAAAATCCCGGCCATTTTTTGTAAAAGCTTATCCCCTTCATTATGGCCGTAGGTGTCATTTACCAGTTTAAGACCATTTAAATCTGCCATGATCAGTGCAGTTGGAAGTTTGATTTCCTGATTTAGGTTTTGAATTTTCTTTTCCAAATAAGAGCGATTATAAAGATCAGTTAAGCTATCATGATAACTGGCATACTTAATTTTCTCTTCACTTTTAATTTTATCAGTTATATCACTCTGAATTGAAACAATTCCCTCTTCATTATTGGGAAGAATTATTTTTCTTTCCTGAAGCCGGATAAATCTCTCCTCACCACTTTTGTTAGCAGAGGGCAGCTCATGGACCATCACTTCACCGTTCAAGATTCTTCGAATATTCTCACTTGCAGTTTCCTGATAATCTTCCGGGACAACTGTCTCAAAAACTGTATTATTTAATAGCTTTTCTCTGGAATAGCCGGTGATTTCTTCCATAGCTTTATTAACTTTTAAAATCTTCCCCTGTTTATCTTCTATCATTACTCCTACAGGTAAAATATCAATTAATTTAGAATAATACTGTTTTATATTGTTATTTAAATGATTTTGATAAAAAATTTCAAGATTATCTTCTATTATGTCTTTAGTAAACTGCAGCTGTTTTTTTACTGCTGGATCAAATTCTCGCTCCTGAGTGTCATGAATACAGATTGTCCCGAAAATTTCGCCAGTAGGCCAGAAAACCGGAAATCCTAAATATGACTTGAGTCCCAGTTTAAAATCTGGAGCCTTACTCCAGACCTGATTTTCAGCAGCAGTATTTATTTCTAGTTTTTTCTGGCTCTCCACAACAGTTTGACAGTAGTGACCGGATAGTTTTAATTCATCACCCTCCGAAAAAATATTTCCCCCCTGCTCACTAACTTTAATTATTCTTAAAAAAGGCTGATTATATTCAGTCAGCAGGGCATCTTTAACCACCGCTTTCTCTACCAGCAGTTCCAGCAGTTTCTGCCATTGTTCCTTTGTTTTTTCAGGAATTTCAATCTTTTTTGACTTCATTTCTAATCTTTCCATAATATCATCCATGGTTTTTACCTCACATATTTAAAGTCCGGGTCAATTACTACACAATACTCTTAAACTATTTTTTCCCATTCCTGATACAAATCTTCTAACCTCTCATTTTTAGATTCATATTCAGCCTTTAATTCCTGTAGAAGTTCAAACTTATCTATATTTTTTTCGGCAGTCATCTCTGCCTCTAACTCTGATAATTTATTCTCCAGTTTTTCTATTTCAGCCTCAATTTCTTTCAGCCTTTTCTGTCTTCTCATTTCCCGGCTGCGGGCCTCTTTTTGAGCCTCATAATCAAGTTTGCCTTCACTTTTTTCTTCCTCTTGCTCTTTTTCTAACTGAGCAGAGAGTTCTTTTTTCTTTTTTTCTTTATAATAACTGTAATCCCCATAATATTTCTGCAGTTTTTGATTTTCTAATTCATAAATAAAGTCCACAACTTTATCCAGAAAATAACGGTCATGGGATACGATTAAGACTGTACCCTGATATTCCTGCAGTGCTTCCTCCAGCACTTCACGTGACGGTAGATCCAGATGATTTGTGGGCTCATCAAGAATCAGAAAATTATAATTCCCACTCATCAACTGCAGCAGTCTTAATCTACTTTTTTCTCCGCCACTTAACTGCCTTACCTTTTTAAATACATCTTCTCCGGTAAATAAAAAGGAAGCCAGCATATCCCTTGCCTCCGAATTTGTAACAGCTGTTTCCCGCTGGAGAGCAGTTATAAGATCATCTTCGGGGTTAAACCCCTCAAATTCCTGGCGATAATAAGCAGGATAAATGTTAGTACCAATTTTAACTCTACCCTGATCCGAACTTATTTCCCCCATTATAATTCTCAAAATTGTAGATTTACCGGTCCCATTATCACCAATAATGGCAGCTTTATCACTCCGATGCAGTTCAAAATTGACATCTTGAAAAAGTGTTAAGTCTTCAAAACTTTTACTTAAGTTGTCTACAAATAGAACATCATCTCCACCCCGGATCTCAGCATCAAGCTCCAAATTCATCTTTTTGCCTTTAAGTTGAGGTTTTTCAAGACGGTCAATTCTTTCTAATCTTTTTTCCATCGCTTTTGCTCTTTTAAACATTTTTTCGCTATCCCGGGAACGTCCCCAGATATACAGCTGTTCTATCGCATCTTCCAGTTCCTTAATTTTTTTCTGCTGATTTTTATATTCACGCAGACGCTGCTGATAGCGCCTCTTCCGTTCCTGCTGATAATAACTGTAATTACCGCTGTAATCTTCATTTTTTCCATTTTTAATTTCTACAATTCTTTCGATTGTATTATCCAGAAAATACCTATCATGAGAGATAATTAAAAGACTGCCCTGATAAGAATTAAGATAGTTTTCCAGCCATTCTACTGATTTTAAATCAAGATGATTTGTGGGTTCATCTAACAGAAGTAAATCCGGCTCCATTAAAAGCAGTTTAGAAAGTCCAACTCTTGTTTTTTCTCCACCACTTAACTGGTCTAGAGTTTTTTCGTTTATTTCTGTTTCATCAAAACCCATACCGGCAGCTACCTGTCGAATCTTACTCTGATATTCATAACCTAACCCTTTTTCAAATTTTTGCTGTAGAGCACTATAGACCCGCATAGTTTTTTGTAGATCGTCAGAATGAGCTTGAGAGTCTTCAGCTCGTTCACCATGATGAGCAATTTTTTGCTCCAGACGCTGCATCTCTTTTATCTGCTTTTTAACATTTTCAAATACTTTTTCTAATTCCTGATAGATTGTTAGTTCAGATTTAAAATCGGGTAACTGATCTAAATATCCGACCTCAATATCATTTCTAACTGAAACTGTACCTTCAGAGTAGTGCTCCTGACCGGTGATAATCCTGAAAATTGTTGTTTTACCGGACCCATTGGGTCCAATTAAGGCAACAGCTTCTCCCTGATTTACATTTAAGGAAAAATCTTTAAGTACAGTCTCTATTCCATATTCTTTTTTGAGATTATTAATATTTAAAATAGCCATTTTAAATCACACATTTCTTTTATCTTTATAATTTATAATATAAACTAATCTGAATATAAAAATAGATTAATATAATTCCGGTTTAGCAATTTTTTTGCTATTCTTAAAAACTACCGCCAGTGTTCCTGGACCGGCGTGAGAACCAACTGCAGCTCCAATTTCACTGATAAAAACTTCCTGCGGCTTAAACCTTGATTCAATTTTAGCCTTTAATTTCAGTGCAAATTCTTCATTCTGGGAATAAGTCAGAGCTATTATCTGTTTTTCTGGCTGATCTGCCTTTTTTTCTATCTCATTTAAGAGATAAGAAATCATTCTTTTTTTTCCTCTTACTTTATCATGGTGCAAAATTTCTCCATCCTGAATATGAAGAATGGGCTTGATATTTAAGACATTAGCCATCACCGCTTTAGTTTTAGAAATACGACCTCCACGTTTGAGCATCTCAAGATCACCAACAGCAAAAATATGTTCCAGTCTGGAAGCATCATCCATCACTTTTGCCACAACATCTTCAATCGAGTTTCCAACCTGCAGCATTTTTGCCGCCTGATACACTAAAAGTCCCTGACCAACTGAGGCAGCTTTAGAATCAATTATTTTAATCCGATCACTGCCCAATTCCCTTTTTGCAATTACAGCGGACTCTAATATCCCACTCAATTTTGAAGAAAAAGCAATAACCAGTACCTGATCATATTCTCTCAGAGCTTTTTGATATACTTCTTTAAATTTTACCGGAGTAATCCGTGAGGTTTTGGGAACATCCTGCTGCTGACTAATTAAATGATAAAACTCTGCCGGCTGCAGATCAGCCCGATCATAATACTTTTGATTATTGATATTTACTTCTATATTTAAAAATTCAATATCATAGCTGTCCACAATATCTGCTGGTAAATCAGAACAGCTATCTGTTATTATTTTAACTTTTGACATAAAAATACCTCCCTGTGAAACTCTCCCCCGGGTTTAATCTTTACTTAAAGTTTAAAGTTCGAATCCTCCTCTCGCTGTCGAAATAATACTGCAATACCACCAATAACCTGGACTACATCTGCACCAGTTGCTGTTGCCAGTTCCTCAGCTGCCGAACGAGTTTCTCTGCCTGTGCTTTCTAAAATTCTCACTTTTAAAAGCTCATGATCTTCCAGAGCTGCATCTAACTGCTCAATCACAGAATCAGTGATTCCATCTTTTCCAACATGAACAACTGGATTCAAAGAATTTGCTTCTCCTCGGAGATAGCTTCTGTTTTTTCCTGTTAACATTATATCACCTTCTTTCCGATTAATAATTAATTAAGATAATAAATATCAATTAACTATCAGATTTAAATTAAAATTTATTCAACATAATCAAATTCTAAGGGACCAATAACTACTGTGTCATCCTCTTTAACCCCTTCTTTTTCCATCATCTTATTTAAACCATAGTGTTTTAAAACCCGCATCAATCTCTGGACAGCAGCATCATTATTAAAATCAGTTTTCTCAAGATAGGAATCAAGCAAAGTACCCTTTATTTCATATTTGTCTTCATTTAGTTTTTCTATATATAATTCATCAACAAAATCAGGTTTAATTACAACTTCTTCCTCTTTTTCGATTTCTCTTTCTGGGAGTTCCTCCAGGCGCTGACCCAGATGATAAATCAATGGCTTACAGCCCTCACCTGTTACTGCGGAAATAGGGAATACACTGTAACCACGATCATTTAATTCTGATTTAACTTTTTCTATATTCTGTCTCCCTTCTTCCAGGTCAATTTTGTTTAAAGCTATAACCTGTTCTAAAGAAGCCAGATAATCATTGTATTTATTTAGTTCATTATTGATAGTTTCAAAGTCCTCAAGCGGATCTCTGCCCTCAATTCCTGAGACATCAATTACATGGACTAAAAGTCTTGTCCGCTCCAGGTGTTTTAAAAATTCATCACCCAGACCTGTACCCTGGTGTGCTCCTTCAATTATACCAGGAATATCAGCCATAACGAAAGATTGATATTCTCCAAATTTAACAACACCTAAGTTGGGATGTAGAGTTGTAAAATGATAGGAATCAATTTTAGGTTTAGCATGTGAAACTTGAGAAATCAAGGTTGATTTCCCGACATTAGGATAGCCAACCAGACCCACATCTGCCAGGACTTTTAATTCCAGTCTAACTTTTCGCAGTTCACCTTTAGCGCCGTTTTCTGAAAAACGTGGAGCCTTACGAGTTGACTTTTTAAATCTGGCATTTCCTTTACCACCTTTACCACCTTCAGCAATTACATACTCATCTCCTGCCTCTTTTAAATCAGCAAGAAATTGACCTGTATCTAAATCATAAACCATTGTTCCTGGCGGTACTTCAAGGTAAAGATCTTCACCATTTTTGCCGTGCATCTTTTTCCCCTGACCATTTTCTCCCCGCTCAGCTTTATAAATATTATTATAACGGTAATCAGCCAGAGTATTCATTCCTTCATCTACTCTGAGGATAATACTGCCGCCATCTCCACCATCTCCACCATCAGGACCCCCCTGATCAATATATTTTTCGCGGCGAAAACTGACAACTCCATTACCACCATCTCCGGCTTTAACTTTAAATTCTACTTCATCTATAAACATATTTTTCACCCCCAATTCAAAATTTTTTCATCACAAAAATTAAATTTAAACAATTATATATATTTACAGGAAAACATTTGAAATGATTTCTAATATTAAAAAACCCTCAGCACCTAAAGCACTGAGGGACATTATACAATAATATTAGTTAGCAATAGCTGCTACCTGATCTTCTGTATACACACTGATTTGACGATTCTTTTTACCTTTTCTTTCAAATTTAACAAAACCGTCAACCTTGGAGAATAAAGTATCATCACTACCACGGCCAACATTTAAACCTGGCTTAAATTTAGTACCTCTCTGACGCACTAAAATACTACCAGCTGATACAAATTCGCCGTCAAATTCCTTAACACCAAGTCGTTTCGATTCACTATCACGACCATTCCGGGAACTACCAACACCCTTCTTCTGGGACATTTAACTCCACCCCCTTAGAAAATAAATTTTTAAATATCTATAAGTTAAATATTAGCCTCAATGAGCTAATATCTCTGCTAATTTTTTTAATCTATAAAATTAAGCATTAATGTCTTCGATTAAAACTCTAGTGTAAGGCTGTCTGTGACCGGTTTTCTTGCGATATCTGATCTTTGGCTTATATTTGAAAACGACAATCTTTTTATTCTTACCCTGTTCGATTACCTTTCCCTTAACAGAAGCTCCATCAAGCATTGGAGAACCTGCTTTAAGACCATTATCATCAGCAAAAGCTAAAACCTGATCAAATTCTACATTTTCGCCTTCCTCAGCAGAAAGCTTTTCAATTTTAATTATTTGACCTTCTTCAACGCGGTATTGTTTACCGCCAGTTTTAATAATAGCGTACATTATATGTTACACCCCCCTTACCTCAGACTCGCCGGATGAGGCACCCTTTATTGCAAGAGATTTGTCAGCCTGTACCGTGCGGTTTTGGCACCTTCAAAATGAAGGCTGGATAAATAACTCCAGATATAAATTCTAGCATAAATGAGCCCTTTAGTCAAGGGAATGAACAAAATGAGTTAGCAAATTATCAAGGCACTTATCCTTAAAATTATATTTTTAATGATTTATAAAAATAATTTAAATTTTTATGCTGATTATGCCAGATGTGCTCTGGCGTAAGTTCGGTGCATATCATCAATTATAATCTCGACTTCATTATCAACCATATTCCCGGCACCATTAACTATAATAATATATCCATCTATGCGGGCAATACCTGCATTTTGATTGCTGGCATGCTGATCCTCAATTTTAACTGTGATTCGATCACCTGCATCTAAATCTAAAACTTCAGGCTGCAGATCCTCTTTACTACCTTTTTCAATAATCATATCCTCATATTTCAGTTCTGCATTACCGCTGATAAAAATATCAATCCCAAATTTATCTTCCAGTTCCTGCAGTTTTTCACCACCTGCTCCAATTAAAACCGCTGCCACTTCTGGATGCAGCTCTAAAGAAACAGCAGGATATTTCTTTCTGCTGGTAATCTCATCAATTTTACGAATCACCTTCATGGCTACTGTAGACTCTGATAAAACCTTTCCGGTTCCACCACAAACTGGACAATCCTTCTGCATTAAAGATCCAAAACCTTCTCTTACCTTTTTACGGGTCATCTCCAGCAGTCCCAGCTGGGTAAAACCTAAAATAGAAGTCTTAGTTCTGTCTTTATCCAGCTCATTTGCCAGCAGATCAGTCACTGACTGCTGATCAGAGTGATTGTTCATATCTATAAAGTCAATTATAATTATACCACCAATATCTCTTAATTTAATCTGACGGGCAATTTCAGCTACAGCCTCTTTATTGGTTTTAACAATTGTATCCTGCAGGTTCTTTTTACCTGTAAATTTACCTGTGTTAACATCAATAGATACCAGAGCTTCTGTCTGATCAATTACCAGATATCCCCCCGATTTAAGCCAGACTTTACGCTGCAGTAAACTTTCTATTTCTTTTTCGATATTATATGCAGCCAGAATAGGAATATTGCGCTGATAAAGTGCAATTCTATTTTTTAAATCCGGTGCAAAAACTGAGGTTAGATCAATTAATCGCTGGTAATCTTTTTTGTCGTCTACTACTACTCGATCGATATTTTCATCTAAATAATCTCTAATTAAATTTTTGAGTAAATCTTCTTCCTGATATAAAATATCTATATCATTTTTCTGAAAGAAATCATTTCTAATTCTCTTCCAGGTTCCAGATAAAAAATTATAATCATTTTGCAGCTTTGTATAGCTTTCATCACGGGCATTAGTCCTAATTATCAGCCCTTCTTTACCATCTTTTAAATCCTGTGCGATTGATTTTAAGCGTCCTCGCTCTCCATCATCATTGATTCTGCGTGAAATTCCAATTTTATTATCAGAAGGAATATAAACAAAAAATCTACCCGGAATCGAAATTTTACAGGTGACTTTAGCCCCTTTAGTTCCCATTGGCTCTTTGACAACCTGCACCATCAACCACTGTCCCGGCTGTAACACATGTTTAACATTCAATTCTTTTTTGCTTAACTTCTTTTTCTGCTCATTACTTAAAATTGGATATAAATCATTTATGTGAATAAAGGCATTGCGGGCAATTCCAATATCAACAAAAGCTGCCTGCATTCCAGGCAGTACATCCTGCACTCTTCCCCGATAAACATTACCTGCAATCTTATGATAGGTATCTCTTTCAAAAAATAAGTCTTCCAGCGAATTATTATTTAATAATGCTGCTCGTCTTTCTCTATATTCCGAATTAATAATTATTTGTCTACTCATCTATCTCAACTCCCGATAAATTTTTCTGTATAGGGAGGCTTAAATTTTTCTTCATCTTTAACAAAAACTCCCTCTCTTACAACCTGTAGAGGTGAAAACTCTTTTATTTCTGGATGTTTTTCTCTTAGAGCTCTATTAAGCTCCTCCGGTCTTACATTTCCTCTACTCCCGGTAACAACTGCAAATTCCCATTTGTTTTTTGCTTTAATTTTTGCAGCGAATATTCTTTCCTTTAAATCTATTTTTCTGTCTGATTTCTTCCTGCGGTGTCTAACAATCATAATTTCTTCCTGATTCATAAATTCTTCCAGCATTTTTTTTTCCTCTTCCAGACTTTTGGCTTCTCTATAATTAAAATTAATAGTATAAATCGCAGTGTCAACTAAAGATGAAAGTGATCTAATATCAGCCGGTATTTTTACTGCCTCTAAAAATCTTAAATCTTCCGGTGAAGCAGAGTTTAAGTCAGCCAGCAATTGTTCTGGCTCCAGATCAACTTCTAACTCCAGATCGAAATATTCTCCTTTACTGATTAAACCAACAGCAAGTGGTGGTCCAATAGCAAGATTGATTCTCGGGTTATAGCCCTGAGAAAAAGCTGCCGGCAGCTCTGCTCTTCTAATTATTCTCCTTAAAGTTTTAATTACTTCCAGATGCGAAATATACATCAAATCTTCTAATTTAGCAAACTTAATTCTGTAATTCATCTCTTCTACCACCTACTAACTCTAAATCAACTTCAAAATTGCCGCAAACTGCACAACCGTGGCATTCAGCAGTTCTGCAGTCATCAATCAACACTTCCTGCCGGGCATTTTTATACTCCTTCAACAAAAACGTTTTAGGAATACCGATATCAAGCTTTTCCCAGGAAAAAATCTCTTCTGCTCCTCTTTCCCTTAAATATTCTTCCGGTTCGATTTCATTTTCTCTAAATGCTTCTCCCCAGATCCTGGGTTTAAAACACTCATGCCAGCCTTCAAAACGGCTGCCTTTTTCCCAGGCAGAAACAATTACATCTGCTAAACGCCTGTCTCCTCTGGCAAGTACACCTTCCAATCGAGAAAGTTCTGGATCATTCCAGCTGAAAGAAAAACTTCTGCCCTTAATATTATCTCTCAAATAATCATGTTTTTTAATTATCGTTTCAATATCATCCATCTGATGCCACTGAAAAGGAGTAAAAACTTTGGGTACAAAGGTCGATACACTGACTGAAACTTCAATTCGCCGCATTCGTTGTTTAGTGTTTCTGCGAATTTCCTGTCCAAGATCTCTTATTTTTTGAGCCATCTCTGCAATCCCTCTGACATCTTCCATTGTCTCAGTTGGCAGTCCAATCATAAAATATAGTTTAATTTTAGACCAGCCATTTTCAAAAGCAGAGCGGGCGGCACTGTAAATATCCTCTTCACTGATATTTTTATTAATCACATCTCTTAACCGCTGTGTTCCAGCTTCTGGAGCAAAAGTTAAACCTGTTTTTCGCACTTTGTTAACTTCTTCGGCCAGTTCTACAGAAAATTTATCTACCCGCAGTGAAGATAAAGAAATACTGATCATACGATCACTGAATCTCTCGGTCATTTTTTGAATCAGATTTTTGGCATCAGTATAATCGACTGTGCTCAGAGAAGTTAGAGAAATCTCATCATAACCTGTTGACTTCAATGCTTTTTCGGCCAGGTCCAGCAGGCGCTCAACACTTCTTTCTCTAACAGGTCGATAGGCCATTCCAGCTGCACAAAATCTGCAGCTTCTAGTGCAGCCTCGAGAAATCTCCAGGACAACTCTCTCATGGACTGTATCCCGGTAAGGGACAATAAAATCGGTTGGATAAAAAGCCCGGTCTAACTTTTTAACCACCTGTTTTTTTACTCTTGCTTTTTCTCCCTCTGCAGAATTTAATGCTAAAATTTCACCATTATTTCCATATTCCTCCCCATATAAAGAAGGAACATAAACTCCTGGCATTTTGTTTAATTTCTTTAAAATTTCATCTTTACTTAAAGCTTCAGCTTTTAAATTTTGATATTCATTTAAAAGCTCTATAATTAAAGATTCTGCTTCTCCAACAAAAAATAAATCTATAAAATCTGCTATCGGCTCAGAATTAAAAACGGTAGAACCACCGGCAATTATCAGCGGGTCGGCATCCTCCCTTTCGGAAGCATAAAGAGCGAGTCCGCTTAAATCAAGCATATTTAGAATATTGGTATAACTCATTTCGTACTGTAAGGTAAAACCTAAAATGTCAAAATCTTTAATTTCATGGTAAGATTCCAGTGTATAAAGTGGAATCTCCTCTTCCTTCATTAACTCTTCCATATCCTGCCAGGGAGCATAAACTCTTTCTGCCAGCATGTTTTCTTCCCTGTTGATCAAATGATATAAAATTTTGAGACCCAGATGAGACATTCCAATCTCATAAACATCTGGAAAAGCAAGCGCTACCTTTAAGCTTTCTGGATCCCATTCCTTATTAATTGAATTCCATTCATTACCAGTATATCTTTCCGGACTGGATATTTTATATAAATTTTCTATAATTTTTTTCTTAAATTGCAAAAAACCACCTCAAAGTTTAGAACATCAATTTATTTTTTCTTAAGTTTACATTAATTACGATTGCAACTGCAGTCAGCGAAGTCAGCATAAATGTACCTCCATAACTAATAAAGGGAAGTGGAATACCAGTAATCGGCATAATCCCCATTGTCATCCCAATATTTTCCAGAATATGAAATAGAAACATTGCCATTACCCCTACCACAATTAGATAACCGTAACGATCTCTGGCATTTTCTGCAATATTTAAAAACTGCCAGAGCAAATATAAAAATAACAAAATTACTATTGCCGAACCAATAAAACCAAATTCTTCTCCAATTACCGAAAATATAAAATCAGTATGCTTTTCCGGCAGAAAGTTGAGCTGATTTTGAGTACCGGCAAATAATCCTTTACCAAAAATTCTTCCTGAACCCAGAGCAATCTTTGACTGAATAATATTATAACCACTGCCGTGAGGATCTATATTGGGATTAATAAATACAATTAATCTATTCAGCTGGTACTCCTTTAAAAAAGGAAGTGGAGTCTTGAGAGTAACATGGGCAGTTATAACTAAAACAACCAATAAAAATCCGCCCCCAAACACAGCCGCCATATATTTAAAATTTCCACCACCAGCAAAGAGCATTACCAGATAAATAAAAAATAGAACTAAGGCAGTTCCTAAATCATTCTGTAAAATTACCAGAGCAAAAGGAATAAAGGCTATAATTGAGGGTAAAAACATTCCCTTTAAATAACCCATATCATCAGAATTATTGTCAATCACAGCAGCCAGAACTAAAATTAACATAATTTTTGATAATTCTGAAGTCTGAAGATTAAAAGCACCAATGCTGATCCAGTGTGCTCCTCCCGAAACACCGCGGCCAAAAAATATTGTTGCAGTTAACATAACCAGCATTACAGCATAAATTACTGCTGCATATTCTTTAAAGATTCTGTAATCAAAAGCCTGTAAAATAAAAATCACGAGCAGCCCCAGAACAACTGAGACTGCCTGTTTTTGTAAGAACCTTAGAGCACCATTGTTCATATGATTGATTTCAACAGCAGAACTGATGCTAATAAAACCAATAATAATTAACAGCACCACAGCAAGTGGGACATTAAAATTTAAATACCTCAGAAATTTTTTATTCCAGTTCATTATCAAACAACCCCACTACTTTGAACCCTTGAGGGGAAAATTTGCAACCAGGGCTGTCATATCATCTTCTCGCCTGACATCCATTTCAATTTTTTGAGAATCGACATCTATATATTTACTTAAAACTTCTATTAATTCGTCCCGCATTGCATCCATCTCATCCGGAGTTAGTTTTACTCTATCCTGAACAAGTACAAATTGCAATCTTTCTTTTGCCACACTCTTACTTTTTTTATCATCACTTTTCAAACCGAGCCATTTTAATATATCGATTTTACTCCCCCCTTTATATTAAGATAAACCAACTAATTTTTTGAATCTGCTTATAAAACTATCCTTTTCCAGTTTCATCATTGGCAGATCTTCCCCCATAATTCTGCGGGCAATATTACGATATGCCTGCCCTGCCTTAGCATTATCATTTAAGGCAATAGGTTCACCTCTATTGGTAGAAACTACAATACCCTCATCTTCTGGTACAATACCAATTAGTTCAATGGCAAGAATCTCTATCATATCTTCAATACCCATCATATCTCCACGTTCAACCATATCTGCTCTAATCCTGTTAATGATCACTTCTGGATCACGCAGTCCTTCTGCCTCCAGTAAACCAATAATTCTGTCAGCATCTCGAACAGCAGATATTTCTGGAGTAGTAACAATGATAGCTCTATCTGCCCCAGCAATTGCATTTTTAAAACCCTGCTCTATTCCAGCCGGTGAATCAACAACAATATAGTCCATATCTTCTTTTAACTTCTCAATCAGCTCTTTCATCTGAAAAGGAGTTACAGAAGTTTTATCTCTTGTTTGAGCAGCTGGTAAGAGATATAAACCATCATAACGCTTATCTCTAATCATCGCCTGCTCCAATCGGCAGTTATTCTCTACAACATCGACAATATCATAAACTATTCTATTTTCAAGTCCCATGACAACATCCAAATTTCTCAAACCAATATCAGCATCAATTAAACATACCTTATTACCATGCATTGCCAGTGCAGTACCAATATTAGCTGAAGAAGTAGTTTTACCTACTCCACCTTTTCCTGAAGTAATAACAATCGTTTTACCTGCCAAATTTCATCCCCCCTGGATTTTATACTAAATTTTCTCTACCACAATCTGATCATCTTCTATATATGCTCTTTCTGCCTGTAATTTCGAACTATCACTGTCATCAGGTGATCTTGCAATTAAAGATGCAATTCGCAGCTGAGTAGGATCTAACTTTAAAGCTGCTACCTGAGAATCTTTACTTCCACCAGCACCTGCATGAACAACACCTCTTAATCTACCAAAAACAATAATATCTCCACCAGCTATAACTTCAGCACCCGGGTTAACATCTCCAACAATTACAATATTGGCCTGATGTTTAACTCTCTGACCTGATCTGAGAGTTCTATTGATAATTACTGCATCTGAGTAATTATCTTCACTTTTTTCTTCTTTGATTTTTCGGGCTGTAAAGTATATTTTATTTACCTGATTATAATTTTTTACTATCTCCATCAATTCTTCCAGCTGTTCGTAAGCTAATTCCAGTCCACTTAAATTTAAATACAGATTTACACCTGTAAAAAAATCAGAGGCTTCAGCTGCATGGAGGCTGACAGCTTTTTTTATGCTGCCAAAAGTACTGCTTTCACGAAAATTCATAACTATTCCATCTGAAACTGCCTGAAATGAAAATACAGAAGCCATAAGATCTCTCCTCATTTAGTCCACTTTTTATTATATTCTTTAATAAAATTGAAAATCCTGCTTCTCCTACTTAGGTTAATTTAAAACAGTATAGTAGGGATATCAAACTCAAATTATAGCTGTAAAACTAAACTTAGTCATTTTGATTAATAATTTTTCTTTGATAGTAATATAATTTATCCTGCAGATTATTACGATTTTTAAAACCAAAATAAAGTTCCATGATTTCTCTTGCAATTGGAACTGAATAAGCACTGGATCCTCCATTTTCTATAAAAACTACCACAGCAATTTGCGGATCTTCGTAAGGCGCAAAACCCCCAAACCAGGCGTGGTTGGCACCACCGGTCTGAGCAGTACCAGTTTTACCAGCTACTGACAGAGGAAAATCATTAAAATGTCTGGATGCAGTACCATAATTTTTATTTACAACATCATACATCCCCTGTTTTAAAGCTTCAAAAACTCTACTGTCAATTTCATCTCTTAAATCAATATTAATTTGAGGTTTAAAACTTTTGATAACTTCCCCCTCAGAATTTTTTATTTTTTTCACAATCTGAGGTTTATAGGCGAGACCATCAGCAGCAATAGCAGAAATTAAGGATACAATCTGGACAGGAGTGGTCAATAAACTTCCCTGTCCAATAGACAGATTAACTGAATCTCCAGGATACCAGCTCTGATTTAAGTGCTTTTGTTTCCATTCTTCATCCGGAACTAAACCTTTTTTTTCTGCAGGTAAATCTATACCAGTTTTACTTCCCAGACCATATTTCTCTGCATATTCAGTTAGCATTTCTCCACCATATTCTTTATATAATTCATATCCCAGTTCATAAAAAACAATATTATTAGAACGGGCAATTGCCTTAACAAAATCCATTTTTCCTTCCCCAATTGGATTCCAGTTACGAAAAGGTCTTGACCAGCCTGGAATATAAAAAGTACCATTTGAGTCGTAAAAACTTGTATTGGCTCTTACTCCCAGTTCCTCCATAGCCGCAGTACCGGTAACCAGTTTAAAAATTGATCCAGGAGGTACAGCAGTCATAGTATTCCGGTTAATCAGTGGTTTGAGAGGGTTATTAATTAATTTATGATAATCACTGCTGCTAATGCCCCTGGCAAATAAATTTAGATTATAATCAGGTAAGCTAACACTGCTAATTATACCCCCACTATCTATATCCATCACTAAAGCTGAAATGCCGGTAGGCATCGCTCTTTCTTCATTTTCTTCTGCTAGATTTCTTAATTTCTGATATTTTTTCTCCACTAATTTCTCTACAGCTGACTGAAGCGAAAAATCAATATTTAAGATCAGGTCATTACCAGGCTCAGGTTTTTTAATTCCAATAGTTTTTATTTTTTCTCCTCTACTATTTACTTCAACCTGTTCGGCTCCTCGTTTACCTTTTAAATAAAACTCATATTCTTTTTCCAGTCCAGTTTTACCAACAAAATCACCGCCGCGATAATTATAACCTGCTTCAGTAAAACTAATTAATTCTTCTTCATTAATTTCACCAATATAGCCAGTAGTATGAACCAGTTGCTCTGGATAAATGTAGTCTCTTAATGAAGATTCTTTAACTACTAATCCAGAAAGGATATCTTTATTCTCAGCAATAATTACCACATCTTCTTTGCTCAAGTGTCTTGCTAAAAGAATTGGTTCAGCAGCTGTGTTCACCTCTGCACTATGAAAATTAGAGAGAAGACGAGATTTCGTTAAACTACTTAAATTTGAAAGCTCAGTTAAAATTTCTTCAGTTGTTTTTTCCGGGGGAATCTCATTTTGCATCAAATATAAATTATAAGCAAGTCGGTTGGAGACAATAATTTCTCCCCTTCGATCATAAATTCTACCCCTCGGAGCATTAATTGGTCTTACAGAAATTCTGTTTCCTTCTGAAAGTTCATAATAATAGTTACCACGCACAACCTGCAGATAGGCCGCTCTGGACAGTAAAATAATGAAGATTAAAAGAATAACTATTCTCAAGATTTTATGCCTGTCCACTCAGATCCCACCTTCCCCACAGAAAATATATTAAATATACAAAAAAAGTAATCAGGGCATTAAGTGCTGCAAGTGGAAGAATTATTTCCTTAATCAAAACCAAATAGTCAGCTGAAAAAAGATAATTTTCTTTTAACAGCAAATATAATAATTCATGCACCACTGTGGCCATAAAAACTCCCAGGGGAGGAATCAATAGGTTTTCCGGAAAAAAACGGCCAGATAATAAAGCTGCTAAGAAGGCAACAGCTATTTTAACAGGTGTAAAAAGTCCAATAAAAGAAGCTAAAAAGACATCCTGAAGCAGACCACCAATAGCTCCATAAATCATCGCATCTTTCGCACCAAAAATTATAGCTCTGATAACTATAAAAATTAAAATAAAATCTGGAATTAGTTTTAATGATGGAAATATAATCGCTATTGACAGCTGACAGATTAAAAGCAGGATTAATATTGAAATATTAAATAAATATTTTTTCAATTTAAACTCTCCACCATACATATATTATGCTCTTAATTATTTTCACTTTCTGAATTGCTATCATTCTCTTCACTTTCCTCATTTGAATTAATTTCTTCCTCATTTTCTTCTTCATCAAAATTACTATTAGACTCTACATCAAATTTTTTAATAACCATAACTTCCTCCAGGGTAATATTACTGATAAATAAATTAACTTTTGCTTTTTGAGAAAGGCCGTAATTATCGACTTCAACTTCTGTTACTTTTCCAATTTTTAAGCCAGCAGGAAAATTATTAGAGAGGCCTGATGTTAAAATAATATCACCAGGTTGAATATCGGCATCCCAGGCAATATTATCCATAATACTGGGCTGATCATCTCTCCCACTACCTCGAACCAGACCAATCTCTCTGGATTCTGTTCTGGCGATAATTCCACCAACCACAAAATTCTGATCAGTAATCAATCTGACCTGAGCTGAACTGCTGCCTAATTCTTCTATTCTACCAACTAAATACCCCTGATAAGTAATTACAGGCATTCTTTCTTTCAATCCATCACGACTGCCGCGATTAATTGTAATCATTTTTTCCCAGACAGAAGGAGAGTTTGCAATTACTTCAGCTCCCACCATCTGATAGTCAACTTTTTCTTTAAACTCAAGCAGTTCTCTCAGTCTCTTATTTTCTCGATTTATATTTTCCAGGAAAAGTATCTGTCTCTTTAGAACACTATTTTCCTGCCTTAACTTTTCAATCTCCCGAGTTATGTCATCAATTGAAAAAAGAGTATTAAAAAAACCAGTAATATTTTCGACCAGTTGATGAATAATATTTAAAATTGGTGTGATCGAATTGTAAACTAGATCACTCAACCAGCTGATAAAAGGTAGATTAAGATCACTAAAATAAACAAAGCCGATTATTAGAATCAATAAGAGAATGATAGCTGCTGAAATTAGTGTATTCCTGTTAAATTCAAACAACAGGTACACCCCCTATGATAGTTTTTTGGGTGTAATTAAGATCTTTTTTAAGGAGTCAATTTCTTCTAAAGCAATACCAGTTCCTTTAGCAACACAATCCAGAGGCTCATCTGCAATATGAACCGGCATCTGAGTCTCATCAATTAATAATTTATCAAGACCCTGTAATAAAGCTCCACCACCTGTTAAAATAATACCCCTATCCATTACATCAGAAGCTAGCTCTGGTGGAGTTTTTTCTAAAGTCATTTTTACAGCATCAATAATATTTACCACAGGTTCTTCTAAAGCTTTTTGAATTTCTTCTCCATTAATTTCTATTGTTTTAGGTAGCCCACTAACTAAATCACGCCCCCTTATTTCTTTAATACCTTCTGGATCATCACTAAAAGCAGCTCCAATATCTATTTTAATTTCTTCAGCAGTTCTTTCTCCAATCATCAAATTATACTTTCTTTTTACATATTGGACAATTGCTGCATCCATATCATCTCCACCAATTCTGATTGAACGGCTGGTTACAATACCTCCCAGAGAAATAACTGCTACTTCGGTAGTTCCTCCACCGATATCAACTATCATATTGCCAGTGGGCTCATGGACCGGCAAACCGGCACCAATCGCTGCTGCCATCGGCTCTTCAATTAAATAAGCTTCTCTGGCTCCAGCATGAACAGCCGCATCAATTACAGCTCTTTTTTCAACTTCTGTCACTCCCGAAGGAACACAAATAATTATTCTTGGTCTAACCATTCTACTTCTTTTATGTGCCTTGGTTATAAAATAGCGAAGCATTGATTCAGTAACATCAAAATCAGCAATTACTCCATCTTTCATGGGCCTAACTGCAATGATATTTCCAGGTGTTCTACCAATCATTCTCTTTGCTTCATTTCCAACAGCAAGAACTTCCTGCTTATCTTTTTTTAGGGCAACCACTGAAGGTTCTCTAATCAAAATACCCTTACCCTTAATATAAACTAATGTATTTGCTGTTCCAAGGTCAACACCCATATCCCTTGAAAATGGTGCACTTAAAAATTTAAAAACCATTTATTTAAAACCCCTTTCAAATTAAATAAAACTTAGACTAAAATCCGATAAATTATAAAAAACTAAAATAAGCCTTTTTCTTTAAAACTTAAATATTTATCTCCGGCAATAATAATATGGTCCATTACTTCTATGCCAATTATTTTGCCAGTTTTGACCAGCTTTTTAGTAATGCTTAAATCGTCAGTACTGGGAGTCGGATCACCGCTGGGATGATTATGAACTAAAATCATTGCTGCACTGCTGCGCCTGATCGCTTGCTTAAAAACTTCTCTAGGATGAACTATTGAACTGGAGAGCCCCCCTCGAGAAATCTCGGGCACAGCAATCACTTTATTTTTCACATCAAGTAAGATAACACGCAAAACTTCCTGTTTTAAAAATCTCATTTCTGCTGCTAAAAGTTCAGCTGCCTGAATAGGATTACTTACCAGATCTTTTTTTTGATTTTTGAGACTGGAAATCCTGCGGCTTAATTCAGTAACCGCCTTAATCTGAGCTGCTTTAGCAGTTCCAATTCCATTAATTTCTTGCAGTTCCTCACAGCTGAGATCCTGCAGTCCTGACAGACCTCCATGAAAACTAAGTACATCCTGAGCCAGTTCAACAGCAGTCCTCTCCCTATTTCCAGTCCTGATAATTAAAGCCAGCAGTTCCGCTGTAGATAAATATTTACTTCCTTTTTTCAATAACTTTTCTCTCGGTCTTTCCTCTGCTGGTAGTTCTTTGATGGTGAAATTGGTCTGCAGACCCTCCATCAAAAATTAGCCCCTTTCTCTTATAGGATTCCATAATTAAATTTATTCAATAATTTAGCAAGCTGGTGAATGGGCAGTCCCATCACCGAATAATAAGAGCCTTTTATTTCTTCTATAAAAAGAGCTCCAAAACCCTGAATAGCATAAGAACCAGCTTTATCTAAAGGTTCACCTGTTTCCACATAATTATTTATCTCCTCTGGACTAAGAGCAGCCATTTTGACTTCAGTAATATTATAAGCAAGATGACTTTCGCCTGAACTTGAATTTAAAACTGCTACCCCGGTAATTACCTGATGCTGAGCAGCACTTAATTTTTTTAGCATTTTTTTAGCTTCCGATTTCCCAGCTGGTTTACCAAGAATCTGATCATTATGAACTACTACAGTATCTGCAGCTATAATAATTGCCTCTTCTACTAGATTAGAGACTGATTTTGCTTTTTCCTCAGCAAGAATTTTTACAAGCTTAATCGGATCACTCTCTGTAAATTCTTTTTCATCAATTTTAGAAGGTACTATAGTAAATTTTAAATTTAGCTGTGCTAAAATTTCCTCTCTCCTGGGAGAAGCAGAGGCTAAAACTAATTTTAAATTACTTTTTACATTATTTACTTTTTTAATCATTAAAATTACCTCCGGTAAGTGAATATGGCAGATGTTTAAGAGTAAAGTAACTGACCAGACCAACCCCAAAACCTGTTGGCAGAGCAAGCAAAATCAAAAACGGTAAATAATAGAATATACCAATGTTGGCTATAATGAAATAGGAAGCTGTAATTTGAGCAGTATTATGAGCAACAGCACCTATTATACTAATTCCAATTAAAGAAAAGTAGTCTTTAAAATAATAATAAGTTAAATACATCAGTATAAAACTCAATATTCCACCACTAAAACTCAAATAAAAATTTATAGTCATAAAGGTTCCTGCTAATAATGAACCCAGTACTACTCTGAAAATTACAACCTGGAAAGCAGCTGGAAATCCAAATAGGGAAATTGCAATTAAAGACACAATATTTGCCAGGCCAAGTTTTGCTCCAGGAACTACTGCTGAAAGTGGAAAAAAACTTTCTACAAGATGTAAAACAAGCCCTAAAGAGATTAATAATGAGATAACCACAATTTTTTTTGTTTTTTTCATCCTACCAGCTCATCCCATCTATGTCAGAGTTTGTGCTTTCCAGCCAGAGGCTCAATGAATTTGGCACACAGACAATAATTGGTCCCTCTCTACTAATCCAGCCTGTTTTTTCGCAAATTTTTAGTGGATCAGCAGCCGGAGCCTCCATAACTCGAACCCTACCCTGATTAACCTCTATAGTATGAATTCCTATTGGACCTTTTATCTTAAAAATAATAGGTTCCTGGTAACTATTAGCAACGGCCACAGTTTTGACTATCTGGTCTCCCTGCTGTACCTTAAGAATTAATTCTTCATCTTCCGCAGAAGTTCCGAAATAATAAAAAGGGATTAGCAGCAATACTAGACTAACTATAATCACAAAAACAATTAAAATTTTATCATAAAAAGTTAAAATATCTCTTATTTTCAATTAAAATCACCACTAATTTCTTTTTTAACTACCATTACTCTATATTTTAACATCTTTCCGGTCTGATGTCCATACTAGAGCACTATCAAAAACCCGCCCTTTTAAAAGGACGGGTTTAAATATCTTAACTATTATTTTCTTCTTGATAAAATAAATCCACTGCATCAACATTACAGGCTTCATAACAAAGTCCACACTGGATGCATATTTCCTGATCAATTTCATGCAGTTTCCTTACTTCTCCCTCTATTGCATCAACCGGACAGGCCTTGGCACAGAGGGTACAGCCCACACAATTATCATTAATTTCAACTTTTTCAATCATTTCACCCTGAAACTCAATGGTGCCGGTCGGACAAACTTCTGCACATTTACCACAGTTAACACATTTTTCGTAATCCATAACAGCCAGATTATCGACCATCTCTATAGCATCTACCGGACAGGTTTTTGCACAGAGAGAACAACCAATACAGCCCACTTCACAGGTTTTACGAACAATTTTCCCTATATTGTGAGAGGAACATCTAATATGTGTTTTTGCAGTTAATGGTGCCAGCAGTAGAACATTACGTGGACATTCTTCTACACATTTACCACACCCGGTACACTTATCATAATTTATTTGAGGCAGACCATTTTCGCTCATTTCAATTGCATCAAAAGGACAGACAACCTCACAATCACCAAAACCAAGACAGCTGTACTGACATTCTTTTTCGCCACCATTTACAGCATTTGCTGCTTTACAGGTTTCAATACCCTGATACTTACCAGATTTTGTGGTTTCTTTGATTCCCCCACCACAAATTAACTCGGCAACAACTTTATCCGAGCTTTCTGCATCTGCTCCTATAATATCTGCAATATCAGATGCAACTTTATCTCCACCGACAGGACAGCCACCGACAGGAGCTTCACCATTAACAACAGCCTCGGCAAAAGCCTCACAACCTGCATAACCACAGGCTCCACAGTTAGCACCAGGGAGAGCATCTTCAACTTTGCCAACTCTGGGATCCTGCTCTACTTTAAAACGTTCTGAAGCAAAACCAAGTACTGCAGCCAATAAAGCCGCTATCCCCCCCATACTAATTAAAGAATATACATATGTTGGATTCATTTAATTTACTGCCACCTCCACTACATTGAGATGAGCCCGGAAAAGCCCATAAAAGCCATAGCCATAATACCTGCAATAATCAATGTAACTGGCACACCTTTTAAGACCCCCGGCACATCGCCAAATTCTAATTTTTCTCTCAATCCTGCCATTAATACAATTGCCAGAGTAAAACCAACTCCAGCACCAAAACCAAAAACTACACTGGCAATAAAACTATAACCATTAAGTGGAATCAGTAAAGCCAGACCCAAGATTGCACAGTTAGTTGTAATTAAAGGCAGAAAAATACCTAATGCTTTATATAAAACCGGACTTGTCTTTTTAATAAACATTTCTACAAACTGTACCAGAGATGCAATTACAATAATAAATGATACATACTGCAAAAATGGTAAGTTTAATGCTTCTAAAATAAAAGTGTTGATCAACCAGGTTGCAGCTGCAGTCAGGGTCATGACAAAAGTTGTAGCAAGCCCCATACTAAAAGCTGTTTCAACCTGTTTTGATACTCCTAAAAAGGGACAGATTCCTAAAAATCTGACCAAAATAAAGTTGTTAATTAAGACAGTACTGATAAATAATAATAGTATCTGTGTAAATTCTTCCATTATTTACCCTCCCTGCTGATATAATTCATAATTCCAACTAGTATTCCCAGTGTAATAAAAGCTCCAGCAGGTAATACCATAATAACCATTGGCCGGTACCATTCTCCTAAAAGCGTTAAACCAAAAATTGATCCCATACCAAAAAATTCTCTTATTGCCCCCAGCAAAACTAAAACCCAGGTAAAACCAAGTCCCATACCTACTCCATCTGCTATCGCTCTTGGAGTTGAATGCTGAGAAGCAAAGGCCTCCTGACGGCCCAGAATAAGACAGTTTACCACAATCAGAGGCACAAAAATACTCAGCGATTCTGCAATTCCCGGGTAAAAAGCCTTTAAAAAATAATCAACAAAGGTTACAAAAGTAGCAATAATAAGTATGTAGCTTGGTATTCTCACATTTGCTGGAATTAATTTTTTAATTAAAGAAATTACTATTTCCGAAGAAATAAGAACAAAAGATGTAGCTAAACCCATTGCTAAACCATTTTCAGTTGTATTGGTTACAGCTAGAGTAGGACACATACCGATAACCAGACGGATTATTGGATTTTCAGCCCAGAGTCCATTTTTAAAATCAGAAAACATCTCTTTTAAATCTAAAGCCATTAGTTTCCACCTCCATAAGCAGAAGTAACTTTATCTAATCCAGATTCAATAATCTCAGTAACACTTTCGGAAGAAATAGTTGCTCCTGCAATAGCCTGAACCTGCATTTCTTTAGAAGGAGGAGTTTTTACAACATTATAATTTCCAAAAGGTTGATTATTAAAATTAGATTTAAATTCTTTACCAGTAATTCTTGCACCTAAACCAGGTGTTTCCTGGTGATTTAAGATACTGATTTTATAAATTTGATTCTGTTCTAAATTGACACCAATCATAACCTCAATTACACCATTGTAACCTCCACCGGTGCTTGTAAAAGCAACACCAACTCGGTTACCATTAGCATCATAACCTTCATAAAATATATTACCATTTTTTTCTACTTTTTTCACTTCCACTACACCTGGTAATACCTCATTAATTGCCTGTTTCTGCTTTTGAGCTTGATTAGCCTGGATATAAGGTGTAGTCCATTCGTAAACAAAAGATAAAAGTAAGGCTGATATTATGCCAATTGTAGCTAGAGTAATAATCATTGCTTTTTTACTGTTCTTTTCCATTTATTTCACCTCTCCCAGACTGCGAGGTCTTGTATATCTGTTAATTAAGGGGACAGCTGTGTTCATCAACAAAATACTGTACATTACCCCTTCTGGATAACCACCCCAGAGTCTAATTATGACAACTAAAAGACCAGCTCCGATTCCAAAAATCCAGCGGCCGGCTTTGGTGGTTGGACTGGAAACCATATCAGTAGCCATAAATAAAGCACCCAACATTAGTCCCCCTGCAAAAAGATGAAATATTGGATCTGCACCAAAGGCAAAAGCACCTAAAAATACTGTACCCACCATTGCCAGAGGAATTCTCCAGTTAACATAGCCCTTATATAAAAGATAGGCAAAACCCAGTAAAAGAGCAAGAGCTGATGTTTCTCCCAGAGAACCACCTATTTGACCCACAAAAAGATTCCAGGTATCAGTTGCAATCCCATCCATCTTCATCTGACTCAAAGGTGTTGCAGAAGATACTCCATCTACAGTCCAGGTAGTCATTAAAACAGGATAAGATGCTGTCAAAAACGCTCGTCCAACTAAGGCCGGATTAAATGGATTTTGACCAATTCCACCAAAAACCTGTTTTCCCAGGCCAATAGCTACTACTGCACCAAAAAAAGCAGTCCAGAGCGGAATCGAAGGTGGAAGAGTAAGTGCCAGAAGTAAACCTGTAACAACTGCACTTCCATCTTTAATCATAATTTTTTTGTTTCTGATTTTTTGAAATATGTATTCTGTTAAAACCGCACCAGCAACAGCTGTCAGAACCACCGAAATTGCTCTTGCCTGAAAAAAATACACAGCAGCAAAAACTGCTGGCAGCAGAGCAATTACGACTGACCACATTATTTTTTGGACTGAATCCTGAGCTCTGACATGTGGTGAGGATGTTACAATTAATTCTTTATTCATTATTGATTATCCTCCTTAATTCTCTTCTCTTTTTTTAGCCATAACCTGTGCCTTACCAAGACGCAGATGATGAACTAGAGGTATTTTAGCGGGACAGACAAATGAACAGGAACCACATTCAACACAGCTTAATACCTGCCATTCCTCCAATTCGTCGACCATATCATGTTTTGCATAATTTGCCAGTTGAGTCGGCATTAAAAACATAGGACAGGCATCAACACAGCGAGCACAATTAATACAGGGAGAAGGCTCATAATCTTCAACTTCATCTTCAACTAAAACCAGGATGCCGGACGTTCCCTTTACTCCAGGAATATTTAAATGCTTTTGAGCCACTCCCATCATGGGGCCACCTGTAATTACTTTTGCAGCATCTTCTTTTAAGCCGCCAGCTTCTTCAACCAGATCACCAATATTGGTACCAATTCGATAAATTAAGTTCTGAGGATTATTAATTCCTCTTCCAGTTATAGAAATTGATCTTTCATATAATGGTTTCCCATCTCTAATTGCATCCGCAACAGCTGCTGCTGTTGATGTATTATTAACCACTACTCCAACATCAAGCGGTAGACCACCTGCAGGAACTTCCCGTCCCAGTATAGCCTCAATCAACATTTTTTCTCCACCCTGTGGATATTTTGTTTCCAAAACTTTAACTTCGATATTATTTTCATTCTTAACTGCATCCTGCATACTTTCTATAGCTTCAGGTTTATTTTCTTCAATCCCAATAAACCCTCCAGGTGCATCTGCAGCTTTCATTAAAGCTTTTAAACCAAAAACAATACTTTTTGGTCTTTCGACCATTACCCTGTGGTCAACTGTTAAATAGGGCTCACACTCTGCCCCATTCAAAATTACATAATCAACACTTTTATCATCAGGAATAGAAACCTTAACATGAGTGGGAAACATTGCTCCCCCCATACCTACTATTCCTGCCTCCCTGATGATTTTTCTGATTTGATCTGCATCGAGTTGATCTAAATTATCATGTTTTTCTAAACCAGAGCTAAGTTTATCCTCTTCTGCTGACTCAATAACTACAGCATCAACAATATTTCCACCCGGATCTGTTACTTTTCTAATTTCCTTAACAGTTCCAGAAACTGAAGCATGAATCGGTGCACAGACAAAACTATCTCCATCTGCAATCTTCTGTCCCAGATCAACCTGATCACCTTTTTTTACCAGCACTTTTAAAGGTGCTCCAATATGCTGTTTTAGAGGAATAATTACTTCCTCAGGACGTTTCGCATTTTTTAAGGGTTTATCCTTTGTCAATTCTTTATTATACTCAGGATGTATACCCTGTTTAAAAGTCAAAGCTTTCACTATACAATTTCACCCCTTATCCATATTTTCTAATAAAAATTTATAATTGAAATATTTACTATAAACTAGATTTAGAACCCAAACCATAAATTATTATATACTAATTGTTAAACAAGAACAACAGTATTCAGAGATTCCGCAAATGATTTTTAAAAAATAAAAAAGATAAAATATTACTCTAAACAGTATTTTCTACACTAAAATCAGCTCAAATAAGATACAG
>NZ_SNWX01000022.1 GCF_004362045.1 Halanaerobium saccharolyticum | reverse complement strand
CATTTTGAATATTTTTATTATAATTAAAATTAGTGGTGATCTATTACTATTTACTTACATTTTATGGTAACTATCATATTTTATTTGACGTTATCAATTATAGGACTCCCAGTTGGGAGCCCTATAATAAAAGATACTAATCAATCCATACGTTCCAGAATTTAGGCCAGATTAAGGAAGTTTGACCAAAGCCTTTAACATTAGGACTTGTTATATCATAGGTATAAGTGTCTCCAGTTTTAGCAATTGGAACATGAGTATAGATCTGTTCCTGCAGTTCTGACCAAATTTCGGTTCTTTCTTCTTGATCCATAGTTTTAGTAAATTGACCTACTAATTCTCGTTTTTCTGGGGTATCCCACCAACCAGGATAGGTTGGACTTAAGAAAGTGTAGAGAATTGGATCCGGAACAAATCCGTGCCAGGTATAGAAAAAGTCCCAGACTTCTGGATCATTTCTTCTGGTAGCTACTGTTGCCCAATCATAGATCTGCAGATCAATATTAAATCCGGCTTCTGATAACTGCTGAGCTATAACAACACAGCTGTCATACATTGTTTGATAAGAGGTTGTAGTCATAAATCTGATTCTTTCATTATTATAACCTGCCTCTTCTGCAAGTTTTTTAGCTAATTCTGGATCACCCTGACTGTACTTATCAATACCTGCTTCTGAATACCAGATAGTACCTTCTGGCATAATAGAACCATTTTGATCCCAGAGATCTGGATGTCCATGAGCAGCCTGAAGTACTGGTTTCATATCAAGAGCAGCCAAAACAGCCTGTCTAAGTTTAGTGTTAGTCATCAAACCCTGTTTCTGATTGAAAAACAACTCGCCAAATTGAGCACCCTGATTAACTAAAACTTCAACTCTTTCATTTTCTTTTAAGCTCTCATACATGTCTCCCTGCATTCTCTGTGCATAATCATAATCTCCAGCTTTGACTCCATTGACCCTTGTGCCAGTTTCTGGTACAGGGATAAATTTCAATTCATCAAGGTAGGATATTCTCTGACCGGCAAAACCATCTGACTCTTCTTCTCTCATTGCATAATTATCATATCTAGTTAAAGAAATATAGCGTCCCGTATTCCACTCATTAAATTGGTAAGGTCCTGTACCAATATATTCTTCTGGTTTAATTGGTTGTTCATTTGCATTTTCCATAATTTCTTTAGGCAAAATTACAGGACCACCGTTGATAAAGGCCAGCATTGATTTCCAGGGTGAAAAAGCTTCGGAGAAATGTAAATTCACCGAATATTTTCCGTTTGCTTCTACTTTATCAATGTATTCAAATAGAACTGGTCCCCGAACACCAAATTCTCCCCATCTTTCCAGAGATGCAACTACATCTTCAGAAGTCATTTCTTTTCCATTGTGGAAAGTAACTCCTTCTCGTAAATTAATCGTAACCAGCTTGCCATCATTACTCACTTCCGAATCCTTAGCTAACATTGGTACAGGAGCATATTCTGAGTTAAATGTATAAAGACCTTCAAAAATATGCTGAGCAATAATTGTAGCCAGGTCAGAAGTAATAACCTGCTGGTCTAAAGAAGGTGGTGTATCAATCATAGCAAAACGAAGAGTGCCACCTTTTTCCTGGGCCATCACCATAGAACTTCCAATCAATAAAAGGGCCAAGAACAATATCAGAGTTACATTTTTACGCATTTTATACCTCCCATGCTATTAGAAACCACAGTCAACAAATAGAATCTTTGTCCCCCCTTTTTTGAAAAATTTTATTGAAATAAATCAAAGAAAAAATTTAAATTTTAATTTAGATACTACAAGTCGATTCTCTACTAATTAATTTTGGGGTGAATATCTGCTGTTCTTTAAATTCATCTTTTTCATTTTCAATTAAACTAACCAGCAGATTAATCGCAGCCCTTCCCATTTCTCTTCTAGGTTGAGAGATTGTAGTCAAACTGGGAGTAGAATATCTACTTTGAATAATATTATCAAAACCAATTAATGAAATATCCTCTGGAATTCTAACTCCCAGCTCATAAGCAGCCTTTAGAGCCCCTAAAGCCATCTGATCTTCAGCCGCAAAAACTGCTGTTGGAAGTTCTCTGTTTCCTAATAATTTTTTCATATTCTGATAACCACTGTGATAAGAATAATTCCCTTCCAGAATATAATCCTCTCTTAACTCAATAGAGTTTTCAGTTATAGCTTTTTTATAGCCCATTAATCGCTGTTGAGAATCTTTTCGATTTTCATAATCAGGGCCTGTAATAATGGCAATTTTTTGATGCCCCAGTTCAATTAAATGTTCAGCCGCTAAATATCCTCCCCTAAAATCATCAATATTGATGCTGGGAATATCATTAAAATAATGGGCTATTAACACTATAGGTACATTAAGTTTTTTTAACTTATTAAAAATCCTATTCTTCTTAATCAGCTTTTTTGTGCCGCCAATTAAAATTCCTTCAATAGAACTCTGGTAAAGCAGGTTATTAATAATTTCTTCAAAAGATTTATTATTAAGCATCGATAAAATCAAATTATAATTTTTTTCTCGGGAACTTTTTTCAATACTATTTACTATATCGCTAAAATAAGGATCTAGATAATCAAGTATCAAACCCAGATTATAAGACTTTTTAGTAGAAAGTGATCGGGCATTAATATTAGGTCTATAATTTAGTTCAGCTGCTATTTCTAAAACCTTATTTTTGGTATCATCTTTAATTGGAATAACAGAGTCTTTATTATTGATTACCCGTGAAACTGTAGTAATTGAAACACCTGCTTTTTTAGCTATGTCTTTTAAAGTTGCTGCCATTTGAAAAACCCTCTCTATATTATTAATATTCTGAATATTAATAATATTGTTATCAAAACAAATTTTAACTTAAACCTTAACAGTTAACGTTTTCATTTTTTTATTACCTATTATATATATTAGACACGACATTAATAAATCCTTTATTTTTTTAATATTTTTTATATTTTAAATATTTGGATTCAATTATTAATCACTTTTAAACTATTTATATAGCTGCATAAATAAATGCTCCCTCAAGAAGAAAATTTAATCTCTCACTTTCTTCATTCCTTTGGGAGCATTTTAATAAAATTGATTACTATTATTTATCGCAAGTGAAGCTGCTTAAACCCTAACTTTTTTCTTTTCATGAACAATTGAATACAGAAAATCCTTACTGCCAAAATTAATCGGCTGGGAGTAGACTTCAACTTCCATTAACTCACCTCTTTTAGTCTGATGGATAAAATTAAAGTGCTTTTTGTTTTTCCTTCTGGCCGACTTCATCTCTTCTTTTAATTCCTTTTCAGTTAGAACATTGATCTCAGAAATTTTCATCGACTTCAGCCTTTCTTTCGACCAGCCGTAAAAATTAACAGCAGCAGGATTGGCGTCAATAATCTTGCCGGAATCGGGATCAATAATCAGCATCACCGTACTTTCATTTTCAAAAAGCGCTTCATAGCGTCCTTTATAATTTTCATATTTACTTTTAGCAGCCTCCAGTTCACTGATATCCCTGTAAATTACATAATACTCAACTTCATCTCCCTTTAAATTAAGTGAAAAAGCCTGAACTTCAACATCAATTCTTTTCCCGTCCTTTTTCTTCCTGTATGTTTGGGCATTTACCTCCTGCTTAGCAATCAAATGATTGATGTTTGTCTGAACTTCATCCAGTTTTTCAGCTGGAATTAGAACATCTCTTATCTTTCTTCCCAGAATTTCACTTTCCTTAAATCCAAAAAGTTTTACAAAATATTCATTGACTTTTTTTATCTTGAAATTTTGATCCAAAATTACTATTCCTTCATTTGATTTTTTAAATAGGGATTCAAAATACTGACTTTTATCTAATTTGAATTCTTCACTTTCTAAAGCCTCAAATTTAGCCCGAACATCACTTTTAATGTCAAGCTCTTTTGTTTCCATCACCCTTAAAAAAGCTTCTGCAGCCCGGGGTGAAAACTGAGTGCCTTTATTTTCTCTAATTTCTTTTAAGGCTTCTTCTTTAGACAGTGAATTTCTGTAAGACCGATCAGAAGTCATTGCATCCCAGGCATCTGCGACAGCAATTATTTGAGAAACCAGCGGAATCTGATCAGCTTTTAAACCCTCCGGATAGCCTCTGCCGTCCCACCTTTCATGATGATAAAGCACAATATGTTCTAAAGTCTCAGAATTCGAAAGAGCCTTACTGCTCCAGCCTGGATGTTTTTTTATTAATTCATATTCATAATCCTCAAGCTTAGACTTTTTATTTAGAATCTGAACCGGCACCAGCAGTTTCCCAATATCATGCACCATCCCTGCCCAGTAAGAATCAAGCGCCTTTTCCTCAGAAAGTCCAAGCTCTTCAGCAATCAGCAGGGATAAATTAGCAACATTTTCTGAGTGGCCTTTAGTATAGACATCGTACATTTCTAAAATTTTAATAATTGAAGAAATCAGCTCTTTAGTAAATTTACCCTGCAGCTTATCAAATCTTTTATAGGCGAAAAATGAAGAAGCAAGTGTTGAAAATGATTCCAAAATATTAACAGTGCCCTCATTAAAAGTTTTATCACTCTCGGCAGCAACATCTAAAGAAATCCGGCCAACCACCTTGTTTTTTATTTTAATATCAACAAACATTGACTCCTTTACTTTTTTTACAGCCTGCATAAATTTAACTTTTTCCGCTTCCGGCAGCTGATCTACAGCAATCGAAAAATCTCTGGAAAAATTTACGCCATCACTGTTAAAATCAAGCAGGTATTGATCACTAATCTGAATATCCTTAAGTATTTCTATTTGATGTCCAACAGAATCTATAAATTTACACTGCTGGTCCTCAATTAGATATATTTTGCCATAATCGGCTTCCGGTACTATTTCTATTAAATTGAGCAGGAGATCTGATAAAAAATCTTCTTCGTCAAGCTTTGTCTTCTCGTTTAAACTGGAAACAGAATTGATCATTTTGATAAAACGCTGATTAAGCTCCTCCAGCCTGTTTAGAGACTGATCAAGCTCTTGATTAACAGTTTTTATCTCCTGATTATATTTTTTTAATTTGAAATTATTATCCTTCAGCTTAATTTTTTGACTTCTTAGATTGTCTAGATACTTTTTAAATAAAAAGTAAAAAATGAGGGCAGTAGAAATTACATAGAAAATCCCCTTATAAGTCTGCAGCTGATTAACCTGACTGGAATCAGCAACAAAAAGCAGCAATATTTTATCTGAAAAATATATCCAGCTCAGACCAATTATTAAATATATCAGTATAACCTTAATTTCCTCTTTTAATTTATGCATCTTCAGCACCCCAAATTAGTCTTTTTAAATAAAGATTTACTCTCCATTTCTGCAGACACAATTTCTTCCCTCATCTTTTGCCCTGTATAAAGCCTGATCCACTCTTTTGATTAGAGATTCTTTGGCATTTTGACCTGCTTTGAATTCAGCTACTCCAAAACTGCAGCTTAAATTATTGTCGTGCTCACAGTTATAGCTGTCAATTGCTCTATTAAGTCTTTCAGCCAGCATTTCCGCCTCCTGCAGTTCAGTTTCCGGACAGATCAGCATAAATTCGTCTCCACCATAGCGTGCTAAAATATCATGTTTTCTAATTTTTTCCCTGACTATAGAAACAATCTTCTTTAAAATTTCATCCCCAACATGATGCCCAAAATTATCATTAAATTCCTTAAAGTAATCAATGTCAATCATGATTAGCGATAGAGAATTATTATATCTTTTGGCTCTGTCTATTTCTCTATTTAGCTCCTGGTTAAATTTAGAACGGTTATAAATGCCCAGCATTTCATCGGTTTCTGCCTCTTTAGTTTTTTCCTCAAGCTCTTTCCTTAAACTCTCAACGATTTTTACTGATGCCTTATGTAAAAATTTAATTACAATCAGAGAAATAATTAAGACTGCAGCCAGTACAGTCAGCATAATTCTATAGGATATATTGCTGATTTTATCATAAATTAAGGCTGAGGTAGTTTCCGCCTTTAAGTAATAATCTGTACCCAACAATCTTCTTCTTTCTACTAAATCATCATTTTCAATTTCACTTTCTGCTTGATCAGAACTGCTTAAAATAGTATAATTAATATCTTCTGAATTTAAATGATTGAGCTCCAACAGAGTACCTCTTAAATCATAAATGAGATAATCACTGCCCAATTTATTTCCCTGCTCATCCTTAATAGGTGACTTTAAAATTATGTATTTTTGATCCTCATTAATTTTTAATAAACTATCCTGTTTTTGACTAAATTTAAGATTATCAATAACCTCTAAATATCCCCCTCCATAATGGGCAACCACTTTATGATCTATAAACCTGTAAGCTGCAAGAATATTTTTAAGTACTGAAGCTTCATCTTCATATTTAGCCTGGATATATCTCTGCAGCTGTGAAAAAGATATCTCCCCTCTTATATACCTACCTAATTCATTTTTGATCATTGTCCTGCGTGATAAAGATTCTGCAGCTATTAAAGCTCTGCTTAAATGATTTTCAAGTTCCATCTCAGCAATTGAGACTAAATTCCTAAAGTTTTCATGTATCGAATCTTCCAGCTCATTTTTCAGCGGTATAAATACACCAAAATATGACAGAAGTATAACTATTATAATAATTACTGCAAAAATATTTTTTAGTTCATTGAAAAGTCTGTTCATGCAAGATTCCTCAATTCCAGCTTATAATTTAAGTTAAGTCCAACTATAAATCAGCTTAAACTTATTAGTAAAAATTATCATTCTACTATTTTAATTCAACAATAACTTTTTTATACCTCTTTTTATAATCTCAGCCAAAGAAAAACTCCTGCTAAAGCCTAGGTCTTAAAAAGATTTAAGTTTATTACCTTTTTCCAGCTCAGATTTCAGCTCCTTTAAGCTCTTTAACTTTTTATAAATCAGCTCCTCCACTTCTGGTGCCTGCTCGACTAAATCAGGGATTAAAATCACCCTAATACCTGCCTGAGCTGCTGCCTTTATCCCGTGAACTGAATCTTCAAGAACCAGAGCCTCATCTCGACTGACCCCCAGCGCTTTTATCCCCTTAAGAAAAATTTCCGGATTCGGCTTACTTTTTTCCACCTCATCTCCACCAATTAAATAATCAAATTCATCCTTTAAACCGGCGGATTCTAAGTAAAATTCGATCCTATCTCTGTGGCTGGAAGAAGCGACAGCAGTTAAATACTCATTTTCTTTTAAATAAGCAATTATTTCTCTCAGCCCCTCTTTTACAGGAACTCCTTTTTGTTCTACATATTCTTTGAGCAGCTCATTTTTTTCTTCTCTCATCTTAAGATAAGGAAAGTCCTGCCCATAATCCTCTTTAAATGCTTCTTTGGTGGCTTCTAAATCCAGGCCGACCATCCGGTCAAAAAAATCATCTTCAAAATTATAGCCCTTTTTTTGAGCAAGCTGCTGCCAGAGCTCTTTAGACAGCCTTTCTGTATCAAACATTAAGCCATCCATATCAAAAATTACTGCTTTGATCACTGTAATCAGTCCTTTTTAGATATTTTTATGATATTTTCTTGTACATTTTTATTATAACATAAAGTTTTAAATGTTAAACTGTTCATTTACATGAAGCTGATTTTAAACTATAATAGAATTTAAAGCTGAGAGGAGGCTTTTAGAATGCAGAATATATACCAGAAATTAAATAAATGGTTTAATCTATATACAGCTCAATTTGAACTGGAAAAAGAAAAGGATCAAAAAAACATTAATTTGAAAATAGAGCACAGCAGAAGGGTAGCTCAGGATATGGCAGAAATAATTACGGAAATGAAAATGACCGAAAAGGAAAAATATTTGGCTAAAATTATAGCCCTCTATCATGATATAGGGAGATTTAAGCAGTATCAGAAATATAAAACATTTTCTGACTATAAATCTGAGGATCACGGAAAGTTGGGAGTTGAGGTAATTAAAGAAAATCAGCTGCTGAATGAACTGAAACAGGAGTCCAGAAATATAGTTTATAGGGCGGTTGAGCAGCACAATAAGCCGGATCTCAAAGAAGAATATTTTAATAATCAAAAGGAAATCTTTTTTGCAAAACTGATTCGGGATGCTGATAAGCTTGATATCTTCAATATTTTTATCAGCCGCTATAAAAAACGCAGCCAGAAAGATTATTTGATCAAACTTTCGACTGAAGCCAGGATTAATGATGAGATCTATAATAAGGTTTTGCGGAAAGAATCGATCAATTATGATAAGCTGGAAACAATCAATGATTTAAAGGTTATGCAGCTCGGCTGGATCTATGATATTAATTTTAAAGAAACCATTGAAATTATTAAGGATCGGGGATATATTGAGGTGATTCATGATTCAATGGATTATAGTGAGCGGGCGGAAGAAATTTATCAGCAGGTGAAGGATTATGTGGGGAAATAAAAAATACTTTTAGTATAAAACATTCATATAAATACTAAAAAAGCAGTTTCTCAATAATTAATCTTAGAAACTGCCCTTTTCATTAAGAATTTAGTATTTTTATATAATCAGTTTTTATAATTAATTATTTATTCTTTAGATTTTTTATTTAATATCATCTGCCGGATAACTTCTTCAATGAATATAAAAAATACTGTTCTTGTTTTTTGATATGGTTCTAAATAATCTGGTTGATTATATTTAGATAACCAAAAAATTCGATCGCATTGATTAAAAAGTGAAGTATTATATTCTTCTATCAATATAGCCACTTTTGCTCCTTTCCCCTTAGCCTCCTCATATATAGGCTTAAAAGAACAAAAAGAACCAGTCGCAGTAAATATTAATAGTAAAGTTTTTTTGTCAAGCATCGATGCTATAGAAGTCTCGTCAGACAAAGAAATAACCATTTTGTCTGTACAAGTCCTAAATTTATATTCAAAATACTCGGTAACAGCCCCAGAAGGACCATACCCAAATAGAACAACTTTTTCATGATCATTAATCAATTCGATAAATTCATTAATCATTGTCATATCAAAATCATCAATAAACTTTTTAAGTCTTGTTAATTCATCTGACTGTTCTTTATCAGGTATTTCTTCATCATATAAAAAAGCAATATACTGCTTATAGTTATCAAAACCTAATTTTTTTACATATTTAGATATTTTTGACACAGAACAATCACATATTTCTGCTGCCTCTTTAATCCGAAAAGCTGGATTCTCCTCTGAATATTCAAGTAAGTTTTCATATATTTCTTTTTCAAAATCATTTAGATTACCTAAATCAATATTAATCAATACAAATCACAATCCTTATTATTTTTCATTTATTATATATCCACAATTTGTAATTAATTATATAATTATGATTCAAATACGTCAAGTGATAATAAATTAATTCTATTTTCGACCTGCTATTCTATTAACATAATATGAATATTTTTTTAAAAAATTAACTGGTAATAATTTAATAATGTTATAGCCAATCTTTGTTTTGCTTAAATAAGAATTAAACCAGATTAAAAAGGCTCCCAAATAGCCTTTTGTTTTTTGACTAATCATATCATTAGAAAAAGATATTTTATCTTCAGTTTCAGGTATTGCCTTTGAAAAAAATCTAAATAAGCTCAACCTATAAGCTAAAGTTACTTTTTTTCTTATAAGTATGTTTTGTTGAGATTCTTTAATTATATTTTTTGAAATTTTTTCTATAGAAAGCAAATTTTTATCTGCCATTTTTTTTATAATCTTCTCTACAAAATTATTTCGGCTGATAACAATTGAAGTCCCTTGATCATCATTTTCTTCAATATCTTTTAACAAAGCATCTCCTAGAGAAACATCTGCTAATTCAGCTGTTAAATCATTACAGCTGATGCATCTATATGGAGTAAAAAAATAAGGCCCAAAATAAGGATTCCAGTAGTTTTCTAACGGAATTGATATTTTTTTATCTTTATATTCAATTGCCGCTGAACCTGGCCAGCCATTACCACGATATTGGATTCCAATTAAATTTTCTTTACCACAGGCCATTTTATCCAATATAAGTCTCGTCCCTGAATAATCAACAGAGTGGGTACATAAAATTCCAATTGAAAATATGATTTTATCTTTAACCCATTTTTCTTGTTCCTGAATCTTTCTCAAACCATGAATATGGCAGGGCAGACCAACAAATGCAAATTTCTTATCTTTACTGGTTTTTTTTAATTCCTTTAATGTTGATAATGGATGAGTAGAACAATATTTTGAAGTTTTAGCACTTCTGATCTCTTCAATACTTTGAGCCACAAAAGTTTTGCTTTTCGTTTTATCCTGCTCATTCATTTTTGTAACTACTGCTCCATTAATAATATTTTCATTAAATAGATAAATTAATATACTGGTTGCCAGACCACCTGTAGCAGCTTCAAACCTTAATTTTTTGTCAGTTGAATAAGCCAGATAATTTGATATGAATTTACCAAGCATAAAATCTTCCTTGGTAGATTCCTCTACCTTAAGAATCATATCTGAATATTTCTTTGAATTTAATGATAACCCAGGACATCCTAATAAACATTTATTACATTTTATACATTTATTGTCATCTACCTGAGGAAGATATACATCATTTTTTAACTTTATTTTTATTGCATCAGTTGGACATATTACTTCACAACCTCCACATCCTGTACACAAGTAATCCAGATCCATGTCCCCAACATTTTTCATTAGTTTCACCTAACTTACTTTAATTATAGTGTAAAATAATTTTTTAAAAATTGACAATAGTTAAGACCACTTCTGATAATAATTATCTGTATCTACAGACATCCTTGAATTCAAAGGTGTTATAGAGATTATTTTATCAAAATGCACTGCATAAATATCAGTATCTTTTTTTAATTTTTCTATTTCAGGATTCAATTTCCATTTTAGACTATGCCCTTTAGAAAAATTTCTATCTTCCGGTTTCATATATTGAGCATAATTCATATAAGCCTGCCTCGTAATGCGCACCTTTGTTTCCTGATCTATATCTATTGGAAAATTGACATTTAAAATGCGAACATCTTGGGGAAAGCCATTTGCTGTAATATTTTTAATAATATTTCTGATATGATATTTTTCTGCTTCCCAATCTAAACTACTAAAATTATTAGATTTCTGCTTATTAAAAGGAAAAGCTCTCGAAAAAGCAACAGCAGGTATTCCCAAACTGTCAGCTTCAAAGGCAGCACCTAAAGTTCCACTGCAGGTAAATGCTAAACCAAGATTTTCACCATAATTAACTCCACTAATACAATAATCAGGTTTTTTATCTGTCAGTTCTAAAACAGCATGAGCTACAGCCTGTGCCGGTGATGAATTAACAGCATAGGCCTCAACTATTTGATCATTGAGCTGGATATTTTTCTTTTCAATAATACCAACCTCATCACCTTTGAGAAAACCCCTTCCCATCCCGGTCTGCTGTTCCATAGGTGCTGCTATCAACAAATTGCAAATTGGGTTAATCGCTTCAGCAAGAGCTTTAAGACCTGGAGAATTAATTCCATCATCATTTGTAATTAAAATCAGTGGTTTATCTTTAGCTTTTAGCAAAAATTAATCATCCTTTTCTTCAACTTTTATATCAAATTTTTCTGGCCTTCTCATTATTAATACTAAAGATGCTATACTGAATAAACCTAAGAAAAGTGCAGGGAATCCACCCAAATAGGACATCATTTTTATTCCATCCAATCCTAGAGTTGTAATAAATACAAGAGCTATTCCACCAATGATTATTCCCCAAATTAGTTTAATTAATAAAGGGGCTTCTTCATCTCCAATCTTTATTCCAGCAGTACTAATACTAGACATTGCATTAGTAGTTGAATCAGTAGCTGTAATAAATGAAATCATAACAGCCAGGAGATAAAGGCCAATTATCAATCCAGAAAAGGGAAGCTCACCTAAAACAGCATAAGCTGCTGCACCCGAACCCTGTTCACTCATGATTCCCAAAACATCAACTTTTCCTGTCATTTGATAATTAATAGTAGTACCTGATAATATTGTCATCCAGATAGTACTAAATATACTCGGAAATACAAAATTCATTAAAATAACATCTTTAATTTTATAACCATAAGCAACTCTGGCAAGAAAAACTGCAGAAACAGGTGCCCAGGCCATCCAGTTAGACCAGTAAAACATAGTCCAGTCTGATGCCCATTGATCACCGGCTGTTCCTCCTGTAAAAAGTGCTCTACTAAAAATATTGTCTAAAAATACACCAAAAGTCTCTGTGCCAACTCTTAAAAAATAAACTGATGGACCCAATATTAGTAATACAGCAATTATTATATAGTAAATATACATATTAACATTTGAAAGAACTCTAATTCCTTTCATCAGACCTGTTCCTGAAGAAATTATAAAAGCTATTGTCCCAACTATTGTAATCATAACCCAGAGTGATTTGCTATTATTTATATTAAATAGAGCATTCATTCCTCCACCCATATTCATTACTGCAGTACCAAAAGAAGAGGAAATACCTGTAGCAACAGTGAAAAGTACAACCGCATCAATTATGTTATTAAATCTATTCTGCCTCTTTTGAGTTACTAAAGGTGCTATTTGTGAACCTACACTAAAAGTTCTTTTCATATTATAATAGGCAAAACCAAAAACTATGGTTGGAACTGTATAAATCGCATAAGGAATAAAAGTCCAGTGTAAATACATTGTTTCCATTGCAAATTTAGCGGCTTCTACAGATCTTGGTTTAATTCCCAAAGACTCTGGTGGATAGGCAAAATGCCACATTGGTTCTGCTGTTCCCCAAAATAAAATTCCTGCAGCAATAGTTGTACAGAGAGTAATTGCAAACCAGGATGGTCTGCTAAGCATTGGTTCAGCATCTTCTCCACCTAATTTCACTTCTCCAAGAGGAGAAAAATAAACGAAGATAATTATAATAACACTTAATCCCCCAGCAATACTAAACAACCAGCCCATATCAACAACCATAAAATTCTTAGCAGCTGAAGTAATTTCCAAAAATAAATTCTCATTTGTAAAATTTAAAACTATTGTTGAGATAAGCAAAATAAATGTAGGATAAAATACATATGGGCGTATTTTCTGAGTTGTTTTTTTTGAATCCGGATTTCCTTCATTATTGTTTATTTTATTATTTTTCAAAATAACCCCCCCTTAAAATATGTAAAAATATCTAATATAAACTGGCAAATTATAATACATTTGCCAGTTTATATTTTATTAAGTTGATTAAACTGTTACCATTTCCTCATTTATAATCTGATTCGATCTTTTTAAGAGTTCTTCATTATGATCTGGAATATGCTGATACACTTTTTCATTAATTTCTTTATAAAACTCATGATTTTCTAAATTTGGTTCAAAAGTATCTTCATGTCTAACCATATTTTTTATTGCTTCTTCCCGAGTATCATATACATCAAGAGCTAAAGCTGCACAAATAGCAGATCCCAGTCCAGCCGCACCATTGACCTCATTTCTATGTGCTGGAACTCCAAATACATCAGAAAATATTTCCATAAACAAATCCCCTTTGGAACCACCACCACTTACAACAATCTCGTTTAAATCAATACCCAATTCATCACACATAGCCTGAGCATTATTTTTCATTGTCATAGCAATACCTTCAAGAATTGATCTAAACATATGAGGGCCTTTATGTTTACCATTAAAGCCTAACATAATTCCTCTTTCATATGGTTTGCTTGGTCTTGGTAACCAGTGTAAGATTGTATATAAGCCTTCACTTCCTGCAGGAACATCTTCAGCCAGTTCGTTCAAATAATTTTCTGGAGAAATCCCTCTTTTATCTGCTTCTTTTAGAATATCACTTCCCAGAAGATCTTTAATCCAGGTTACAGTAGACATTCCCCTTCTAATACCGTTACTTTCATATAACCATGAGCCGGGTGTTGCCCCTGGATTAGTAAAATAATTATTAGGTTCAGAATCATAACTATCTCCAAACATCATAGATGTAATGTATGTACCTAAAGAAACAAGTACTGTCCCATCATTTAACAATCCTGCACCTAAACCTTCAACTGCCTTATCATTCGAAGTAGAAACTACTGGTGTACCTGCGGGAATCCCAGTTAATTCAGCAGCTTTTTCAGTAACCACACCTAAAACAGTTGACGGGTCTACTAACTCAAATAACATTTCTTTTGGAGTTGTGAATTTTTTCCCGTTGTCATACCATTCTAAAGTTTCAGGGTCAATTGGCCAGGGTCCTACATAATTTGATCTTGTATCTTTAGTCTCTCCTGTTAACCTGTGTGTTAAATAACCTGTAGTAGTAGTTACATATCTAATCTCATCACTTTTAGGCTCATATGGCCGCGAAAGCCTGGTATCCATCCAACTTTGAACCGGTGAAAACAATTCACCATTTTCTTTCATAACTGCTCTACAGCATCTAATAGATAATAGGCCGACCCCAATAATGTCATCTTTATTTCCTTCAAACTTTTCAAATAACCGGTTACAGGTTAACTGAAGACTGGTCCATAAATCATCATCTGGATGAAGTGCTTCACCATTTTCTCCTAATTGAATTTCTCTTAGCTGTTCAGTGTGTGACACTATTTTATGGCCCGAAGTATCAAAAATAGTTACTTTTGTACTTTGTGTTCCCTGATCTATACCTAAAATAAATTTTGACATTTTAGAATTCTCCTTTTCTATTATATTTTATCGTACTAAGTATCCACCATCAACAGTAAGTACAGTTCCATTTACATAATCAGAAGCAGGACTTGCTAAAAATACACATGCTCCCATTAGATCAGCTTTGTCTCCCCATCTATTTGCTGGAATATGAGATAAAATAGTTTGATTCTTTTCTTCATCATTTCTAGTTTCTTCGGTTAGTTCAGTTTTAAAGTAACCAGGCGCTATTGTATTAACCTGGATATTGAACTGAGCTAACTCATCACACATAGCTTTAGTCAGGCCAACAATACCATGTTTGGTGGATGCATAAGCAGGTGACCACTGTCCACCTAAGAATGAAAATAAAGAACCGATATTAATAATTTTTCCACTTTCCTGTTCAATCATGTACTTAGAAGCTTCATGGATCATCTCAAAGGCAGCAGTTAGATTTACAGAAACCATTTTATCCCATTCTTTTCTGGTATATTTGGTAACATCTCTAACATTTATAGAAATACCAGCACAGTTTACCAGGATATCAATACTTCCCCATTCGTCTACAACAGCATCAACAGCTTTTTTGCAGTTGCCATCCTCAGTAATATCCGCTTCCATAAACTTATATTCATTCCCACAAGCTTCAATCATTTCCTTTGTTTCTCCTCCATCACCCTGTAAGCTCACTGCCATAACATTAGCTCCGCCTTTTGCAAGTGCAGTTGAAAACGCCTGACCAAGACCTGTATTTCCTCCTGTAACTAGAGCATTCTTTCCTTCTAAATTAAACATATCCATATTAAAGTCCATAATTTCCATTTTAAATCCCCCTAATTTTTTTGATCTTCATTTTCATCAATCTTATCTGATAATTTTTTAACAAACTCCAACGCATCACCTTCAACAACAATATCTGAAAGACTGCAGATAGGAGCACTTTTATTTATATTAACTGCAATAATATTATCTATGTTTTTTAAGCCAGCAACATGTTCTATGGCTCCACTAATTCCAAGAGCAATATATAAGTCTGGACTTACTGTTTTTCCTGATTGACCAACTTGAATATTTCTATCAGCTTTTCCATTATCAATTATCTTTCTACTTGCAGACACTTCAGCATTTAATTTATCAGCCAATAATTTTATCTGGTCAAAATTTTTAAGAGTTCCACCACCTCCTGAAACAAGAATTTCACTTTCTCTAATATCATAAGAAATATTATTCTCCTGAATATTTAATAATTCAATCTCACCCTGCTTAAAGTTTTCAGGCTGATAATCAATAACTTCAGCCTCTTTATCAGCCTGAACATCATAAGCAAAAACATTTTGTCTAACACTTAACATTATTGGTTTTCTGGCTTCAGTAATAATTCCCGCCATTATTCTTCCACTAAACGCAGGTCTTACCAGTTCAAGATTTTCTCCGTTATGATTGATTTTAGTTACATCAGCAACCAGTCCGACATGCAGCCTCATTGCCAGGCGTGGAGCAAGCATTCTCCCGAAATGTGTTGCCGGAATAATAATACTGTCAAAGTTATATTTCTTATTCAACTGCTCCATAACATCCGTAACTGCAACCGGGTCATAATTTTTTAAGTTTTGATTCTGAATATTAATTATATAATCAAATTGATGTAATCCCTGGATAGAGGTTGAGTTATTGATTAGAGCTCCATAACTTTTGAAATCTTCTTCCTGGTGAATTTGAGCTACTACCTCTAGAATTTCTATCGAATTTTGAACGTTTTCTGGATCTATATAAACTAAACTTTTTTTCATCTTAAACAAAGCCTTTCTTTTTTAAAAATGAATATACATAATCAATACCCTGATCATCATTTTTTACTACTATTTTATTCTTTTCTTTAAAGTTTTTATTATAAGTATTGGCAACCCTTGTCAGAGAACCTTTTAGACCTATCATATCTTCATCTAATTGGAGTTCTTCATTTGAGATAAAGTTTAATTTATCACTAACATCCAGTGACATATTTTCATACTTAATATATGGCAGTTCATAACCTGTTTCTTTTCTGAAACTTAAAATTGCAGGAAATGACATCCTATAGGTAAGTGTTTTGTCTCCACTTTCAACCTCAATAATAGCTGATTTTTCATTAAAAGAATCCTGATCAATACTTATAATATTCGACATCTGATTTAAACTAAGCAATTCCCCCAGCTGAGCCGGAACATGGGCTGTATCCCCATCCAGGCTTTTACTTCCCGTTAAGATACAGTCATATTCCTTTTCTTTTAAATAACTTGCAAGAATCTTGCTGGTTGCATAAGTATCACTGCCTGCAAAAGCAGGATCAGAAATAATAGTAGCTTTATTTACGTTTCTCCGCAGCAGATCCTCAACAAATGGTCTTACTGATTTAGGACCCATAGTTAAAACCTCAATACTGAGATCTGGGTTAACTTCTTTTGCTTTTAAGGAATAAGCTACTGCTGCTGCATCATCTGGATTTAAAATCAGCTTTACATTATCTCTTATCAGCACATTCTCTTCATAGTCATATTTTATATCTTCTACATTTGGTACATATTTAACCAGGCATATAATTTTCATGATTTAACTAAGCAACCTCTTCCTCAGCATTTTCTATTCTCTCTTTTTGATTAACTTTATAATAAATTCCAGCAATAACTACACCAAGAGCTCCTAACACAGCACTTGCAATAAAGTAGGCGTTATAGCCCCCATTTCCACCAAAGGTGTTAAACAAAAAGGAATTCATCTGCGGTAAAACAATATCCGGGAAATAGCCAATTAAAGAAATCAGACCTATTGCTGAACCCATGACTACTGGATCTATTTTAGCTTTTCCTAATAAGGACCAGTAGGTTCCCCGAATTGCATAATAGAAAATACCAAAAACAATAGCCAACCCGTAAAACACATAATTGTTAAGATTTACCGGCAGGGTGGCAAGTAAGATAAGACAGATAACTCCCCCGGTAAGTGCTCCTCCAATGGTCTTTTCTTTTCCAATCTTATCTGCCAGATAACCACCAAGAAAACCACCTACAGGCCTCATCCAGAGCACTATACCCATAACTGTACCAACAGCTACAGAGGTAGCTCCAACATTTGTTTCTAAAAAACTACCTACATAATATGAGGTCCAGAATACTGAATATCCCATAAAAACAATTCCACCCTGCAGATAGATATACTTATTTTTTAATATCTTCTTCAGATCTGAGAGTTTTAATTTTGGCGGCTCATATCCTTCCTCTTCATTAGAACTTGAACTATCATGTTCTTTAACGAAGAAAAATACTAAAATAGAAGAAATTAATAAAACAAAGGAATACATATAGATTACAGATATTAAAGCATCTGATTTTGCAGCTATATTTGTCGCATCTCCAAGAACTTTAGCAAAGATAAAAACTGCCACACTTCCTAAAGCCGCTTCTACAACTCCTCTACCACCATCTAATATTCCAAAAAACTTACCTTCATCTTTATCTGTTGAAAGCATTTTTACCAACTTCATATGGGCACTCCAGAAAGTAAAGACTGTAAAAAAGCCCCAAATAGCAAAGATGATCTGAACCTGTGGATGGTCAGGAACCTGGGCAAACCAAAATCCACCACCTGCTGTTCCCAAAAGTGATAAGGCTAGCAGATTTTTAGCTGAAAATTTATCACTCAACAAACCACTTGGTAAATAACCAAAAATAAATACTAAACCCAACAAAGAATAAATATTATTCAGCTGCCCATTTGTCATATTAAATACTGCAAGAATTGTTTCCTGAAATTGGGTTCTTAAATAAACCAGGGGATAAATAACTCCAGCAGCAATAACTACTAAGGTAAACTGAAAATATCTATTTAGATCTTTCTTTTTTATATTATCTAACATAATTTCCTCCCTCTTTTATTAAAAATAAAATTTTATAATTAAATCTCATAAATAAGTTGATTTAATTTTTAATTTATAAGATTCAAAATTTTCCCAAGAAAAATAAATTGAATTACTCATACTTAGAAATCTATTTGAATTTGAATTCATATCTGATAAAATGGTTTAGGAGGATTCCTTCTTTGAATGCTTAAACTATTGCCGTAGTGAATGCTAAATTCAAAGAAGGAGACCTCTTTTTTAAATTTTACTCTTCTTTTTTAATATATTTTTTGATTCCATCTTCTTTAGGATAAATTGATCCATAATTCATAATTCCATTAGGATCAAAAACTTCTTTTAATTTTTCAAGCATATAATATGCTGATCCATGTTCTTCTTTTGTCCACTGACTGCGATATTTTCCTATTCCATGATGGTGACACATTGATCCGCCATGTTTTAATGTTTCTTCAACTATAATCTTATGGATAGGGTGGTGATAAACTCTTAACTCATCTTCTGGAGCACAGTTAATTTCATAATTGTAAACAAAGTATAAATTAGTACCATTTATATAACTATGAGATGAATGTCCACCTAATAAAGTTAATTCATGAGCGCGTGGAAACTCATTTTTAATCCTTTCCATTACATTGTTATAGATTATAGGAATTGTTCCCCAATCAGCAGAAATTTCAGTAGTAAATCCAGCATGAGAATCATTTTCTTTCATACCTTCATACTCATCTTCTATATCCTGCTGTGACCAGTTTAAATTATTAAACCAGTTCTCTATTAATTCACTATCAACCTCTTCTATAATGCCATCACTAAACTTATCCACCGCTTCTTCGACGGCTTCACCTGTGGCCTCAACAATATTTTCCGGACCTTCGGCCATTAATATTAAAACACACTTATCTTTACTGAAGTGATAAAAATGCTGTTTTGCATCTTCTTCAGAATAAGCTCTAGCAACTGATGGACGATAACCATTAACCATTACTTCTCTTAAAACTTTAATTCCAGTCTCAATATCTTCTGTTAAATAACCATAGAATTTATTATTTTCAGGATAATGTTTAAATATTTTCACTGTAACTTCTGTTATGTAACAAAGTGTTCCTTCATTACCAATTGCAATGTGTCTTATATCTGGGCCACCTGCTCTTCTGGGTACATTTTTGATTTTAGAAATATGACCATCAGGGAATACACACTCTAAACCAATTACCATATCTTCAATTCCACCATAAAGAGTTGAGAGCTGTCCAATACTTCTGGTTGCAACAAGCCCCCCCATTTTAGCAACTGGTTTTGACTGTGGAGAATGTCCAGTAGTAAAGCCTTTTTCTCTAAGTTCATCTTCCAGTTCTTCTAAAGGTACACCTGCCTGCACAGTTGCCTGCATGTTATAGGTGTCAATATCAACTATTCTGTTAAGATTTTCTGCATCAATTATAACAGTAATATCTTTCCAGTTTTCTAACCCCCCCTCTGTAGAAGTATCACCACTTCTTGGAATAACATTAATTCTTTCTTCATTACAGAATTGTAAAAGTTTGCTTACCTCATCTGATGAATTCGGATAAACAATTGCTACTGGCTGTGGTACATCAAGAGCATTACGAGCAAAAGCATATTTTTTGTATCTGTCTACTGATGCCTCATATAAATCCTCGTTATTGGTATTCACCTGCTCTTCTGACAACAAATCAACTAAATTCTCAACAACTTCCTGTTCTTTTTCAATTACACTCACTTTTTTCCACCTCGGTTTGATGATTTTAAATTTTTGAATTTGTTTGACTATTTTAACTTAAATTTATTATAATACTCATTTTTGACGATGTCAAGAGAAAAAGTGGAAAATTTTCTGTTTTTTATGCTTTTTTATTTTTTAAATGGAAAGTTTTCCATATATATATGTAATAATATTCTAATAAAGTTTTTTATTTTATATAAAGATATAATTTTACTTATAAAACGATTAAATTTTAGCTGATTTAGTTAATTTATTTTGGTGTTTTCTTTTATTAATATCAAAAACTCCTTTCAAAAACTGAATTATTTTTCCAGTTTGAAAGGAGTTTCAATTTAGCTTATTAACTTTTTAAAAAATTAAAGTAAAACATCTTTGTTTTACTCCAATTTAACACTGCCGCGAATAACCATTTCAGTTGGTATATTAACCGTTATTGGCAAAGCTCTTTTGTTTTCGATTCTCTCTTTAAGAGTTCTAACTGCCATCATTCCCATAAACTCAGTGTGGATCTTAACTGTAGTTAGCGGGGGAATGCTAAACTTAGAAGTTGGAATATCATTAATACTGATAATTGAAATATCTTCCGGAACTTTAATTCCCTTTTCATGCAGGGCTCTTAAAACTCCAATTGCCATTGAATCATTTGCAACTACATATGCTTCCGGCAGATTATCAATATCAATCGACTCTTTTGCAATTTTATAGCCGGAATCAATGGAAAATTCTCCTAAGATAATATGCTCTTCCTTATATAAATCCCTGTGGCTCATATATTCAATAAAGGCTTTTTCTCTCTGATCCATTATATCATTTTTGTTTTCATCTCTACCACCGATAAAACCTATCTCTTCAAAATCATTTTCAAATAAATAATCAAGGATTTTATCAATTACTTTTTTAAGGTTCACAACTATAGAGTCATATTTTTGATTATCTACCTCAGAATCCACAAATACTATATGATCAGTCAATTTGCTAAATTTATTTATCTCAGCTTCAGAAAAACTTCCAATAGCAATTATTCCATCAACATTCAGTTCGGGATCAAAATCAAATTTATCTTTATTTTTATATATCTTTTCAACCTTAATCTCTTTATCCTTACATTCAAGTTCTACACCATAGAAAATTGATAAATAATAGGGATCCTCAATCTCTGTTTCCTGACTAAAAGAAGTTACAGTTAAAAAAGTCAGCTCCTCAGTCGTATTTTTTCTTTTTGAATATTTTTCAATTAAAGGTACATATTCTAGTTCTTCTACAGCTTCATAAATTTTCTTCCTGGTTTCATCTTTAACACTTATACTCTGATCGCCATTAAGTACTCTGGAAACAGTTGAGGGAGATACATTGGCTTTTTTTGCTATATCTGTTATTGTAGCCATTTAAACACTCCTTTCCTTCAATTTATATTTAAGGTTTATTCTGTTAAACAACTAAAGTTTTTAAGATTATAAATAAAAAATATCACATAATTGATGTTTTATCAATTAATAGTTCATTTTTCGGAATTAACTTTATAATACATATCTTCTGCAACTGATTTTTCTCTGCTGCTGACTTTTAAGTCCTGCTGAGTTACTTCAATATCCAGAATTTCACCCTTCCAGTTAATAGAATACTTAACCCGCTCCCATTTATCGGGAAGAGATGGCTCAAAGGCAAGAGTCCCGTCCTGATCAATTTTCATACCGCAGTATCCCAAAACTACAGACTGCCAGGTTCCTCCGGCTGAAGCAGCGTGGATTCCTTCTCTGGTATTCCCCTGATTATTATCCAGATCAACATAAGCCGAGCGCTCCAGATAATCATAAGCTCTTCTACTGTCTCCAACCCTTAAACCCATCATACAGTGAATACTGGGGCTTAAAGATGAGCGGTGAAGGGTTCTTTTTTCATAGTAATTAAAATTTATACGCTGAGTTTCTAAATCAAATTTATCTGGCAGTAAAAACATCAGCATTACCACATCAGCCTGCTTTAAAATACAGATCTCATTTTTATCTTTTCCTTTGAGTGACTCCGGCATTAAGGGCATCTTATTTTCATCCCACTGATTAATAACCTCACATTCAAGATCAAAATAGCCTTCAAACTGTTCAATTAATCCCTGCTCACCAACTGTATAAATTTTTTCGCTTAGTTTTTCCCATTCTTCAATTAGATTCCGATCAATTTCTAATTCCTGACAGAGTTGATTATAAAACTCAGGGTCTGAATCCTCATATTCTTTGAGCTTTTCCAGCGCAAAGTCAATATTCCATTTTGCCAGATGATTGGTATAGGCATTATTATCAACCGGCTCGTGCCATTCATCTGGTCCGGTAACCTTTAAAATCTCATAATAATCATGTTCCTGATTGTAGCTAAAACGGCTGACCCAGAATCTGGCTGTTTCCAGTAGAATATGAATTCCTTTTTTATTCATAAATTTCTGATCACCGGTAATTTTAACATAATTGGCCATTCCCAAAGTAACAGCAGCTGTTACGTGATGCTCATAATCTGCAACATAACAGCGATAGCAGGTACCATCCGGTTCAATAGTCCAGGCCGGACATTCTTCTTCACCAGTATCTGCTGATTCCCAGGGATATTTTGCACCCTGATATCCATTTTCTCGGGCATTTTCTTTTGCCTTATCTAAAAGATTATATCTATATTCGACCAGGTTTTCTGCTATCTCCGGAAAAGTCCAGTTGAAAAATGGCAGTACAAAAAGCTCAGTATCCCAGAAAGCATGGCCTCCATATTCTTCACCATGGAGCAGCTTGGCTCCCACATTTGTCTGATTGTCATCAGGACTCGGGGTACTCATCAGCTGAAAAATATTATAGCGGAGAGCCTGCTGCATCTTTTTATCTCCCTCTAAAATTAAATCAGCCTGAGACCACATTTTTTTGTAGACTTCTAGATGTTCGGCCAGCTCTCTTTCCAGACCCTTTTCTTTAAACTCTTCAATATTCTTTAAACAGGCCTGGTAGACATCTTCCTGATCTCGCTCGGTACAGACAGCAGCCAGCTTATCGATAACAACTGTCTCATTTTCTGCCAGCTCCAGATCAAAAAATTCACATGCTATCTCACCAAAAGCTCTAAACTGTTTTGATTTCAGCCTGTCTTCTCCTTTGAGATTTTTAACTTCTACAGCTGCTGCCGTACCAATCTGAAGGCCTAAATCTCTGGTTTCACTTTTTAGAAAGGCACCCTTTCCTTCCAGATCGTTTATCTCTAAAGTATTTAAGTGTTTGACCCTAAATCTAGGAAAGTCAGCAAAATTAGTTACTGTACCATCAATTCTGTTTTCAAACTCAAATAAACCGCCGTAATTTAAAGGAGTAATGTAAGTTCTGACTGCCCCTAAATAACTGTTGGAGCGGCTTAAGAATTTAAGTTTTTCAATTTTTGTCTTCCTACCTGACTGAGTTGTGAGCGTATAACTGCGGAAAAGTATTCCTTTTTTTATATCCAAAACTGAAATAAAGTCGTTCAGCTCCTGATTATCTTCAATTCCAAAGGGCTCTCTTAAAAAATACATCTTTAACTCCAGCCAGTTTGGTGTATTGGCCAGCTCACGCATAAATGCCTCTGATTTATCAAATACTCCGTGAATATAATTAGCAGGCAGTGTTTTTTTATTTCCACCTTCTGCAAAGGCAGCTCGATTTCCCATCCTGCCGTTGGCCAGGCCGAATAATGATTCATAAGCCAGATTTTGATCAGGGTTATAGTCTTCTCTGACAATTAACCATTCATCATCTGACATCAGTTCTCTCAGTTCTTTATTAAAATGATCTCTTATCATCTCTATCACCAGTTCCTCTATTACAAAATATTATCACAGTCTCTATTTTACTTCCATTTTTAGATCAAAGATAAAGTTAACAGCATTTAAGCGGTGTTCTCTCATCTGCTCGGGTCCACAGCTGTTGCTGCCCAGTCCATTCTGTCTGTAGTCCAGCTTTAAAAAGACTCTGTCCTGTTTCTGAAGTTCATTTAGATGTTCTGCTTTTTCGAAATCTTCCTCACTGTACTGATGAGCACTGAAGTTGAACTTTTTGCTGCCTGAAAACTTAATTTTTCTTTCACCACCACTCAGCTCCAGCCAGCTCAAATCGCTGCGGTTACCATTGGCCTGAGGAAAAGGATAGGGAGTATATAAATCTTCCAGCTTTAATTGATAAAGATCAACCAGGGCGCTTTCTTTACTGTCACTATAGTTTTCATGGGGACCTCTTCCCAGCCATTTAAAGTTTTTAAAGCCTGGAACAAGCTGATAATCAAAACCGATCCTGGGCAGCATTGTCTTCATAGATCCAGCCGGATCATTGAGTTTACCTGAAATTTTCAAGTCAACTCCACCCTGATGATCAATTATATATTCTGTCTGCAGTTCATAAAACCACTCCTGATTGGGAGCTCCAAAAACACTTTCTGTATTGATCAGTACAGCCTCTCCTTTTTGCATCCAGCTGAAGTTCTGATTATATTCCTGCATTAAATTTAGAAAGTATTTTTCTTTCCATTCTTTAAGAATATACATATCATTGTCGATTGGAGCCCGCCAGCAGCTAAAAGAGGGCCCATCCAAAAGCAGTTCTTCTCCCTGATAAGAGTAAGATTCTAAATGTCCAGTTACTTTATCAAATATTATTTCTGCCTCTGCTGTTTTGATAGTCAATTTATCGAAGCTTTCTGCTGTTAATATTTCTTCCCCGGCAGCTGCTGCAGATTTATTTTTCCCAGTCACTGCTTTAGCATTTTTAAGTTCAAAGCCTCCCCGGGTAATTATATGTCCGGCTTCAGCCCAATTTCTATCCTGAATCAGTCTAACAGTAAAATAAATATAATAGGCTTCAGCTGAACCTGCAAAGTTAATCCTGTTTAAATCAATTTTAAAATCTCTGGTCTTCCCGGCTTCAATCCCCTTTAAACTCAAACTGGCATCTGCAATTGTTTCTCCTTCAGATTTCACTTTCCATTCCAGTTGATAATCTGCAAGGCTGATAAAGTCATACTTATTTTTAACTTTAAAAATTCCTTCTTCCAGGTCAACTGCTTCAACGCTTACGGGTTCAACCACCTTTTTTAATTCTTTTAAAGCAGGAGAAGGAGTGCGGTTGGGAAACAGCAGTCCATCAAGGTTGAAATTACCGTTATGCGGGCGGTCACCATAGTCACCACCATATTTATAAAATACCTTTCCACTTTCATCAGTGGAGCGAATTCCGTGGTCAATCCATTCCCAGACAAAACCACCGTGCAGGCGATCATATTTTTCATAAACATCCCAGTAGTCTTTTAAGCCTCCAGGACCATTGCCCATTGCATGGGCATATTCGCAGTGCAGGTGTGGTTTGGTGTTTTCTGAATTGCTGCCAATTTCAATCAACTGCTCAACTGAAGAGTACATTGTGCTGTAAATATCTGTTGACTGAACATTTTTATCTCCTTCATAGTGGAGAGGTCTTGTCGGATCTACCTTTTTGGCATAATCAGCCATCGCAGCAAAGTTACTGCCATATTCTGACTCATTGCCCAGTGACCAGATAATGACCGAAGCTCTATTTTTATCTCTTTCCACCAGCCGCTTCATTCTATCAACAAAGGCCTTTTCCCAGCTCTGATCAGCAGTTATCATTTTATAGTCACTTGTCAATTCAAAACCGTGGCATTCTAAGTCAGCTTCATCGATTACGTAGAGGCCGTACTGATCACAAAGCTCATAAAAATATGGTAAATCTGGATAGTGAGCAGTTCTGACTGCATTGATATTGTATTTTTTCATCATCATTACATCTTTGAGCATTTCTTCTTTTGTAATTGTCCGCCCTGTATCCTGATTAAACTCATGTCTGTTGACCCCTCTAAACATCAGCTGTTTTCCATTTAGAAGAATCCTGCCATTTTTTATTTCAATCTTTCTAAATCCAATCTTATCTTCGACTGAATCTCTTAAATGACCTTTGTTATCATAAATCGCAAACTTTAAATCATAAAGATTAGGGCTCTCTGCTGTCCATTTTTTGACATCTAAATCTTTAAATTTAATTTCTGCTTCTGCACTAAGCGCCAGTTCAGCTGCTGTCAGCTCCTTATTTTCAGTAGAAATAGATACTTTTAACTGCCAGCCTTCAGTCTCAACCAACTCAGTTCCATTTAATTTGACTGCTAAACATGCTTCTGCCTTTTTATATTCAGCATCAAAATCACTCTCAAATTTATAATCCCAGATATTCACCCGGTCTGTGATTTCAAGTTCTACATCTCTAAAGATCCCGCTGAACCACCACATATCCTGATCTTCTAAATAACTGCCGTCAGACCATTTATAAACTACAACAACCAGTTCATTTTCTTCTTTTAAATAGTTTTCAACCTGAAATTCGCTGATCATTCTGCTGCCCTGACTGTAACCAATATATTCTCCATTTAAATAAAGATCAAAAGCACTGTCAACTCCATGGAATCTAAGCACTGCTTCTTTTTCTTTTAAATCATCATTGAGATAAAAATCTCTTCTATAAACTCCGGTTGGATTAACAACAGGTACTTCTGGCGGATTTAAGGGAAATTGATAGTATAAATCAGTATAATGCATCTGATCATAACCCTCTAACTGCCAGCAGGAAGGAACATTTATCTCTTCCCAGCTCTGATTAACCTCACTAAAAAGCAGATCTTTATCAATCCGCCTGGGTGAATCAAAAAATTTAAAATCCCAGACTCCATTTAAATTTTTTACCGATCTTTTAAAATATGATCGAGCCGGTAGTCTATTTTTTTCTAATATATTCAAGTCATTAAAAAATTCATTCAACACATCATCCACTCCAATCTATAAAATTGCTACTTAATACCTGACATTGAAATTCCTTCAACAAAACGCTTCTGGAACATGAAATAAACTATAACAACCGGCAAAATTGTTACCAGAGAGGTTGCAAAAAGCCCACCATAATTAGTTGTATTCTGACCACTGAACATATTTAAGGCCACTGCCAGTGGGAATTTATCCTGGGTATTTAAGACCAGATAAGGCCAGAGAAAATCCTCCCAGTTCCAGAGAAATAGAAAAATTGTCAGCGCTGAAATCATATTCACACAGAGGGGAATAACAATTGTATGGAATATCCTGAATTCCCCGGCACCATCAATTCTTGCCGCTTCTAAAAGTTCATCCGGTACCCCTGTTTTTATATACTGCCTCATCATAAAAATCCCAAAGCTGGAGAGGATGGTAGGAGCAATAATTGCTATGTACTGATCTTTCCAGCCAAAGTCGGTAATCATCTGATAAACCGGGATTACAGTAATGATATAAGGAACCATCATTGTAAACAGTACAATTTTAAAAAGAAAATTCTTTAAGAAAAAATTGAATTTAGCCAGCACATAACCACAGAGCAGGCTGGTGTATACCGCAAGTACAGTTTTTACAGTTGAAAGAAAAACTGAGTTCATAAAATATCTTCCAATATTAAAACGAGAATTCAAATTCAAATAATGAGTTAAGGTAAATGTTTCTGGAAAAAAAGTAGGTGGATAACCAATAATCTCTTTATTATGTTTAAAAGAAGAAAATAAAAGCCAGATAAAAGGAATTGACATTGCAATCCCACCTATTAATAAGAGGGTAAAAATTAACCCCTTTGATAATTTAGCTTTAGTCATTAAACTTCTCCCCCTTTCATAATTTTAAACTGGATAAAGGTTACAATCATAATCACAATAAATAAACAGACAGTAATTGCCGAAGCATAACCAAAGCGATAATACTGAAAAGCCTCACGATAAATCATATAAAGCAGGACATGAGTAGAGGTTCCAGGTCCACCTTTGGTCATAATAAATATCTGAGTAAAGGTCTGAAAATAAGAAATAATAGAAGTAATGATTACAAAAATTAAAGTTGGTTTTAAAGTTGGAATTATGATATTCCAGAGCTGCTGTCTTTTATTGGCACCATCAATCTCTGAAGCCTCAATAATACTTTGAGGTACATCCATTAAACCTGCTAAAAATATAATTACTGCATAGCCAACATCTTTCCAGATAGTCATCAGCATTATTGAAGGCAAAGCCAGATCTGGATCAAATAAAAACTTAACATTGGTTATTCCAAAAGCAGATAATACCATCTGAAAAAAGCCAATATTTGGATCATATAGCCACTTCCAGACTAAAGCAACTGCTACTATAGGCATAATAACAGGTAAAAAGTAGAGTGAGCGCATCATACTTTTATATTTTCTGATAGAATTTAGTCCGAGAGCAATTAAAAAACCCAGGACTACTCTTCCTGTAACTACAACTGCAACAAAATAAATTGTGTTTTTTAATGACTTCCAGAACAGCTGGTTATTAAACAGATGGATATAGTTATTAAACTGAATAAATTGAAAAGTATCTTTGATCGGATTCCAGTCAGCAAAACTTCCTACAAAAGCATAAATCATTGGTCCAATCGAAAATACACTGTAAAATGAAATCATCAAAACACTGACCAGTATAATTAAAGCCTTCTGAGAAGCCATCTGAGAATTTGTTTTAATCTTAATCTCAATCACCTCATTTTAAAGGTGCCCTCAAAATATTATTGAAGGCACCCTTTAAATATTATTTTAGTTCTTCAGCATGTTCATAATTGTTTTCATAATAATTAACACTTGTAAGATCTGAAAGACTTAATTGCTGAACAGCATTATTTAAAGCCTCTTCTATAGATAAATCCATAACAGCCACTTCTTCCATAGTCTGTCTAATTACTGTTTCATATTCCCGAGGGAAGACCATTGGGATCATTTTATCCATCTGAGAATTAATTGCTTTAATTGTGGACGAGTCTTTACCTTTTCCAACTAAGTCCTTACGAGAAGAAACTCCACTGAAACCATTAGCAATATCAAGCATTATCTGGTCATTGTTAAGAACAAATTCAGTAAAGTCAACCAGCACCTCATACTGTTTATCAGTAACATTTTTACTAATACCAAATGTTAATTCCATATCAGCACGGGTAACTACCGGTGCGTCTTCACTCCAGACAGGAATTGGAAAAGCTTTGAAGTTTAACTCCTCATCTGTAGAAGAAAACCAGTTAGCCATCCAGGCATGTCCGTAAATAATGGAAGACTGATATCTTAAAAATGAATCTTCAGGTGAACCATTACCCAGAGTAAAGTCACTTATTCTCAAGTCATTTTCCCATTTTTTAATTCTTTCTAAAACATTTACTCCTGCTTCAGAATCAATTGTTGTTTCCCCATTTTTATCTACAAGTCCCTGTCCCTGCTGATAGATTAAGTCAGCCATTGTATACCAGGTACTGTAGTCAAAACCTGCTCTAACAACTTTATCACCATCATAGACTGTTAACTTTTGAGCAACTTCTTCTAGCTGATCCCAGGTTGCTGGAACATCTTCTTCTGTTAGACCAGCTTCCTGCCAGTGATCTAAATTATAGTACATTACAGCTCCATAATAGACTAAGGGAATAAAAACAGGTCTTCCGTTTTCTCCTAAAAAGATACCGGGATTATTAAATCTTTTTTCTAATTCACTTACTTCAAACGGAAGTTCTTTAGAATTTGGTAGTAAAACATCAGAATAAGCAGTATGAGCCATAAATAATTCTGGGCCTCTTCCGGACTGAAGTTCTAAGGGAAGTTTTGTCCAGTAGTCACCCCAAGGCTGCTGTTCGATTTTAAAATCAACATTTTCATTTACCTTTTCATATTCTTCAAACATGTTATAAAAAAATGAATATTCTACTTCATCACCAGGAATCCAGACAGTAATTTCTTCTGATTCCTCAGAAGCGGCGGTTACACTACCAGCAAATATCACTACAGACATCATCAAAACTAATCCCATCACAAGCAAAACTTTTTTCATGTTATCCCTCCATAGATTTAATTTTTAAATATTGGAACAATTAAATTTTACTAATTATTTTACTAAAAGTCAAGTAAAAATATTATTAATTTAATAAATTTCTTATAATTTTATAAAAAAAGGCACTAATATCGGGACCAGTGTAGTTAAAACCATTCCGCTCACCAGAGCCGGAACTACCATCTCTTCTCCCCCAACTTTTTTGATCATAGGTAAAGTTACATCCATTGCGGTTGCTCCTCCAGGAGCTATTGAGGCAGCTCGACCAAACCTCTTAACCACAAAAGGCAAAAGTAAAAATGTTAGAAATTCTCTAAAAATATTTGATAAAAAAGCTATCGAACCAAGTTCTACACTGTGCATCTGAGATAAAATAATCCCAGAAAGACTATACCAGCCAAAACCGGCCCCAACTGCTGCTGCTTCGCTAAAGTTAAAACCAATCAGATAACCGATAATTACAGTGCCCAATATACTGCCGATGGCTATTAGAACAGGGAAAATCATAATGTTCCAGCCATATTTAACCAGATAACTCATCATCTCTTTATTTAAACCAATATCTATCCCAACTCCAAATAACAGCACTATTAAGGCATAATTACTAATCTGATTCATTATTGAAATATATCTCATATCCAGATAAAGTAAAGCAATTATCAAACCCGCCATCACTGTCACGGCAATGATAATGGTGTCTTTATGACCTGCTGGTTCATCACCTTCGCTCTCACTGCTGCTGAAACTGTCATTTTTATAGCTTTTTGAGTCATTTTTGAAAAAAATATAGACCATTAGTACACTGCCTACAATAGCACTTAGAGCAAACAAAAATGCTTTAAACCCTATCTGGCTGATCTGGGATAAAACCTGATCGTCCATCCCAATTTTCGCCCCCATCGAAAATAGTAAAATCAATAACCCTCCATTAGTTAAATACTTGTTGTATCTGATTAACCGCCTGTTTAAGAGCGAAGAATAGCCAATTAAAAAGCCCAAACCAATACTAAAAAATATAAGCCAGCTAGCCAATTTACCCCTCCTTTTTTATTTATTTTTGTATATTCTACATTTTAATAATATTTTTACTAAAAGTCAAGCAAAATTTTTAGTAAAAATATTATTCTCTAAATATTTGTCTTTTATGAGGTTTGCAATAAAAAACTTCTTTTGAACTGAGAACTTAAATTCAATCCAAAAGAAGTTTATGACATAAAATTTATTTTTTTCTATTCAAATCCAGCTTAATATTCAGTATAACTTACAACAAAATGATTATTGAAACTGCTGCTCAAATCTATAACAGAATTTAAATATGAACACTATTAACATATTAGCTTAAATCTTTACTGACCATAAGTTTCAAAAGCTTTTTCCATCCTTTTCATTTCTGCTGAATCTATAATCACCGGTTCTCCAATTGCTTTAGTTCTAAAATAAACTTCAGCCACATATTCTATTTCTTCAGCCACATTGAAAGCTCCCTTGATGTCAGGGCCACAGCTTAAAAGACCATGATTGGCCAGTAAAACTGCTTTATATTTGCTGCCGAGGCTTTCTATGGCGTTTTGAGCCAGCTCTTCAGTCCCAAAACTAGCATATTTTGCACAGGGAACCTTATCTCCAGCAACAGCAATCATATAATGCACAGCCGGCAGCTCAATATTCAAACAGGCAATTGAAGTAGCATAAATTGAATGAGTATGAATAACTGAGAATATATCATCTCGATTATTATAAACTGCTAAGTGCATAGCTAACTCACTTGAAGGCTTGTTATTTCCTTCAACAATATTGCCGTCTAAATCGATGACTACTATATCTTCTTTTTTGACCTGATAATAGTCAACACCACTGGGACTGATCGCCACCAGCTTTTTATCTTTATTTAAAATACTTAAATTTCCACCTGTACCTGTAGTTAGATCTGAGTCAATTAGTTTTTTGCCGTATTCAACAATTAAATTCCGCTCTTTTTCTAATTTCATAGAAAACTCCTTCAGCTTTAAATTTTATACTTTCTAACTACATCCAGCAAATCATCTATACTCTCAAAATTTTTTCTTTTTACTATTAATTCAGAACCAAGGTTCAGTGCCTTAATCTTTAAATCAGCTCTGGTTTTTTCATCTTCAATATCCCAGAATTCAGGAACACCTGCCAGACCGTGTACCCTGCGAATAGCTGAAGTACCTGTGTAGCCAGCAATTTCTGCCAATAGGTGTTTGATAAAAATATCTTTCATACTTTCCAGAGAATACATTCTATCTTCTGACTGATCCATTAATTCTAAAAATCTTTCTTCAAATTTATGCCAGGTATCATTTATAACCTCAATAATATGGTCCTGCATCTCAACTGCCTTATCTTTATTCCAGTATTCCTGAGTCACAAAATTAAGCAGCAGATTACCGAAAAATAGACCGAAATCAAAACCCATTGGTCCATAGAAAGCAAATTCCTGATCAAATATTTTAACACTGTCATCTTTGACAAAAATACTGCGGGTATGCATATCACCATGCAGTAAAGCTTCAGCATGGTTCATAAAATTATATTTTAACTTAGCAACCTCAGTTTTTAATTCATCCCGCAGCCAGAAATCTTCTTCCAGAAATGGTCTTAAACTTTCAGAAACATTATTTCTTTCAACATCAAAATAAGGCTCGGTAAAAATTAAATCTTCTGTGATCTTACAGAGGTCAGGGTTGATAAACTTTTTAACCTCATTTTTCTTTTCCTTAGCATCCATTCCTAAATCTGAACTGTGGAAAAAGTTCTCTGCTAAAAATTCGCCAACTATCTCAGCTATATAGTCATTTTTTTCGCCCTGCATTAAATTATAGGCATATAAATTATAATCACTTAAATCTTCCATAATAAAGACACTCATCTCATTATCTGTAAAAAATATTTTTGGAACATAATCAGGGCAGTAATTGGCCTGTACTTTGATTGCTTCTGATTCTATCCGGGAGCGGTCTCTGGTCATCGGCCAGTCCTTACCAACCAGTCGAACATAGGGTAAAGCCTGCTTTAAAATCAGTGTTTTTTTAGCAGAGTCTTTTGAATTATTAACTTTAAAAACCAAGTTTAAATTTCCATCTCCAACTTCTTCTACTTTTAAATCATCACGCTCAGCACAATAATCCGGCATGATTTCTAAAATATAATCTTTAACTGAGTTTGAATCTAAAATTTTATATTCAACCAATTTTATCACCTCATATTAGTTTTTCTATATTATTCAATGCTTCTTCAGCGCTTATCTTTCCCATTAATGCCTGATGAAATTCACAACTGCAGCTGCCAATTAAGCTGCCTGTATTTTTTAGATCAGGCAGACTTTTTGAGTTAGTCAGCATTTTAAGTACTACTTTATACCAGCGAAATTTATCCCGATCCGCTTCAAAATTAGAAAAGCGGGTTGGATTACCGCAGTGGGCACCAACAACTTTGTCCACTTTTTGAGAAGTAATATAGTACATAAATTCTGCTGCAGCCTCTTTTTTCTGACTTAAGTTATTTAAAGCAAAGGACCAGGTTGTTTTCCAGGGCTGCTCAAAGTAAGCAAAATCAAGAGATTCTTTTTCCAGACAATGCTCATCCATTACTGTACCCAGCTGTCCACTCCAGGTTACTGCCAGCTCTACTTCCTTTTTTTGGATAGCTTCTTTAACTTCCTGATTGCCGAAGTTTATTACATTTTTCTGGCAGTATTTTTTTAAATCTAAATAATCATTTAAGGCTGCTCTGCCGGACTGATTATTTAAAAGAAATTGTCCAGTTTCTGAAAAAGGCTCCAGGCTTCTGGCTCTAAAATAGGGCAGAAGATCAAGAAATATTTCTGAGGCATCTGCTTTTAGCACAAGTGGAGCTGACTGTTTTTCAAAACTTTTTACAACAGCAATTAGTTCTTTGATCGTTATTTTTTCAGCAATATTTTTCGTTTTATCTGATTTACGATAAATTAAAATATGTCCATCAGAAAAAGAGGGAAGTAGATATCTTCTGCCATCCAATTCTAACTCTTCTCTGATCTCCGCCACTATATCAAGATAGTTGTAATTTTGAGCTGCAGCCAATTTAAGTTCTGCTAAATAACCCTTTTCTACAAACTCCTTTAACCATAAATGACCGGCGACCATCACCACATCATATTTATATTTCTGAAAAGACTCCATCAATTCTTCGTAATATTTATTGAAGCTAACAATCTCAAAGTTTACATCAATATCTTTAGTTTTTTTGAATTCTTCTAAAAACCCATATTTGGAATCATTATAAACTTCTACTGCAGGATCACCAACCGCTAAGACATCTATACTCTTGATTTTTATCACCACCAAAATTTAAAGATTCTTAAACTGAAATAGATTAGTCTTTAAATAATTTTTCTATATTTTCTTTAAATGGTGCTTTGACTACCCCTTTTTCGGTAATGATTGCTGTAATGTATTTAGTTGGAGTTACATCAAAGGCCGGATTATAGGCTTTTACTTCTTTCGGAGCGGTGCGGCGGCCAAAACCATTTCTTATTTCTTCGGGATCTCTTAATTCAATTTCAATCTCGTCTCCGGTTGCTGTTTCCATATCAATAGTAGAAGTAGGTGCCAAGAAATACATTGGGATTCCATATTCTTTGGCTAAGATTGCAACTCCCAGGGTTCCAATTTTATTTGCTGCATCACCATTGGCAGCAATTCTGTCAGATCCTACTAAAACCGCATCTATTTTTCCTTCCTTCATCACCTGGGCTGCCATATTATCAGTAATTACTGTTACATCAAGACCGGCTTTATATAATTCAAAGGATGTAATCCGTGCACCCTGGAGTAATGGTCTTGTTTCATCAGCATAGATTTTGAAATCATAACCTTTGTCATAACCGAGATACATTGGAGCTTCTGCAGTTCCATAACCGGAAGTCGCAAGTCCACCGGCATTACAGTGGGTTAAAAGTCCCATTCCCGGCTCAAGTAAATTTAGAGCATGTTCTCCAATTGCAATATCCATTTTTTGGTCTTCGTCTAAAATTTCATCACTTTCTTCTAAAAGGGCTGCTTTTATTTCCTGAACATTTTTGCCCTCAGCTTTTTCCAGTTCAAATCTTTTTTTCATCCGCTTTAATGCCCAGAATAGGTTGACAGCTGTCGGCCGGGAAGTAGCAAGATAATCGCTGACTTCTTCCATTTCCTCTTCCAGCTCAGCCACAGAATCAGTTTCAACTTTATTTAGACAGACATATAGACCATAGGCCGCTGCAATTCCTATAGCAGGTGCTCCTCTAACACTAAGTTTTTTAATTGCTTCCCAGACACCTTCTTTGGTATCCAGCTCTAAGTATTTTTCTTCTTCCGGTAATAATGTTTGATCCAGTAAGATTAACTTATCATCACTCTCATTTAGTTTGGCTGGTACAATACTTTTAGTCATTTAAATTCCTCCTTGAGTTTTGCTTAATAAAACATCTATCAATTATCAGTTCTTTTTCTTATAATATGTCAGACTTAGAGCTAGAATTAAGACAATTCCCTTTACGATATCCTGTGAATAATAGGGGAAGTTCATCATAACCAGCCCATTTAATAGGGTTCCCATCAGTAAAGCTCCCAAAATGGTACCCAGTGCATTGGGGCGGCCGATTCCAAAAACTGAAAAGCCGATAAATGCAGCCGCAACTGAATCCATTAAATAAGGGTCTCCAGCACTTACCTCACCAGAACCCATTCTGGCTCCTAAAACCAGGCCGGCTACTGCAGCTATAAATCCTGACATCATATAAGCTATTGTTTTATATTTTTTAACTGGAATTCCTGAAAGCTTTGCAGCTTCCTGATTACTACCGATCATATAAAAGAAGCGGCCATATTTAGTATGATTTAAAAAAACAAATACAAACAAGGCTACTATTAACATAATAATTACCGGAACTGGAATCCTAAAGATTGTACCCTTACCTAAAAATAAATAGGCATCAGTTAAGACCCCTGGTGCCATCCCCTGATTATTAGGGAGAGGCATATAATTATAAATTGCTGTACCGCTCTGAAAAGTTACTGAAATACCTGTTAATAAAAACATCATCGATAAAGTAGCCAGCAGGTCAGAAATATTCATTTTGATAATAAAAAAGGCGTTTACTCCTCCAACAATTACTCCAACTAAAATAGGTACGATTATTGCTGGCACAGTTCCCAGTTCCCAGATAACCATAAACTTTGCTGCTATAACAGCTGCAAAGCCTGCAATCGCTGCTGCTGAAAGATCTAAACCATCGACTGTTAAAGACATCGTAATCGCCAATGAGATTAAACCCACTATCGAAACCGAGCGGAAAATATTAATTATATTAGAGAATTTCATAAAATTATCTAGGAATATTGAAAAAAACAAAATTGTGGCCAGGATAACAAAAATAGTTCCATATTTATAAAGTAAATTAAATAAGTCTATACTATTTTTTTCTTCAGTCTTCACTACTTCCACCTCCAGTAGAATAAAATAACAGCTCTTCTTCATCAGTTTCACTAGTTTTTAATTCTTTAACAATTTTACCATCATACATTACATAAACTCTATCTGTTAATCCTAAAATTTCTTCAAATTCACTAGAGGCGTAGATAACACCCTTACCGTTACTTACTATTTCACCGATCAGCTTATAGATTTCAGCCTTTGAACCTACATCTATTCCCTTAGTCGGTTCATCAAAAATATAAACTTCATAATCAGCTAAGAGCCATTTCCCAATAGAGACCTTTTGCTGGTTACCACCACTTAAATTATTAACCAACTGCTTCTCACTCGGAGTTTTGATACCAACATTATCTATCACCTTTAAACTGGCTTCTTTGATTTTTCTTCTGCTCATAAATGAATTACGGCAGTAATGGTCTAAATTCACTAGAGTCAGATTTGTTTCTATCGACTCATTAACTAATACTCCTTCTGTATGTCTTTCTTCTGGCACTAAAGCCAGTCCATTTGTCACCGCCTGGTAAGTATTGTTATTATAAATTTCCTGATCATGCAGCTTGATCTTTCCAGCAGTAACTTTTGATTCACCAAAAAGTAGTTTACTCAATTCAGTTTTGCCGGCTCCAACAAGCCCTGCCAGTCCTACTATTTCTCCGGCTCTAACTTTAAGATTAACGCTGTCAATCCCATTTTTACCCGATAAATTTGATGCCTCAAAAATTGTTCCATTAACTTCACAGTCAATTTTAGGAAAGCTGTTCTCAAGTTTTCGACCCAGCATTTTCTCTACCACTTTATCAATAGTCATCTCTTTAAGATCATAGGAGCCAATAAATTGACCATTTCTTAAAACACTCACCTTTTCACAAATCTTAAAAACTTCATCCAGTCTGTGAGAAATAAATATTATACTCATTCCCTGATTCTGAAGCTTATTAACAATTTCAAAAAGTTTTTTTGATTCTTCCAGGCTGAGTGGTGCTGTTGGCTCATCTAAAATTAAATATTTAGCCTTCAAGAATACTGCCCTACCGATTAAAACCATCTGTTTTTCTGATAAAGAAAGTTCTCCCACATTCTTATTGACATTGATATCTAAATCCAAAGCTTCTACCTCTTCTTTTGCCCTCTTTTTAATATATTTCCAGTCCATAAAAGTATTCTGCTGATCATTGATCATATAATCCATCATAATGTTTTCTGCTACACTTAAAGATGGAATTAAGGCTGTGTCAACTTCCTGATAAACTATTACAATCCCTTCTTTTTTCGCCTGTTTGGGATTTGAAATATCAATTTTTCTTCCATCAATTAAAATTTCTCCATCAAAAGTGTTATAGACTCCAGCCAGTACCTTCATCAGTGTGCTTTTCCCAGCCCCATTGGCACCGACTAAAGCATGAATTTCTGAATCTCCAACATTAAAATTTACACCGTCTAAAGCTCTTACACCAGGAAACTCTTTTGTTATATTTTTCATCTCAAGCATTCTACCACTTCCTATTAAAGGAATTTTAGTAAAGCTTGCTGGGTAAATCCCAGCAAGCTTTAGTCTTTTTCTATTGATTTTAATTTATTTAACTGATTCTTCTAAAGTATGCATCCAGTCTTCTACAAAAGCATTACTGCTTCCCCAGCCATCATAAATATCTGATAGATCATCCATTGTTACTCTTTTTTCTTCTTTAGATGGAAGATCATCAACATGAACTAAAACAGGATCTAAAGAATAATACCTTGGTATATCTTCGCCAGCAAGAGCTTTCAGGGCCAGTCTGATTTGAACTTCTCCTACTATAGCAGGGTTAACAGCAGCTGAAGATCTCCAAATTTCCGGATGATCCTGCATCATAGCTAAATCCTGATTGGAGATATCTACAGAATAAAGTGGAATTTCTTTACCTGAATCTACTATTGCATTGTAAAACCCTTTAGCATATTCATCCCACACTGCATATACAGCATCAATTTCACCTTCATCACTGGTAGTTAATATTGTTTCTAAGGCAGTTTGAGCATCTCCCATTGGGTTATCTGTTCCCTGGTCAATTGTAGCTACAACCTCAATACCTGTATATGTTGGTAAAATAGCACCTTCCCAGATTCTATGCCTTTTATCAGTTGGAGGAACATTAGCTACACGATTGTAAACTACATTGGCTTCTCCATCCATTTCTTCAACTAGTGACATTTGAGAAATTAAACCCATCATCAAATCATACTGGTCAATCGAAACTAATTTACCCTGATGAATTTCACGAGGAACATCAAAATCATTATCAAAAACAATTACTGGAATACCGGCTTTTAATGCTTTTTCTACAGAGGCATATAAAGCATCTGCCTTACCGTGAGAAATTAAAATAGCATCCATTTCATTAGAAATAGCATTTTCAATACCATTTGTCATTTCCAATAAGTCGTTATTGGCATCAATTACGCTTAAATCGATACCATATTTTTCAGCTTCAGCCTTGCTTCCATTAATATGCATCATCATATGAGTACCAGTTCCCCACTCTTTAACTAAAGCCATTTTTAAGTCTTTACCAGCTATTGCTTCTGGAACTTCCTGGGCCATAACCATTAAACTTGCACCCATTAAAAAAGAGATAACCAACAATAAGACTAAAGATTTTGAAGCCAGCTTTTTCATTTAAATCTCCCCTTGAATTTTTAATTTTTTGAAAATTATTTATTATCTTAATAATAGCACTCAGATTTCACGATGTCAAGCTCTTTTTGAAAATATTTGATATTTTTTGATTATATATTGGTCAATTACTCCATATTAAAACTTATTTTTTCATGATAAATCAATTTTTTAAAAAAATATTCACTTTTTAGCATGTTTTACGCCAAAATATGATTTTTTTGCTTGTTTTTTTATTTTCTAGCTTGTTTTTTTTGAAAAAAAATGATAATATTAAAAAATATTAAGGAGGTTTGATCTAAAATGATTCCTTACAAAAGAAGAAATTTAATCTTAGATTTACTGCATTCAAAGGATATAGTTTATTTAGATGAAATTCAGGAAAAGACAGATGTATCTGTGGCAACTGTGAGGAGAGATCTTAAAACTTTGGAAGAAGAAGGTCAAGTAGAAATTTTAACAGGCGGAGCAGCTAAATTAGTTGTTAGTGTTGCTGAAAAATCTTTTGAAGAAAAAATGAAACTTAATAAAGAAGAAAAAGAAGCGGTTTCCAGTTATGCTTCTACCCTAGTCAAAGACGGACAATTTATCTTTTTAGGTCCCGGAACAACTGAAAACCATATTATAAAACATTTAAAAGGGAAAAATGTTACAGTCGTGACCAATGGTGCTTTTCACATAGATGAATTATTAAAGTATAAAATTAAAACAATTTTATTGGGGGGCAGTGTCCTGACTAATATTGCAGTTTTAGTTGGTCCTTCTGCAATTAAACAGGTTTCTAATATGAATTTTGATAAATGTTTTATTGGAGCTTCTGGGATTACCTTAGATAATGGTCTTTCAACTTCAAATATTGACGTTGCAGAAATTAATAGAATTGTAATTGAAAAATCTAAAGAAGTATATTTTTTAGCGGACTCTACTAAAATTGGCGCTGATTCTCGCTATGTTTTTGCAGATATAAATGACTGCAATAAATTTATTACCACAGACAAAGCAAAAGTTGATAATTTTGATTCTAAAAAATTAATTATTGTAGAAAAGGATTAACAAAAAACTCTTAGCATTTAGTAAAATCTGCCAGGAGTGCTTATAGGGCTATTTACCTTTCCAGCTTACCATCATAAAAAATATCCTGCGGCAGTTTGATCTTTTTCAACCAGCTTTTAATCTTTTCCTCTTTAACCTGGTTGGAAATATATTCGTTATGAGAAAAATTAATAAAGACTCTATCAAGTTCTGCTGCTGTGATCTCTTTTTTTAATTTTTCTAAATCATGATCATCAACTAATTTTGTGTCCAGCTCAAATTTATTTTTGGCTGCCATTTCTTTTATTTCTTCTAAGTATTTTTTTGCATTATCATGATAAATGTCAACAACAGAATTTTCTAAATCACGTACAACTTTCTTTCCTAAAACTCCCTCATCAGATATTAGATGTTCAGAAAGTTTAGGTACATTCTCAAACATTACAGCTCTCACAAAAAGTTTATCATTTTTGCTTATTATTTTTTCCAGGTGCTCATTAATTTTTTTTAGATCCCCATAACTGAATAAAATCAACATATATTTTTTCATCTTTATCCCTCACAAATTTAACACTTATTTAAATATAATTAGTCATTTCCCTAATTTTTTCTGCATAATCTCTTTGTTTACTACCTTAATATTATATACCAGAGAGTTACAATTTTAAAGCCATTTAAACAAAAATATCCAGTCCTATCAGCGGCCAATAAAATCTGGCAACTAAGATATAAATAATCCAGCCGAGTACTTTGAGCAAAAGCCCCCATTTTAAGGCATCTTTAATCTCATAATACCCTGAGGAAAAAGCAATTGCATTTGGCGGAGTTCCCATCGGCAGCAGAAAAGCAAGACCACCAGATAAAGCAACAGATAATGTTAAAAGAATTGGATTTAGACTGTAGGCTTCAGCAGCACTATAAGCTAAGGGCAAAATTACTGCAACAGAAGCAACATTACTTACTCCTTCAGTTAAAACTGAAGTGAAAATCGCCATCAAAACAACAAACAACAATGGAGCTATTTCCAGTTGTGAGAAAAACCTTTCCGACATCCAGTCAGTAACTCCGGTTTCCACAAGAGATGAGGCAACTACTACCGCTCCCCCATACATTAAAATTACTCCCCAGTTTACATATTCCTCTACTTCCTGCCAGGTCACTACCTTAAAAGCGACAATTAAGACTCCTCCAAGCAGAGCTGTAATTGCAATATCAATTAACTGAGATAAAAATAACCAGCTTAATACTACTGTCCCTAAAATTGCAATCATTTTCTTTTCAGATTTTGACAGACCTCCTCTTGCATCTGATTTAGCTTTCAATTTTTCAAAAGAAGAGGAGGTATCCTCGATATCAATATCAGCAAATTTTGCAATAATCACTGCCAGAATAATTAGAAGTAATGTTGGCAGCGGCCAGCTGTATTTAATCCATTCAAAAAAGCCAATTGAAATTCCATAATGCTTTTCTAAAAGGCCAACAGCCAGCAGATTACGAGCTCCACCCAGGTAGGTTGTAATTCCCCCAATAACTGCTCCCCAGGACATCGTTAAAAATAGCAGCTTACCATAATTACTCTCTAATGGTTTTAAGTCTAAGCTAATTACAACTTCTAAGACTATCGGTAAAAGCAGAGCAGCTACTGCATGTGCCGGCATTATTAAAGACAAAAATGCTGCTGAAAATAAAATTCCATATAAAAGTTTTAAAGGGCTGCTGCCGCTAAAAGAAATTATTTTAAAAGCCAGCCTGGATCCCAGTCCTGTCTGGTATAAACCGGAAGCTAAAATTAAAGCTCCCAGAATAAAAAAGATTGCTTTAGAACCAAACAAAGAAAAAGTCTGTTCGAGGCTCATCACATTTAGTAAGGGCAGCAAGGCAATTCCCAGCAGTGAAGTCACTGATAGAGGAAGCACATGGGTAACCCAGAAGCTTAAAACCAGCACAAAAACTGCCAGCGCCCGCTGTCCGGCTGGACTTAAACCTGCAAATGGAGGTAAGATTAGTAGAATCACGAAAAAAACTATCCCGATATATTTACTAATCTCTTTGAAATATTTTAACATAAAACCATCCTTTCCGACAAATAATGTATATCTAGGTACCAGCAAAAAAACCTTTTTGAACCTGGTACCTAGACTATAAATTTAAAAACCTCTCCCATTTTCGCTCACAGGAGAGGCTGTTAAAGCGGCTATTTTGCCAGTTTCTTTTCTAATTTATATATTTCTTTTTCATTTTCAATCTGTTTGCGAGCATAAAAAGACATGTCGGATTCAATATTATCAAGTTGAGTTTCAGTTGTGGTTCTGTATTCACTTAAACCTCCAACCTGGTCAAATGTTGCATTAACTCTTTTCTCAATTCGAGCTAATGTATCATTTGTCTCCTCTTTAAAACTATTGAATTCTCCTCTAAAGTTTGAAAGATTAACTTCCAGGCCATCAACTCGAGAATCCAGAGCAGTAAGTTTGGAGTCCAGTTTATCAACCCTGGAGTCCAGTTTAACAATCTTAGTATCCAGTTTATCAACCTTAGTATCCAACTTATCAAACTTAGTATCAAGATCTTCAATCTTCGAAAGGATTAAGTTTAATGTTTTATCTTCAGCCACCTCATTTTCACTCTCCTTTCTCTGTTTTCTCCATAAACTTTTAAAATCTATTTAAAATTAATTATTCATTAGTTTAATTATATTACTTTGAAAATGGATTGGCAAGGATATTAAAGAAAAAAGCTAATAATAAATTTTAAGCTCTCTTTACTGTTTCATTAAAAAAAATTAAATATAAAAATAACCGTCCGATAAAAACCAACACCTACTAAAATACCCAGAGTATCAGTAAAAATGTCCTTCAATTCAGCTGCTCTACCGGGAACAAAGCTCTGATGATATTCATCTAGAGCTGCATAAATAACAGCTATTAAAAGTGTATAGAAAATGGAATACCTAATAACAACTCCACTCATTCTAAAAGCATTAATTAATAGCAGGGCCAGAACAAAAAAGACAAAAAAGTGAGCAGCCTGACGAATAAAGCTGTGGAAAAAGCTAAATTCAAGCTCGACAAGAGGAAGATTATTAAATAGTTCATATAATTTTTTAGAAATTCCCTGGCTCATCCGGGAAGATTCTGCACCATTTTGAGCAGAAAAATTGAAGATTAGCCCCATCCAGATTACAACAAAAATCCAGGCTGACATTTTTCTAATCATAATCTATTACTCCTTCTGAAGCTTATATTTATAAAAATAATGAGTTGCAGGTTGAGCTATCAGGATCGGCCTTCAACTGACCAATTTGTTAAAATTTAAATCACTCCCAGTACCAATTTTACTGATTCTTCAAGGCTCAAGTTTTCGGTATCAACTACCAGCTCAGGATTTTCCGGTTCCTCATAGGGAGCTGATATCCCGGTGAAGTTTTCGATTTCACCTTTTTTGGCTTTTGCGTAAAGTCCTTTGGGATCCCGCTCAGCACAGGCCTCAACACTGGCTCTAATATAGATTTCCTTAAAGTTTTCTGTCCCTGCAGCCTGCCGGGCAGCCTCTCTGCCGGCACGGTAGGGAGAAATAAAAGAAGCCAGGGTAATCAGTCCGGCATCTGCAAAAAGAGCAGCTACCTCACCGATCCGGCGGATATTTTCCACCCTGTCCTCGGCAGTAAAACCGAGATCTTTATTTAAACCAAAGCGCAGGTTATCACCATCAAGGCGGTAGGAAGCTTTACCCCTCCGGTAAAGCTCCTTTTCCACCTCAACAGCAATGGTTGATTTACCGGAGCCCGAAAGCCCGGTAAACCATAAAACTATTCCCTGCTGCCCCAGCAGTTCCTCCCGGGCAGCCTTATTTATTTCACCTGAATGCCACTTAATGTTATCTACCATGGTCTAAAAATAATCCCCCTGTCCTGGAGCAGGCCCTTAATCTGGGCTGAAACCTGATCCTCAGAAGTGAATTCTGGAATCTGGAGATCAAATTCTAAATCAGTTGTTACCCTATCTCCCAGCCAGACTGTCTCGATCTGCTGGGGGTTAACCGTTGTCTTGATCAATTCCAAATCGGATTGACTCAACTCAACCGCTGTTACAACTAAAATCGCTCCTGCATCAAGCATTAAATGAGAAACCTCTGCCAGACGGCGTAAATGCTCTTCCTTATTCTTTTCACTGTCACCGTTTTTAATATCAGCATCAACACCATAGAGTAGATTACCAATACCGAGGAAATAAACCATCTTCCCATCATTAAATAATCTCTTCTCTAAAGCTTTCGCTGTTGGTTTTTTACCTACATCTTCTTCTCCGGTAATTAAAATCAGAGTTGATTTCTGATTATATTTTTCCGCCCGTTCTTCCCGACTGATCAAGGACTGCTCCCACTTGTAGTTACGACGCATAACCTTTTCTCTAACCCAGCTCTGCTCATCTTTTAGAGCCTCGGAGATAATTCCACCACCGGCAATCTCGAATTCATCGACAATAACAAAACGGCTGGTTTCTTCAATCTCTCCTGCCAGGTCAAAGGCCATTGCTTTATCAAGTTTAAAAACTACCTCAGCCACATCATGGCGCTCAATCTTTTCCTTGTTTTCATCCTGATTTAAATTGGAAGCATCAATGACTCTATTGATTTTTTCCAGACGGGCCTTAATTTTAGCAGTTCCTACTTTTAAGTAATATACCTTATCCTTAACTAAGTCCTGGCGGGCCAGCCAAAATAAATTGGCCTTAATTCGTGCCGAAACCTCTGGCTCTTCCTCATCAGCTCGGGCAGCAAGTTCACCCCGGGTGATATAAATCTGTTCATCAAGAGTAAATCCGGTTGCCTTACCGACCTTAACTTTGTGCTGCTTATCTTCTGCAAATCCTTCTATACTTTTAACCGTACTTTTTTTACCGGAGGGATAGAAAACAACCTCATCTCCAACATTCATTTCTCCGGCGCCTACTGTCCCGGCAACTATGCGGCGGTCATCTCCACCTTTGGTAAATTTATAAACATCCTGAACCGGCATTCTAAATGGTTTATTATGCGGTAAAGCTTCATTTTCAAAGCTGTCTAACTGTTCTAAAACTGTCTGTCCCTGATACCAGTCCATATTTTCTGACTTATCTGCTACATTATCACCGAGCATCCCGCTGACTGGAATAAAGGTCTCTGCCTCTAAACCAATCTCAGCTAAAAAGTCGGTGTATTCAGCTACAATCTGCTTATATGTATCCTGATCATAATCAACTAAATCCATCTTGTTGACCACAACTGCAATCTGTTTGATTCCGAGCATGGAAAGCATGTAGCCGTGGCGGCGGGAGTTTTCTTTAACTCCCTCTGAGGCATCGATTACTAAAAGAGCCGCTTCCGCTCTTGCCGCACCGGTTACCATATTTTTTAAAAACTCAATGTGTCCCGGGGCATCAAGAATAATATACTGTCTCATATCTGTCTGAAAAAAGACCCGGGCTGAATCAATAGTAATTCCCTGAGCCTGTTCATCTTTTAGAGCATCTAAGAGAAAAGCATATTCAAATGGCTTGGAGTTTTTGCGGCAGGTTTCCTTAACCTGTTCTAATTTACCCTCAGGCAGAGAATCTGTGTCTGCCAGCATTCTTCCGATAATCGTGCTTTTCCCGTGATCAACATGTCCTGCAATAACTAAATTTAAATCCTGTTCTCCTTTTGTATTCTTCATCATTACCCCCTACATATACCCGTCTTTACGCAGTTCTTCCAGACCGCCACCATCTTCTTTATCCTGAGCTCTTCCCTCACGCTCAGCGATATTGGCAAACTTACCGGTTTTCAGCTCTTCTACGACCTCATCAACTGTGGATGCCGTAGATTCCACCGGCTCAGTACAGGGAGCACAGCCTAAAGAACGATAGCGTTTACCCTGACCCTGATCAAAATAGAGTGAGACCATCGGAATCTTTTCCCGCTGAATATATTCCCAGACATCAAGCTCAGTCCAGTCTAAAAGCGGGTGAATCCGGACATGGGTCCCCGGTGCAAAGTCTGTCTTATACTGATCCCAGAACTCAGGCGGCTGATCTCCAATATCCCAGTCATTGTTGCGGTCCCGGGGAGAGAAATATCTCTCTTTAGAGCGGGAACCTTCCTCATCTGCTCTGGCACCAACAATAACACCTGTATAAGGTTCACGGTTGCTGTCCAGTTCGTACTCATCTTTATTATGATTATATCGGTAGCGGCGCCAGTTACCATTTAAGGTATTCTTTAGCGCAGCTGTTTTCAGACGCCCACAGCATTCTAAGTGAGTTGCCTTGCCATTGGGAAAAGTGTCTCCTGCTGCCAGAGTCTCTTCATCCTGGCCGTAAATCATATCCAGATTCCACTTTTTAGCCAGCTTATCCCGGTGCTCAATCATCTCGGGAATCATATAGCTGGTGTCAATATGTACCAGTGGGATTGGAACATGTCCAAAAAACGCCTTTCTGGCCAGCCAGAGCATAACTGTTGAGTCCTTACCAACTGACCACAGCATACAGATATTTTTAAATTCACTGTATGCTTCTCGTAAAATATGAATACTTCTGCTTTCTAATTTGTCTAAATGATCCAAATTTGACCCTCCTTAGGTACCGGGTACTTGGAAAATAATGGAAAATAAATCCCGGATTTATACTTATCTTTTTGGTGTTATCATTATATCTAATTTAATGTAATTATTGAGCTAAATCTACTTAATTTAAATTAACTAAATTTTATCAAAGTAAGACAACAAAAACAAGCCCATTCAAAAAGAGCAGTTCCTTTTAACTGCCTGGAACTGCTCCTGATATTTAGTTTAAAATTATGTCAGCAATATTTAATCATCATTAAATACTGTTGATATTTTCCTCACTTTTTTCTGTTTTTGTGTTTTTAAGTTGATCAATTTTCATGGCCAGTTTGCCCTGTTCAAGGCTCAGGCGAACAGTTTGACTGTGAATCTTATCAATTGTGTAATCCAGTTCATCTAATTGATCACTACGTTTATTTAGTGTTTTGCTGATATTATAGAGTTTAATATCATAATTTTCAAGAATATTATCCAGCTTATCAAAACGCTGATCATGTTCATCAAGCTGGTTATCAATTTGATCAAAACGCTTATCATGCTCATCGAGCCGGTTATCAATTTGATCAAAACGCTTATCATGCTCATCGAGTCGACTATCAATATTATCAAACCGTTGATCATGTTCCTCCAATTTGTTTTCAAGCCGATCAAAGCGATCAATTAATGTTTCTAAAATTTTAGCTTCTGACATCTGGTTCACCTGCCCCTCTTCGTATTCTCCAGTATATTTATTATATCGCAAATTGCTAGTAATTAGCAAATAATATTCAGCTTAATTTTGAGAGGCTGGCTAACTACAAAAAATTTAAATTTGCACTTCAACTTCTATTTCTTCCGGCTGCTCATTCTTAATAAAATAGGCTCTAAAATCTTCCTGCTCCTGCTGTAGAGAAATAATTAAATAAATAGCCTCTTTGTAATTGGCCATATCTATGTCTTCCTGTGAGGGATGCGCCGGTGAATGAGGATGAGAATGAAATACTGAAATGAAATCAAGTTCATTTTCTCTCATATCCTTAAAAACATCAAACTGCTCTTCCGGCTCCATTAAATAATGTTCGGGGCTGTTTTTGGTGTTCTCCATTAAATAAACTTTTGTTGAAAAATATTTTCCCGCATCTTCATCAATAATACCCGCTATAATTCCACAGGCCTCTACCGGTTTATGCTGCAGGGAATACTCCAGGATTTTCTGATAATCTTCTTTTTTTAGAATTAATTTTGACATTGACTCACTCCTTTGCAGTGTTTATGCCTCAGCCTGCTGCTGGTGCAGATTACAGCTCAGCTCATATTCCATCAGCTCTGTAATCACCGGATTATCACCACAGACATCACAGTTATCACTTTTTTTGACTTCTACCTCTCTAAAAGAAAGGTCTTTTGCATCATAAACTAACATTCTGCCGACAAGTGGGCGCCCAATACCGGTAATCAGCTTTAAAACTTCTGTCGCCTGCAGGGTTCCAATTGTACCTGCGATTGCTCCCAGCACTCCTGCTTCCTGACAGCTCGGGATCGCTCCTTCTTTTGGTGGCTCAGCAAAAATACAGCGGTAGCAGGGACCCTCGCCCGGCATAATAGTTGTCAGCTGACCTGAAAACTGCAGAATTCCAGCCTCAACCAGCGGTTTCCCGGCCATCACACAGGCATCATTTAAAAGATAGCGGGTGGGAAAATTATCGACTCCATCCACTATAATATCATAATCAGCAATAATTGCTTCCACATTATCTTTATTCAAATATTGATTATATGTTTTTACATCCACATTGGGGTTCATCGCTTCCAGTTTTTCGCGGGCTGACTCCACCTTGGGCCGACCTGTATCTTCAGTTGTATGAAGAATCTGACGCTGTAAATTTGTCAGATCAACATGATCACTGTCAACCAGACCCAGGGTTCCAACTCCGGCAGCTGCCAGATAAAAAGCAGCAGGAGAACCAAGTCCTCCTGCTCCAACTACCAGCACCTTCGCATCTTTAATTTTCTGCTGACCTGTACCTCCCAGGTCTTTTAGAATAATATGGCGGCTGTAGCGCTCGATTTCTTCTTCCGTTAAATCGAAAGCTCCTCCCCCCATAAAGAAAATATATTCAATATTATCACCTGACTCCACATCTCTTTCTGCCAGCTCTCCCTGGGGTACCATCGAATCATTTAATTTAACAACAGTCACCTCAGGATCTACATCCAGCTCACCCAGCAGCTCAGCCAGATTTAAACCTTTATTAACTTCTTTTTCTTCTCCATTAACAGTAATTTTAATGCTCATTTATTGTCCTCCTTAATTAATTTAATCGAGTAGGAGGGAAATAATTAGTTTATTCCCCGTCCTCTCACACCACCACAGCGTACCGTTCGGTACTGGGCGGTTCATTAAGAATTAATT
>NZ_SNWX01000021.1 GCF_004362045.1 Halanaerobium saccharolyticum | reverse complement strand
GTTAAAGATCTAAAAATAAGAAAATGGAAATGTCCTGAATGTGGGGAAGTTCATGACAGGGATATTAACGCCAGTATAAATATTTTAAATGAAGGTTTAAAAATAAAAAGGGCAAGTTAGAGGATATACCGTAGGACTTACGGAATTTTAAGCCTGTGGAGATGGTGGGTTACCACTTCTATGAAGCAGGAATCCTCGTGGGCTTGCCCCGAGGAGGGTCAATAGGATGATTAAAAAAGCAGCTTTTTACACCCTGGGTTGTAAGGTAAATCAGTATGAAACTGAGGCTGTAATTGATATTTTTATAGATAACGGCTATCAGGTTGTTGATTTTTCCGAAAAAGCGGATGTTTATATTGTCAACAGCTGTACTGTGACCAATGAGGCAGCTCGCAAAACAAGACAGATTGCCCGCAGAGCAAAAAGAAGCTCTCCTGACAGCATAGTGGCTATTGTTGGCTGTTATACTCAGGCTTTTCCAGATGAGGTAAGTGAGATAGAAGAAATTGACTTTATTATGGGCAGTAACAACAAAGCCCAAATTTTAAATAGGGCTGAAGAGATGCTGGCCGGTAAATCAATTAAAAATGATGTTAAAGAATACAGCGAACTAAAGAAATATGAGGATTTAGAATTAAAAAGACTTTCTAACACAACCAGAGCTAATGTTAAAATTGAAGATGGCTGCAATCAATTCTGCAGCTACTGTATTATTCCCTATGCCCGTGGTCCAGTTCGCAGCCGCGGGGAAGAAGATGTGGTTGAAGAAATTAGAAGACTGAGTCAGCAGGGAGTTAAAGAAGTCATTCTAACCGGAACCCACCTGGGAGCCTATGGTAGTGAACAGGGAAACAGTAAAGCCTTAACTCAATTAATGAAGAGTTTAACTGAGATAGAGGAGTTAAAAAGAGTACGTTTGAGTTCAATTGAGGGTACAGAAATTGACCAGGAGATGCTGGGATTGATTGCTGAGAAAGATATTTTCTGTCCGCATTTACATTTACCTTTACAGAGTGGAAGTGATCAGATTTTAGAGGCTATGCAGCGTCCTTATTCTGTGGCTGAATTTAAAGATACAGTAGCAGAACTAAGAGAAAAAATACCGGAACTGGCAATTACTACAGATGTAATTGTTGGTTTTCCAGGAGAGACAGAATCGACTTTTGAGCAGACACTAGAGGTAGTTAAAGAGATTGGCTTTACAAAAGTTCATGTTTTCCCTTATTCAGCCCGGGAGGGTACACCGGCAGCAGAAATGGAGCAGCTTAATGGAAACTTGGTTAAAAAATACAGCAAAAGACTGCGTCTGCTCAATGAATCGCTGATGCTTAATTATCAAGAAAAATTTATTGGACAGCAAAAAAAGGTACTGATAGAAGAAGTTAGGGATCATAAAACAGATTTGTTGACAGGTTATACTGATAACTATCTTAAAGTTCTGCTGTCAGGTTCAGACGAATTAATGAATCAGCTGGTTAATGTTAAGCTGGAAGAGTCTGTTGACCCCTATCATTTAAAAGGAAAAATTGTAAATTAGCAGGAGTTTTCTTCTTTTAAGAGAATATAGTTAATAGCCTGAGTAAAAATTTAACTTTGGCTTTAAATAACTTTATTTTTATTTTTTGAAGGAGGGGTTTTCTTGGAAGACTGCTTATTTTGTAAGATATCTGCAGGTGAGATGGATACGGATTTTGTTTATCAGGATGATCAGGTTGTTGTTTTTGAGGATATTAATCCTCAGGCTCCTGTGCACTTGTTGATTGTGCCGAAAAAACATATTGCTGATTTAAATAATCTGCAGCCGGCAGATAATGAATTAATTGGACATATATATCAGGTGGCAAAAAAAATGGCAGCTGAATATGATATTGCTGAATCAGGTTACAGGCTGGTCAGCAACTGTGGTGATGATGGTTGTCAGTCAGTATATCACATTCATTTTCATCTTTTGGGTGGAAGAAAACTGCAGTGGCCTCCTGGATAAAAAATTAGCTTAAAAAGATTGGAGTTGTAAATATGAGTCAATTAAAAAAACAATTAATGGAAGATATGAAAAAAGCTATGAAGGAAAAAGATAAAGAACGTCTTTCTGTTATTAGAATGACCAGATCAGAGATTAAAAATAAAGAAATTGAAACTGGTGAAGAACTCGATGATCAGCAGGTGATAGCTGTGATTGCCAGACAGGTAAAACAGATTAAAGATTCTCTACCGGATTTTGAAAAATCGGGTCAAGAAGATGTAATGAGAAAGTTGAATCAGGAAATTGAAATTTTGCAGGAATATCTACCAGCACAGATGTCAGAAGCAGAAGTTGAAGAGCTGGTTGATCAGATAATAGAAGAAACTGGAGCCGAAAACATGTCTGATATGGGAGAGGTAATGGGAAAAATCATGCCCCAAATAAAGGGCCGTGCTGATGGTTCTATGGTCAGTTCTAAAGTCAAAGAAAAATTGAGTAGTTAAATATTAACTTTTGAAAAATCTATAAAGGAGGGGATTCCCCTTCTTTATTCCTCTTAACTGGAGGTCTAAATATGAAGAGAAAAATTTTAATTTTTTTACTTTTTTTATTGGTTTTTGGTTTTTCTAATCCAGAATCTGCTGAAGCAAAAGTAATGCACCTGCAGTTGGATAGTCAAATTAATAATGCAGAATATACTTTTGTTAATCATAATTTAACTAAAGCGGAGCAAGCCGGATACGATCTTGTAATTATAGAAATCAATTCCCTTGGTGGCTATGTTGATCCAGCTTTAAAAATTAGAGATAGGATTTTAGAGTCAGAAGTAGAAGTAATTACTTTTGTCAGCGGTAGAGCCTGGTCAGCGGCAGCTTTAATTGCTCTGGCAGGAAATGAATTATATATTTCTCCCTCGGCCAGTATTGGTGCTGCAGAAACAAGACCGAAGGAGGAAAAATATATTTCTGCTTTAAGGAAAGAATTTGCAGCTACAGCTGAAAGTAGGGGGAAAAATCCAGAAATAGCAGAAGCAATGGTTGATGCCTCAATAAAAATTAAAGGAATCATAGAAGAAGGTAAACTACTAACATTAACGGGATCTGAAGCCCTGGAATATCAGATTGCGGATTACAGTGCTTCTTCCCTGGCGGAGGTAGCAGCAGCCAGAAATATCAATCTAAATGAAATAGTTACGGTTAAAAAGAGCAATTTAGAAAAGATAATGGGAATTGTCAGCAGCCCCTATATTAGTTCACTGCTTTTAATTATTGCTTTTTCAGCTCTGATTTTTGAAGCCCTGACTCCAGGTTTTGCTCTGGGAGGAACAGTTGGCATAATTTCTTTATTGATCTTTTTTGCCAGTCATATTTTTACAGGTGCAATTGGAACTGGTATTGTGGTACTTTTTATAATTGGAGTAATTTTAATACTGGCAGAAGTGTTTATTATCCCGGGCTTTGGTATTGCCGGAATTAGTGGGATTACAGCAATTTTTATCAGTCTCTTTTTTATTTTTCCGAATACTTCGATTGCAATAAATGTGCTGCTGGCAGTAATCCTAATAACTCTGGTCATTGCAATATTTATGGTCAGAAAATTTGGAAGCAGTCATTTATGGAGGTCCATTTCTTTAGAAAGTGATTCTGAAAATTATTATTCTTCAACTTCTAAAAAAGATTATTTAAATCGCGAAGCAAAAACAATATCCAAATTACGGCCGGCCGGTACCATAAAAATTGATGGTAAAAGGATCGATGCAGTTAGTGAAGGTGGATTTATAGAAAAAGGTAAAAGAGTTAAGGTTATTGCAGTAGCTGGTTCCAGGATTGTTGTTCGAGAAATATCAGAGGAGGAATAAATAATGGAGATATTTTCAATTTTAATTTTAGTTGCTTTAATATTATTCTTTATTTTGTTTTTTTACTTTATCCCACTTGGATTGTGGATTTCGGCAACCGCTGCTGGAGTAAAGGTTGGGTTTTTTAATCTTATCGGAATGCGTTTAAGAAGAGTAGTACCATCTTCAATTGTAGGACCGATGATTAAATCTCATAAGGCAGGTAAAGGTTTAAGCAGTGATCAGCTGGAAGCACATTACCTGGCTGGAGGAAATGTTGACCGGGTTGTAGATGCTTTAATTGCGGCTCAGAGGGCAGAAATTGATCTGACTTTCGAAAGAGCTGCTGCTATTGATTTAGCCGGTAGAGATGTACTGGAAGCAGTGAAAATGAGTGTTAACCCAAAAGTAATACAGACTCCAGTTGTTACAGCGGTAGCCATGGATGGGATTCAGGTTATGGCAACTGCAAGAGTTACGGTTAGAGCCAATATTGAGCGTCTGGTTGGTGGAGCAGGAGAAGAAACTGTACTGGCAAGAGTTGGAGAGGGTATTGTTACTACAGTTGGTTCTGCAGAATCACACAAAAAAGTACTGGAAAATCCTGATTCTATTTCGAAAACAGTTTTAGACAAGGGGCTTGACTCCGGGACTGCTTTTGAAATTTTATCTATTGATATTGCGGATGTTGATGTTGGTAAAAATATTGGTGCTCAACTGCAGACTGATCAGGCAGAAGCAGATAAAGAAATTGCTCAGGCTAAGGCTGAAGAACGGAGAGCAATGGCTGTAGCAGAAGAACAGGAAATGAAAGCCAGAGTCCAGGAAATGAGAGCCAAGGTGGTCGAAGCTGAGGCAGAAGTCCCACTGGCAATGTCCGAAGCACTTAAAAAAGGAAATATGGGAGTAATGGATTACATGAAGATGAAAAATATAGAATCTGATACCAAAATGAGAACCAGCATTTCTGATACTTCAGAAAATGAAAATAAAAATCAGAGTGAGAATTAATTCTTTTAAAACAGCCATTGGTGCTGGAGGTGAAGCATGGGAGATCTAATTTATGTACTACCTATATTTATAATTTTTTTCATTATTCTATTTCAAATATTTTCGCTCTTTAAAAGAGGATTTGATTTTATTGGAAAAAGGTTTGATCTGACTATTGATCAGGCAGGGGAAGAAAAAAAATCAAATTCCAACAAAATGAATCCTGATTATGATCAGGATGAGGTTAAAAAAAGAATTGCAGAAGCTGAAAGAGAAACTGCAGCTGAAAGTAAAGAAAGAATTTTAAATCAAAAATCAGAATCTAGTGCTGAAATTAAAGAAGACAAAAGGAAAAAGAATAATAAAGACAAAATAAAAAGAGAAAATTCCTGGCAAGAAAGAAGGAAGAATAAAAACAGTTCACTGGGAGAAATATTTGCCCAGTATAATGAGGTGGAAAAAGCTGTTATTTATAACGAAATTTTATCTAAACCAAAAGCCCTGAAAAGGGATCAAAATTAAATCTTCTTCAAAAACTGTGGCCTCCCTCCGGCTGCAGTTTTTTGGCGAAATTTGTTTAAAGAAATAAATATGATATAATAAATAAGTAAAAGTAATAAGGAGGAGTTATAACTTGAGTCAAAATGAGAAAAAAATTGAAATTAATGATTATCAGCTTGCACAAAATTTTTTCGGTCATAATGACCGTAACTTAAAGCTTTTAGAAGATATACTTTCTTTAAAATTAAGCGGCAGAGGTAATCAGATAAAAATTGAGGGTGACCATGACCTTAAAAAACCTGAAAAGATAATAAAAAAATTACTTTCTTTAACAGATAAAAAGGAAGAATTATCACCCAGGAAATTAAAATACGCAGCTGAGCTTTTAAAAAGAAATCCAGATATTAATTTAAATAGCATTTATGATGAAGTAATACTGGAAAATTATAAAGGTCGGAAGATAAAAGCTAAAACCATGGGGCAGAAGCTTTATTTAGAATCGATTAAAAATAGGGATATTGTTTTTTCTATTGGTCCTGCTGGTACAGGTAAAACTTATCTGGCAATGGTTATGGCAGTTAAGAGCCTTTTGAATAATGAGATTAATAGAATTGTTTTAACCAGACCTGCAATTGAAGCGGGAGAGAATTTAGGGTTTTTACCGGGAGATATGCAGGAAAAAGTTGATCCCTATTTGAGGCCATTATATGATGCGCTGTATGATATTCTGGGACCGGAAAAGGCTAAATTATATCAGGAAAAAGACATTATTGAGGTGGCTCCACTGGCTTATATGAGAGGTAGAACTCTTGATGATTCTTTTGTGATTTTAGATGAGGCTCAAAATACTACTTTAGAGCAGATGAAGATGTTTTTAACTAGAATTGGTTTTAATTCTAAAGCAGTCATTACCGGTGATATAACTCAGATTGATCTACCGAGCAAAAAACGTTCCGGTCTGGCTACAGTTCAAAAAATATTGAAAGGGATTAAAGGGATAGATTTTGTTTATCTCAGCCGACATGATGTAGTTAGACATGATCTGGTTAAAGAGATTATTAAGGCATATGAAAGTTATGAAAGTGGGAGCTAAATATGAAATTTATGAAAAAATTGAGAGTCAGACTCCGTAATTGGAGAAAAGAATATCTTGATTTTTCAACAAATAGCTATAAAGTTATCTGGGCTGTAATTTTCTTTATCTTAATTGCCCTGATTTTGAGTCTGGATTTGATTCCCAATCAGGTTGACTTAAGAGCAGGTCAGGTAAGCCAGGGTGATATAACTGCTCCCAGAACAATTACTTTTATTGATGAGAGCAGAACTTCTGAGTTGAGACAGCGGGCTGCTGATACAGCTCCTAGAGTTTATGAAGAAGATAGTACTGTAGAGGCAGAAGTGCTAAATAAGGTTAATAATTTATTTGAAGCTGTTAAAGAACAACGAAAGTTTTTCTATCAGAATAAAATTTCTTTAGAAACAGAGTCGAGTCAGGATCAGCAGAGTCAGGAAAATAAAAATACTGGGGCCCAGAATTCTGAGACTGGCAGTAACAAGTTAACAGCGGCTGAAATCAAAAACTTTAGTCAGAAAGAAGTAAATGAAATAATCGGCCTGGTCAGGGAAAAAATTTCTTTTGAAATTAGCGGTGACAGTTTAGCTACTTTAATTACTTTAACTGATGAAGAACTGCAAGAGCTTCAGAAGAGAGCTCGTAATCTTCTACAGAATAAATTAGAAAGTAGAATTTTACCCTCTGATCTGCCAGCAGCACGTACAGAACTTCGTCAGAGTGCAATGGAGATGGATATCTCCCGCAGCAAAAGATTGGCTCTGGCTGATATTTCTGAAACAGTAATTGCTGCTAATATGTTTTTGAATCAGGAGGCAACTGCCAGCAGGCGAGAGGAAGCTATCTCCAAAGTTGAACCTGTAGAACAGACTGTTAGACAGGGTGAGATAATTGTTCGTAAGGGTGATGTTGTTACTGAAGCAGATATAGAGATTTTAGAAAGACTTGGACTGCAGAAAAGTGGAATTAATTACTACAACATTACTGGTAGAATTCTGATCAGTTTGATTCTTGTTTTACTGCTTGGATTTTATTTTTATAAATATCAGAAATCGGTCTGGCAGGATAACAGTAAGCTGCTTTTAATTGAACTTTTAATTTTAAGTGTAGTTTTCTTTGCTAAAATATTAACACTTTTTCAGAATCCGTTTGTTGATTTTATGGTACCAACCGCAATGGCGTCAATACTTTTAACTGTCTTGATTGGCAGTGACACAGCTTTGATTACCACTTTATTTATTAGTTTATTAATTGCCCCAGTTTATGAGATGAACTTTAATATTGTTTTAACCTCTTTTTTGGCCGGTTTAATAGGGATCTTTAGTGTAACTAAGGTTAAAGAAAGAGGGGATATTATAAGAGCTGGTTTAAATGTGAGTTTTATTTTGGTGTTTTTAATCGCTGGTCTTTCCTTAATGCAGGAGAGTCAGGACTGGACATATTTAATCTGGTCAATTGGAGGCGGGATTGTTAATGGTCTTTTGGTAGGAGTGCTGGCTAATGGGATGCTGCCCTATCTCGAAGACTTATTTGATATGACAAGTTCTGTAAAATTATTAGAGCTTTCTAATCCGAGTCAACCGATATTAAAACGAATGCTGGTTGAGGCACCGGGCACCTATCACCATAGTGTGATTGTTGGTAATTTGGCTGAAACAGCTGCCGAAGATGTGGGAGCAGATTCATTACTGGCAAGAGCTGCAGCTTATTATCATGATATCGGTAAATTAAAGAGGCCTTACTTTTTTTCTGACAACCAGTTTGGAGGCGAAAACCCTCATGATAAAACTTCTCCCAATTTAAGTGCACTTATAATTAAGTCACATGTTAAAGATGGAGTAGAACTGGCAGAAAAAAATGGACTACCTGCAAAAATTATTGATATCATTAAACAGCATCATGGGACAAATTTAATTTCCTATTTTTATCAGCAGGCTCTACAGGATAATAAACATGATGATATTGAAAAAAAAGATTTTCGCTATGATGGCCCTAAACCTCAGAGTAGAGAGGCAGCGATTATTATGCTGGCTGATATTACTGAAGCAGCACTGAGGTCCAAGAATTTCAACAAAAATAATCATGACCGCATTGAAGGATTTGTTAGAGGTCTGGTTAAAGATAAATTAATAGAAAATCAGCTTGATCAGTCAAACTTAACATTGAGTGATTTAGATACAATAGTTAAAAGTTTTGTTAAAGTCTTAACCGGTATTTATCATCAACGGGTAGAATATCCGGAAAAATTGCTGAAAGAAATGAAAGGCGGGAATAATAGTGATTAATGTAGATTTTAATGATCAGCAAAATGAAGTGGAAATCAGCCAGGAGATGTTTTCACTTTTGGAAAAAGTAGTTAAAACTGCTGCTGAACTTGAAGGATACAGTGGGGGAGAAGTGAGTGTTGCATTTGTTAGTAATCAGCAGATTAAAGAGCTGAATAAAAAATATCGAGATAAAAATGAAGCAACAGATGTACTATCTTTTCCCATTGATCAGGACATACTTGGTGATATAATAATCTCTGCTCAGAGGGCTGCTGTCCAGGCAGAGGAATATGGTCATTCTTTAAAAAGAGAACTTGCTTATTTGACAGTTCATGGTATGCTGCATTTGTTTGGTTATGACCATCACGGCCAGGAAGAAAAAGATGAAATGCGGCAAAAAGAGGAAAGAGTTTTAACTGAACTGGATATTAGCAGAGATTAGGTGTATTCAATGTGGATTTTAAAAACTATAAATAGTTTTAATCATGCAATTGCCGGTTTTATCCATGCAATCAGGACTCAGAGAAATATGCAGATTCATCTGATAGCTGCAATTTTTGTACTGGCTTTTAGTCTTTTCTTTGATTTAAGTAGATTGGAACTGGGACTGATTATTCTCTCTATCTCTCTGGTTCTTTTTGCTGAGCTGGTAAATACAGCAGTGGAAGTTATTATTGATATCTTAACTCAAGATTATAGTTTTAAAGCAAGAATTGCTAAAAACATCAGTGCAGCTGCGGTTGTTATTGCAGCAGGTAATGCGGTTTTTATTGCTTATCTAATCTTTTTTAATAGGGCTCAGGAATTATCATTGAATCTTATTTTTAATATCAGACATGAGCCTCTGCATTTGATATTTATCAATCTGTCATTAATATTTATTTTGATTATAGCTTTAAAATCGATTTTTAGCAGTGGAACTCCACTTAAAGGTGGAATTGTTAGTGGTCATTCAGCCCTGGCAGCCTCTGCTGTGCTTATTATCTGGTTTTTAACCCAGAGTTTAATTGCTTTTTCACTGGCGGCAGTCCTTGCCTTTTTAACAGCACAGAGCAGATTAGAAGCAGGTACTCATTCGTTTAGAGAAATTTTACTGGGCACCATTCTCGGTATTATAATTACATTTATAATCTTTTATTATTTTAGTATCTAATAACTTAGTTGACCGTGGAGGAATCAATAATGTATTTAGAATTATTTTCATTTTTCATCTTAATATTTTTTTCTGCCTTTTTTTCTGGATCTGAGACAGCTTTTATGTCTGTTAATAGAGTTAAAATCAAGGAAAAAGTTCAAAGGGGAGATGAACATGCTGCAAAAGTTGATAAACTGCTGCAGAATCAGACAAGATTATTAACGACCATTTTAATTGGTAATAATCTGGTAAATATTGCAGCTTCCTCCATAGCAACTGCTCTGTCAATTGAGTTTTTTGGAAGTAAGGGAGTTGGAATTGCTACTGGTGTTGTAACCTTATTAATCTTAATTTTTGGAGAAATTACTCCTAAATCACTTGGTAATAATAGAGCTTCTGATTATGCTAAAATTGCTGCTGTTCCTTTATATTATCTGGAAATAATTTTGTCACCTTTTATCTATCTCTTCACAAAGATTGTAAATCTCTTTGTTAAGGATAAAAGTTTAATTTCCTCAGCCTTTTTAAGTGAAGAAGAAATCAGGAGATTTGTTGATGTTAGTCAGAGAGAAGGCGTAATTAAAGAGACTGAACAGGAAATGATCCAGAGCGTATTTGATTTTGATGATACCCTGGTTAAAGAAATTATGGTACCCAGAATTGATATGGTATGTATAGAAAAAAATGCCTCTTTAACTGAATTAATCAAATTGGGAGTTGAAAAAGGCCATTCCCGAATTCCGGTATTTGAAGATTCGATTGATAATATTATTGGTTTGATTTACATTAAAGATCTTTTAGAATTAATATTAAAGGAAAAAAAAGAGGTAAATATTGAGGAATTTGTTAAACCAATTTATTTTATTCCAGAAGGTAAACCGATTAATCAGCTTTTGTCAGAAATGAAGGAGAGGAAAGAACACATGGCAATTGTTGTAGATGAATACGGAGGGACTTCTGGTTTAATTACAATTGAAGATTTACTGGAAGAAATTGTTGGTGATATCCAGGATGAGTTTGATCTGGAAAAAAGCTATATTGAAGTGCTTGATGATAATAAACTACTTCTTGATGGTAGGGTAGATATAGAAGAATTAAATGAATTTTTAAAGGAACCTCTGGCAGAAAGTGATGATTATGAGACTGTAAGTGGACTGGTTTTGTATTATTTAAACCGCCTACCGGTCCAGGGCGAAAAACTGGAACTGGAGGATGTAACATTTGTTATTGAAAGTATTGTCGATAATAGAATTAGAAAAATTAAATTGATAAGTGAAGCTGAATTAAAATTAGAAGATATTGAATAATATTGTAGAGGTGAGAAGATGAAGTCAAAGTTGTTTATCCTGTTGATTCTGCTGTTAACTTCTCTGTTTGTTTTTACAGCCTGTAGTCCTGAAGGTGGAGAACAGGTGCAGCGAACTGAAAAAAAATCTACTCAGCAGGAAAAGTTAGGGCAGGAAGATTTAGAAGAAGAAATACAGAGTATTGAAGAAGAATATGCAGCTGAAAGTCTAGAAAAAGAGCGGAGCCTGAAAAACAATTACAGTGCTGTTTCTCCTTTTACCGGCCTACCAATTTCTCAAAATTATTATAAACGAGCAGTGGCTGTTTCTATTGAAAATGCTCCGGCAGCCAGGCCGCAGAGTGGTTTAGGGGAGGCTGCGATAGTATATGAATTTATGTTAGAAGGTGGGATAACAAGATTTCTGGCAATTTACTGGCCGGAAGTTCCAGGAAAAATTGGTCCCATTAGAAGTGCCAGACCAGCTTTAATTAAAACTGCTCAATCATATGACGCTTTATTTCTGCATGCAGGGGCAAGTCCGGATGGATTTGAACTTTTAGCTGATGACAGTGTACTGCACTTAGATCAAATTTATCAGAGCCAGTATTTCTGGAGAAGTAGTAAAAGAAGAGCTCCTCATAATTTATATTCCGGAGAAGAACCATTAAAAAATTATTTAAATAATTTATCAGAAAAAGAATATCCGGAACAGTTTAACTTTTTAACCGCTTCTGTAGTCAGTGATTTTAAAAAAGCGGAAAATATCAGTATTGATTACTGGGGTTCATATAAAGTACTATATGAATATAATAGTCTGGAAAATAATTATTTGAGATTTTTAAATAGTAAAGATAATCCGCACCTTTTAGAAAATGGTGAACAACTGAAGGCTAAAAATATTATAGTTCAGCATGTTAGGACTTCCACCAAGGATAGTCAGGGGAGACAGGATATTGATCTGGAATCAGGTGGGAAAATGCAGCTTTTTCGTGATGGTCTGGTAATTGAAGGCAGTTGGAAAAATAACAGGGGAGATATAACTTATTTTAATGCTGCTGGTAAACAAATTAAGCTCAATCCAGGTCAGACCTGGATTGAGGTAGTTCCAAATGGGACTGAAATTACTTATTAAAAACTATAGAAATATTAATTAAATTTAAAGTAATATTGTGAGGTGTTAGTTTATGGAAAAAGAAATTAAAGAAAAAATGTTTAAAAAAGCTTTAGAAGCTCAAAAAAATGCGTATGTGCCCTATTCAAATTTTCCTTTAGGAGCAGCTGTTTTAATGAAAGATGGTTCAATATATACAGGAGTTAATATTGAAAACGCATCTTTTGGTTTAACAAATTGTGCTGAAAGATCGGCAATTTTTACTGCTGTATCACAGGGTAAAAGAAATATTGAAGCTCTATTAATTGTCAGTTCTACAAAAAATCCTGTAACTCCGTGTGGGCCCTGCCGTCAGGTAATAAATGAATTCGCTGATGGTAAAATTGAGGTAGTAATGATGACTGAAGAAGGAAAAGAACTGACAATGACCAGTACAGAGCTGCTGCCAGGTGCTTTTAATGATTCCGCCATGGAGAAAAACAATGGGCTATAAATCAGGCTTTGTAACAGTTATCGGAAGACCAAATGTTGGCAAATCAACTCTAGTTAATACTTTAGTGGGAGAAAAAATTAACATAATTTCTCCCAGACCACAGACTACCAGAAATAGTATTAAAGCAATTTATACAGAGGATGATGGACAGATAATTTTTATTGATACCCCTGGTATTCATCAGCCTCGTAATGAGCTGGATAAATTTATGCAGGATCAAGCATATAATAGTTTAGATGGAATTGATGTAATTATTTTTATTTTAGATGGAAGTACCTACTGGGGTAAAAATGATCAATTAATCTATAAACAGATTAAAAATAGTGAACAAGAAATTATCTATGTTATGAATAAAATAGATAAAATTTCAAATAAAGAACTGGTTAAAAAACAGAAAGATTACAGCCAAAAAGTTGGCAAAGAAGTTATTCCAATCTCTGCTCTAAACAACAAAAATGTGGATAATTTGTTATCTGAAATTCTCTCAAAACTACCTGAAGGTCCCCAGTATTATCCAGAAGATATGATAACTGACCAGATAGAAAGATTTGTTTTTGCAGAAATGATCCGGGAAAAGATTTTTTATCTGACTAGAGAAGAGGTACCTTATGGGGTAGCTGTTTTAGTTGAAGAGGTTAAAGAAAGAAAAAATGACGATTATTATATCAGAGCCAATATCTATGTGGAGAAAAAATCTCATAAGGGGATCATAATTGGTAAAAATGGTAAGATGTTAAAGAAAATTGGACAGCAGGCCAGAAAAGAAATAGAAGATCTAATGCAGACTAAGGTTTATCTGGACCTCTGGGTTAAGGTTTTAAAAGACTGGCGAGAAAAAGATAATCTGCTCAAAAGAATGGGTTATAAATAAAATTTTGCAGGACAATGATAAAGTTTGTAGAATATAACTATTGATAAAGCAAAAATACAAGAATTTAAGGAGTGGTTTTAAAATGGCGATCAAACCTCGTGATATGGCTAAAATGATTGACCATACAAATTTAAGTCCGACGGCGACAGTGGACGAAATTAAAGAATTATGTAAGGAAGCAAAAGAGCATGAATTTGCATCTGTATGTGTAAATCCTATATATGTCCCCTTAACTGCAAAATTACTGGAAGAAAGTTCAGTTAAGGTCTGCACTGTAGTTGGTTTTCCTCTGGGAGCAAATACTACCGAAGTTAAGTCCTATGAAACCAGAAATGCTATCAAAAATGGTGCCCAGGAAATTGATATGGTAATGAATATTGGAGCCTTTAAATCTGGAGCTTATGAGATTTTTAAAGCTGATATTAAGGCTGTAGTAGATGCGACCAAAAAAGCAGGTGTTAGCTCTGATATCATTGTAAAAGTTATTTTGGAATGCTGTTATTTAGATGAAGAAGAGATTGTTAAGGCCTGTGAGATTGCAAAAGATGCAGGAGTTGATTTTGTAAAAACTTCAACAGGTTTTGGTGATTATGGAGCCAGAGTTGAAGATGTTAGTATTATGCGCAAAACTGTTGGTCGAGATGTCGGTGTTAAGGCTTCTGGCGGAATTAAAAACTTTGAACAGGCTTTAGAAATGCTTGATGCCGGTGCTAACCGAATTGGTGCGAGTTCGGGAGTAACAATTGTAACAGACGACGAAGAGTAACCGGGAGTTGAGTTAAGTGGCAACTTTTGAGACAGAAGCATTAGTCTTAAAGCAATTTGATTTAGGAGAGTCAGATCGTCTGATCACTTTATATACCAGAAAAAAAGGTAAATTAAAGGCTGTAGCAAGAGGAGCCCGGAAGGGGAATAAATCTCGTTCCGGTCTTGTTTTGCCCTTTAGTTATCATGATTTCACTTTATATCAGGGGAAATCACTGGCTAAAATAAATCATATCGAATCTATTGCAATGAACACAAAATTAAGAGAAGACCTTGATTATATGGCTTATGCCAGTGTTGTTTCCGAATATGTAGAACGGGCCGGGCTGGAAGATGAAGCCGATCAGGCTCTTTTTTCTCTTTTAGCTGTTATTTTAGAGAAAATGGCAGAGGCGAAAAAGGGAGAACTTTTATTTTATTTAACTGTTTTCAAGGCAAAATTACTGCTGCTGCTGGGGGTTAAACCAGAAATTGAGAACTGTACAGTTTGTGGGGAAAAAGTTGATCTTAATAATTCAACTCCACTCAGTGTAGAAGAGGGTGGCTCAATCTGTAAAAATTGTTTTAAAGATAGTAATTATAAATATACTCTTTTTTCTCTAAATGAAATGAGGGCCCTGTATAAAATTACCTTTGCCGAAATTTCTAAATTAAAGCCTGTCCAATTTTCTGAGAAAATTTTAGAGAAAATTAATGAGTTAACAGAAAAATTTCTGATCTATCACCTTGATTTAAAACCGAAATCATTATCATTTCTTTATACAATCAGGAAAATGAAAAATAATTGATTAAATTTGAGCCTTGTCCTGAAGGATAAGGTTTTATTTTAATGAAAAATATTAAAAAGAGTACGAGAGGAAGTGTGTTTATGAATTTCCAGGAAATTATATTTTCGTTGGATAAATTTTGGAGTGAACAGGGATGTATAATTGAACAACCCTACGACACTGAGGTAGGTGCAGGAACAATGAGTCCTTCTACCTTTTTGCGTTCACTGGGAAAAGAAGGCTGGGATACAGCTTATGTTCAGCCCTGTCGTCGACCTACTGATGGTCGCTATGGTGATAATCCTTATCGCCTGCAGAGATATTTTCAGTATCAGGTAATTATGAAACCTTCACCTGATAATATTCAGGAAATTTATTTAGATAGTTTACGAGCGCTGGGTATTGAACCTGAAAAACATGATATTCGTTTTGTAGAAGATAACTGGGAGTCACCCACACTTGGAGCCTGGGGTCTGGGCTGGGAAGTCTGGCTTGATGGGATGGAAATTACTCAGTTTACTTATTTCCAGCAGGTGGGTGGTTTTAAAGCCGATCCAGTCACAGTAGAGATAACCTATGGTTTAGAGAGAATAGCTATGTATTTACAGGAGGTTCAAAATGTATATGATTTAACCTGGGTTGAAGGTGTTAAATATCGTAAAATCTATCATCAAAATGAGGTTGAGCAGTCTAAGTATAATTTTGAAGTGGCAGATATTGAGCGTTTATTTGATTTATTTGATATTTATGAAGCAGAAGCTGAAAACTCTCTGGCAGCAGAACTGCCTTTAGCTGCCTATGATTATACTCTTAAGTGTTCACATACCTTTAATCTTCTGGATGCCCGGGGAGCAATTAGTGTAACTGAGAGAACTAGATTTATCAAAAGAGTTAGAAAACTGGCTCATGCATGTGCAGCCAGCTATTTAGACTCAGGAGAGCAGGAGTGATAATGATGGCAAAAAATCTAATTTTCGAAATAGGAACTGAAGAAATGCCCGCTGCCTCTATGCAGAGATTTAGGGAAGATTATCTAAAAACAGCAGCGGCAGTCTTTGAAAATAATAATTTAGATTATGAAAATATGAATGTGTATTCTACTCCCAGAAGACTTGTACTTGCAGTTAATGATTTAGCTGAAAAACAGGAAGATCAGCGAGAAATTGTCAGGGGACCTGCAGTAAATATTGCCTTTGATGATGCTGGAAACCCTACCAAAGCCGGGGAAGGATTTGCCCGTGGTCAGGGAGTAGAAGTCGATGAGCTGGTAGAAAAAGATGGGTATTTGTATGCGGAAAAACTGGAAAAAGGAAAAAATACAGCCGATATTTTAGCTGAGATTTTAAAGAAGATTGTTGAACAGGTACCTCTGCCAAAGGCAATGCGCTGGGGTAGTGTGCAGATGGAATTTATTCGTCCAATTAAATGGCTTTTAGTTTTATTTGGTTCAGAAAAAATTGATCTTGAAATTGCAGGAGTTAAAAGTTCTAACTTCAGTATTGGTCACCGCTTTTTAAGTGAAGGTCAGGTGGAGATAAACAAAGCTAAAGATTATTTTTCTGCTCTGGAATCTGCTTCTATTATAGTCAGCCAGGCAAAAAGGGAAAAAATCATTAAGCAAGAAATTAAGGAGCTTGATTTATCAGCTCAGCCAGTGATAAAAGATTCCCTGCTGGCAGAGGTAACAGATTTAATTGAGTTTCCCACTGCTTTTAAAGGAAGCTTTGCTGAGGAATATTTAGAGCTGCCGGCGGAAGTTTTAATAACAGCTATGGAAAAACATCAGCGTTATTTTCCAGTAATGACCGGGGATAATCATCTGCAGCCTGAGTTTATCGGTGTGCGTGATGGAGGCCGCGATTATCTTGACCAGGTTATTTCTGGAAATGAAATGGTTTTAAAAGGGAGACTTGATGATGCTCAGTTTTTCTTTGCTGAAGATCAAAAATATGGTTTTCTAAACAGAAGTCAGGATATCAAAGATATAGTTTTTCAGAAAGATATAGGTAGTGTTTATCAGAAAGCAGAAAAACTTAAACAGATAACTGTCCGACTGGCTGATCTTTTAGATTTTAAGTCTGCAAGAAAAGAAATGGCAGTCAGGGCAGCTGAAATCTGCAAAAACGATCTGGCTACAGAAATGGTAAATGAATTTGCAAATCTCCAGGGGCTAATGGGTAAGGAATATGCTCTTTTAGAAGGTGAAGCAGAGGAAACAGCAGAGGCTATTTTTGAGCATTACCTGCCGCGCTTTGCTGGAGATAAATTACCAGAAACTAAAAGTGGTACTGTACTTGCAATGGCTGAAAAACTATTTAATTTAAGCAGTCATTTTCTGCTGGGTAATATTCCAAGCGGTTCTCAGGATCCTTTTGCTTTAAGAAGACAGGCTACCGGTCTGCTGAGAATTATTTTGGATAATAATTTAGCAGTTAATGTTGATGAGATTATTAAGTTTTCAATGGAGATTGTTGCAATCAATCCCGATAAACTTGATTCTGCGGCTTCTGATTTAAAAGAATTTATTAAACAGCGGCTGGGAAATTTACTCGCAGAAGAAAATGTGAGGTATGACATCATTAACGCAGTAATAAATATCAACGATCATAATTTGCTTGATCTTTATCAGAGAGCACATAAATTAATGGAATTTAGGTCTGAGAACCCCAGTTTATTTGTTGATTTAATTCGGGGTTTAGTAAGAGCAAAAAATCTTGGCGAAAAGGCCGAAAATAAAGTAGAAATTGAGGCAGGATTATTGTTTGAAGCTGAAGAAAAAGAATTATATAAAGAGTTTAATCAGCGAGAAGCAGAAATCAAAAACTTTTTTGCTTCCAGTCAGTATCAAAAAGGTTTTTACCTGCTGGTAGAATTAAAGGAATATATTGATGCTTTCCTGGATAATGTAATGGTGATGGTTGACGAAAGAGAGCTTAAAAATAATCGTCTGGCTTTATTAACCCGTATTGCAGAATTAATGTCAGAGGTAATGGATATTGAAGAAATAGCTCTAGACTAATAATTTAATTTAACGGGGTGAATATTATGAGTAAGAGAAAAGTTGTGGCTTATGCAGTATCAGATTCAACTGGTAAAACAGCCAAACATTTAATGGAGTCAGCTGTGGGTCAATTTCCGGAGCATAAGATTAGAATAAAGACATTTTCTTTTGTTCGCTCTCTAGAGAGAATTGATGAAATAATAGAAAAAGCTAAAGCTGAAAATGCAATTATTGCCTATACTTTTGTTAAAACTGAAATGAGAGAGCATTTAAATCAAGCAGCAGCAGAAAACAATTTGGAATATATTGATATGATGAAAAAACCTTTAAATATGGTTGCTGATAGGTTGAACGTAGAACCCAGAGAGGAATTTGCTTTAAAATATAAACTGGATGAAGAATATTTTAAAAGAATTAAGGCAATGGAATTTACTCTTAAATTTGATGACTTAAATGAATCCAAAGGGATTGCTGAAGCAGATATTGTTCTGGTAGGAGTCTCCAGAACTTCAAAGACTCCTCTTTCTGTCCATCTATCATACTTAGGTTATAAAACTGCCAATGTGCCGCTTGTACCTGAGGTGGAAGTGCATCCTTCAGTTTTAGAAGATAATGCTGAAAAAGTAGTTGGTTTAACTATAGATCCAGAAATGTTAAATGATATTCGGATTGAAAGATTAAAGAAAATGGGACTTGGTGATGATGCAACCTATGCGGCAAAAGAAAGAATTACGGAAGAATTTGAATATGCCGATTCAATAATGGAAAAAATTGGATGTCCTATAATCGATGTTACAGACAAAACTATAGAGGAGACTGCTGTCGAGGTACTGTCATATTTCAATGAATAGGAGCTGATATTATGTTTTCCAGAGTTGAACAGCTAGAATGGGAAAAAGATAAACTTTCAGATTTTGCCTGCCTGAGTTCAGCCAGCAGAGGGCGATTAAAAGAAGAAACAGGCTCTGAAATACGTACAATTTTTCAGCGTGATCGGGATCGAATTATTCATTCAAAAGCTTTTAGAAGGCTTAAGCATAAAACTCAGGTATTTATTGCACCTGAGGGTGATCACTACCGGACCCGGCTGACTCATACTCTGGAAGTTTCTCAGATTGCTCGCACAATCGCCAGGGCACTTAAATTAAATGAAGATTTAGTAGAAGCTATTGCCCTGGGACATGACCTGGGGCATACTCCTTTTGGCCATGCTGGAGAAGCTGCCTTAACAGAAATTACTGGAGCTGAGTTTAATCATAATCTTCAGAGCCTGAGGGTGGTTGATCTCATAGAAAAACGAAGCAGCGGCAGTAGAGGTCTTAATTTAAGTATTGAGGTCAGAGACGGAATCTTAAATCATACTGGCAGCAATAAACCATTTACCCTGGAAGGACAGATAGTAAGAATTGCAGATCGGGTGGCATATATTAATCATGATATTGATGATGCACTGAGGGCTGGAATTATCAGCCAGGATGATTTACCGCCAGCTGCAACTTCTATTTTAGGTGATACTCATTCTCAGAGAATAGATGTGATGGTCAGGGATTTAATTAACTCCAGCTGGCAGGAGAATGAAATAAAGCGCTCAGCTGAGGTTAAAGCAGCATCGGAAAAGTTAAGGAGTTTTCTTTTTGAAAATGTTTATATTGGTTCTGAAGGTAAAAGTGAAGAGGGTAAGGCAAAAAGATTATTAAAATTGCTCTACGAATTTTTTATGGAGAATATTAATTATATACCGGATGAATATTTAGAATTTGAGAAAAATCATAAGCAGGCAGTGGTTGATTATATAGCTGGAATGACAGACCGTTATGCTATTAATCTCGGCAGAAAATATTTTATTCCAACGCCATGGTTCGACAAAAATTGATAAATTAAGCTTTACTTTTGCAAATAAATGAAGGATAAATTATTTTTTTAGAGAAATATAATTACAACAGTAAATTATTTTTTGAGTAAATAAATTTAAGGTCAGGGTGGATAAATTGGCCAGATATTCAGATGAGTTTATAAATGAGGTAAAAGAAAATGTTGATATTGTTGACTTAGTTTCTGATTATCTTGAACTGAAAAAATCAGGAAATAGATATAAGGGTTTATGTCCTTTTCATAGTGAAAAAACACCATCATTTTTTGTCAACCCAGATAATAATTTTTATCACTGTTTTGGCTGTGGTGCTGGTGGTGATACAATAAACTTTGTGATGGAAATTGAAAATTTAACTTTTGTTGAGTCATTAAAAATGCTGGCTGAAAGAACAGGTATGGAATTGCCCGACATGAGTAATCAACAGCGACAGCACTATAAAGTAAGGGAACAACTTTTTTCTCTGAATAATTTAGCTGCTCGTTTTTATAATTATCTTTTAACTGAGACTGAGATGGGAAAAGAAGCATTCAATTATTTAAAAGAACGGGGATTTAATGAGACTGATATAGAAACATTTAATCTTGGTTATGCAGCTGATGAATGGCAGCTTTTATTAAATTTTTTGCAGAAAAAGGGTTTTAGTGTTGATTTAATTAAAAAAGCAGGTTTGATCAGTGAAGGAAAAAATAATTCACATTATGATAAATTTAGGAATAGAGTTATTTTCCCAATATTTAATAATAGAGGAGAAGTAATCGCTTTTGGTGGTAGAATTTTAGACAGAGCGGATAATTATGGACCCAAATATTTAAATTCGCCCGAAACACCTATTTTTAGTAAAAAGAAGAATCTATATGGTTTACATCTTGCTAAAGATTTGATTCGAGAGCAAAATAGCTGTATCATTATGGAAGGTTATACAGATGTTATTCAGGCTCATAAAAATGGATTTAAAAATTCTATTGCTTCTTTAGGTACTGCTTTTACCGAAGAACAGGCAAAGTTGATTAAAAGATATGCCGAAAATGCCTATATTGCTTATGATGCTGATACAGCAGGTAATAAAGCAACTTTAAGGGGTCTTGATATACTAAGCAGGACAGGGATTAATGTTAGAGTCATTCAACTTGAGGAAGGCAGTGATCCAGATCAATTATTAAAAAATGCAGGTGAAGCAGCTTTTAATAGTTTGATTGAGGATGCAGTAAATTTAATAGATTTTAAAATAAATATGATTATTAAAAATAAAAATCTTTCAGAACCTGGAGTCAGAAAAAAAGTTTTAAGATCTATTGTTGAACTTCTAAGTGAAGTAGAAGATAATTTAGAAAGAGAAATTTATATCGAGAGAGCAGCAGCTAAAACCAGGTTTAAGGCTGATGTACTGGCAGAAGAAGTGGAAAAAGAATTTAAGAAAATTAAAAGCAGGAATTATCAAAGAAATAGAGAAAAACAAGATAAGCAAGTAGAAAAAGAATTTGACTTATACTCGCAATTATCATATTATCAAAAAGTTGAAGAAGAAATTCTGGCTCATTTTATCAGTAATCCTGCTTTAAGAGAAGAGCTGGCTGCCAGACTTTCGAAAAATGACTTTAATGGTAGAACTGCTCAGCTGGCAGAACATCTTTTTAAAGGCAGTGTGATCAGTAATTCTGTTCAATTAGATAAAGTTAAGGATAACTTAGGTGATGAATTGTTATCTTACTGGTCAGAAATTCTTGTCAAACAGGATAATTCTTTAGGTAGAGATCATATTTTAGAACTGGCAGATTATTTAAGTTCTAAGAGGATTTCCAGAAATAAAAAGAAATTATGCAGTCTGCTCAGCAGAAAAGAATTAAATCTGGATAAATTAAATCGTATTTTATTGACCTTTTACAGTTTGAATTACAATATTGAGAGGAGGGACTAAAGTGGCTGAAAAAGATACAAGTCCTGCTAAAATAGATGAAGTTAAGGATCTTGTCAATCGTGGTAAAAAAGAAGGGGAACTGACATATGAAGAAATAATGGATGCCCTGGAAGACATTGATTTAGATTCAGAAGATATAGAGAAAATCTATGATATTTTTAGTGACATGAATATTGAGATAGTTAATTCTAAATTAGAAGATGATGAGGAAGATGAAGATGATGAAAATAGTGGTCTTGATCTGAGCATTCCTAAGAGTGCCAGTATAGATGACCCAGTAAGGATGTATTTAAAGGAAATTGGTAAAGTTGATCTTTTAACTGCAGATGAAGAGGTAGAACTGGCCAAAAGGATGGAACAGGGTGATGAATGGGCCAAACAGCAGCTGGTTGAAGCTAACTTGAGACTTGTAGTTAGTATTGCTAAAAAATATGTTGGTCGTGGAATGCTTTTTCTTGATTTAATTCAGGAAGGTAATATGGGATTAATGAAGGCAGTGGAAAAATTTGATTACACCAAGGGTTATAAGTTTAGTACCTATGCTACCTGGTGGATTAGACAGGCTATAACACGTTCGATTGCTGACCAGGCAAGAACGATTAGAGTCCCAGTTCACATGGTAGAAACGATCAATAAATTAATCCGGGTTTCCAGACAACTGCTTCAGGAAATGGGAAGAGAACCTAAAGCTGAAGAAATCGGTGAAGAAATGGATATCTCAGCTGATAAGGTAAGAGAGATTATGAAAATTGCTCAGGAACCTGTTTCTCTAGAAACTCCAATTGGAGAGGAAGAAGACAGTCACCTTGGAGATTTTATTGAAGATGTTGATTCTCCTGCCCCTGCTTCAGCGGCATCTTATATACTGCTTAAAGAGCAGCTGGATGGAGTTTTAGATACTCTTACTGATAGAGAAAAACGGGTTCTGGAACTTAGATTTGGAATAGAGGATGGTCGTCCGAGAACTTTGGAAGAAGTGGGTAAAGAGTTTGGTGTTACCAGAGAAAGAATCAGACAGATTGAGGCTAAGGCACTGCGCAAATTAAGACATCCAAGCCGCAGTAAAAAGTTAAAGGATTATCTGGATTAAAGAGCATAAATGGGTAATTGGAAGTATTTATGAGATATTACAATATTATCATTAATATTTCTCCTGAAAATATTAAAATAACTCTTGACCTGTGCTGATTTCTATCATATAATTATTCTTGTCGTCACAAATAAACGATTTGTTTTTTTGTAGAGGGCCCATAGCTCAGCTGGTCAGAGCAACCGGCTCATAACCGGTTGGTCCCAGGTTCGAATCCTGGTGGGCCCACCAGAATATAAACACCCTGTTCTTTAATTAGAGCAGGGTTTTTTTGATTTATAAATAAGAATATATTGACAAAATATTAAGGAGGTCATTTTATGGCAAAAGTAGCTGAAGTTGTACAGTTAATGGGAGAAATTGCTCCAGCCAGACTGGCAGAAGACTGGGACAATGTTGGCATGCAGGTTGGGGATGGTTCTCAGGAAGTAGAAAATGTATTATTGGCTCTTGATTTTAATAAGAAAGTTTTAACCGAAGCAGTAGAAAAAAATTGTCAGCTGATAATTACTCATCACCCTTTTATATTTAAGGGAATTAAATCTGTTAATACTCAAAATCAGAGTGGTAAATTAATTTTTGAATTAATCAAAAACAATATTTCTTTATTTTCTGCCCATACAAATTTAGATATTGCAGAAGCCGGTTTAAATGATTATCTGATTAAAATGTTAGATGTAGAAAATATATCTAGTTTAAGCACAACCAGCAGTCAAAATTATTATAAACTGGTGACTTTTATTCCGGAAGATAATTTTGAGGAAGTAAGATCTGCTCTGTTTGCTAAAGGTGCTGGAGAATATGCAAACTACAGCCATACTGGCTTTTATCAGCAGGGAAAGGGCAGTTTTAAACCTCTGGCTGAAGCTGATCCTTATCTGGGTGACAGAGGGAGTTTAAATGAAGTTGCAGAATACAGATTTGAAACAATTATAGCCCCCGAAGATTTGAATCTGATTATAAAAGAATTATTAAAAGTCCATCCTTATGAAGAGCCGGCCTGGGATTTATATAAAATGGAAAACTTAGAAAGTAAAAAAGGAATTGGTAGAATTGCAGATTTAAAATCAGAAATTGAACTGGATGATTTTTTACAGAAAATCAAGGAAGTTTATAAACTGGATCAGATAAGGGTTGTCAGGGCAAAAAGGAAAATTAAAAAAGTTGCTCTCTGCAGTGGTAGTGGGGCAGATTTTATTAAAAATGCTCATTATCAGGGTGCAGACTTATATTTAACTGGTGATGTTAAGTTTCATGAAGCACAGACTGCAGAAGCACTTGGGCTGTCTCTTGTCGATTTTGGCCATTATGGAAGTGAAAAATTTGTTAAAGAATTATTATCTGAGAGATTAACCAGTATAGCTTCTTCAAAATTAAAAAAAGAAGTAAATTTTATTAAGTCTGAGGTGAATACACAGCCCTGGAACTATCAGTAACCACTATTACTCCGGTCTTTTTTAACTTGAGTATATTGCTTGACATATAATAATTCTGGTGGTATACTTTATATGGTAAAAAAAATAAGTTAACCAGATGATCGCATCTTTTAAGATGAGGAAAGTCCGAGCTCCACAGGATAGGATGCCGGGTAACCCCCGGTGGAGGTAACTCCCAGGCTAGTGCCACAGAAATATACCGCTTTTATGAAAGGGTTTTCTTTAAAAACCTTTTCTTAATGAGTAAGGGTGAAAAGGTAAGGTAAGAGCTTACCGGGTTTCAGGTAACTGGAATGCCAGGTAAACCCCATCTGGAGTAAGTCCAAATAGGGAGAATATAAAAGTGATCCGCTTTTCTCCGGGTAAGGACGCTTGAGGGTTCAGGTAACTGTTTCCCCAGATAGATGATCATCTAATACAGAACTCGGCTTATAGGTTAACTTATTTTTTTTGCCAATTATTATTTTTTAAATTTTTATAAAACTCAAAAAAGGGGTGTTGAAATGGAGAAAGAACTAATAGATGCAATAGAATATATTGATACAGCAGTTAATAAAACAGAACAATTTGATAATTATTCTCCTGAAATGAGTAATAAGGTTCTGGATAATAGAATTATAACACTTGAGGGTTACATAAGATATATTGAAAGAGAAACAATGCCTAAATTGGAAAGTTTAGCAAAAAAGCTGGAGGAGATAAATAATGGTTGATCAGATATATTATAAAATTCAGTATCCTCTTAAAAAAGCTATAGATTTAATGAAAGACCTGGATCATCATGATTTAGATTCTCTGGGAGAAAACTTAAATAACTATGACAGGGAAAAAATTGTTAATTTTATAGAAGCTTGGAATAATGGTGGTAAAGAAAAATTAATTTCTTTAATCCATGATTTGAAGGCACATCAATAAATAATTTTTCAAAACCATAGCTAACTGGCTGTGGTTTTTTGATTATTAGACTATGACTCTTATGAACTGGATAAAAAGCCTCTTAAAATACTTAAATGCTTTAATAATACCTATTTACTTGATTATAATACTTATATTATCTTCAAAACAGCTGCTCTAAACTTTAAGATATATATTAGAGGTGAGCAGAATGCAAAAAGAATATATTGGGAAAAAGATTAAAGAATACCGAAAAATAAAGGACTTAACACAGGAAAATCTGGGCGAAAAGGCTGGTCTGCATTATACATATATTGGTCAGGTGGAAAGAGGAGAAAAGGAGCCATCATTAAAATCCTTATTAAATATCGCTGATGCTCTTGACGTTGGAGTTGATAAATTACTAATTAATTATAATTTGAGTTCGGAGGCCAGTATTAAGATTTCAAATATCACTGATTTACTTTTAAATAGAGATGAAAAAGAATTAGAGATGATCTATACTTTACTTAAAGATTTAACAAATATTTTAGAGACTCATAATATTGAAAAATGATAAAATTTATGGTACAATAAACTGCAAACTGATTGAAGAAGTGTAATCTGATCTAAGGAGGGTTATTATATGGCCGGACATTCCAAGTGGGCTAATATAAAGCATAAAAAGCAAAAAGAAGATAAGCGAAGAGGTAAATTGTTTTCTAAATTAAGTCGTAAAATAGCTGTAGCTGCCAGAGAAGGTGGCGGAGATCCAGAAATGAATGCAGATCTCAGAATGGCTATTCAAAAAGCTAAAGATAATAATATGCCGAATGATAATATTGAGAGAGCAATTAAACGTGGTACAGGTAATTTAGAAGGTATGACTTACGAGTCTTTTGTTTATGAAGGTTATGGACCAGGCGGAGTTGCCTTATATCTTGATATTATGACAGATAATAGAAATAGAACTGCTTCTGAAGTGCGTCATATTCTTGATAAAAATGGTGGTAATCTAGGTTCTAATGGTTGTGTTTCCTGGATGTTTCAGCGTAAAGGTGAACTTGTAATTGATCTCAATGACTTTGAGGTTGGAGAAGAAGAATTATTATTAGAAGCATTAGAAGCTGGAGCAGAAGATTTAGAATATGGAGAAGAAGAAGCTGTTATTTATACTGATCCAGGTAATTATGAATCTGCCAGAGAAGCTCTGGAAGAAGCAGGTTATGAATTTGAATCAGCAGATTTAGCCATGATTCCTGATAATGAGGTTACTTTAGATAAGAGTGATGCCAAAAAGATGTTGAGGTTAATTGATCAGTTAGAAGATCATGATGATATTCAGGATTTATATTCTAATTTTAATATTCCAGAAGATATAAGAGCCGAAATAGAAGCTGAAGAAGATTAATTAAAAGTTAATCTAATTTTAATTAATTTGTTATAAAATAGATTTAGATTTTAATAAGGGCACTGTTCAGCAGTGTCTTTATTTTTTTGTTTTAATAATTTATTATGTGTGATATAATTATTTCAAACATTAGTTTGAATGGGGTGTGGCATTTGCGAATTTTAGGTATTGATCCGGGGCTGGCAACTATTGGTTATGCCCTGGTAGATAAAGAAACAAATCACTTTGAGGTTTTAGAATATGGAGTTATCAAAACTTCAGCTGACAAAAGTGATGTAGAAAGACTGGAAATTATTCATAGAAATATTGAAGCTTTAATAAAAGAGTTTGAACCAGAAGAAATGGCAGTAGAAGAATTATTTTTTAATAAAAATGTCAAAACAGCAATTGTGGTTGGTCAGGCTAGAGGGGTAATTTTGCTGGCAGGTTCTCAGGCCGGGATAAAAGTGGCCGAATATACTCCGCTGCAGATCAAACAGGCAGTAGTAGGCTATGGAAGAGCTGATAAAATGCAGGTGCAGCAGATGGTAAAATCTCTGCTCAATTTATCTGAAATACCAAGACCAGATGATGCGGCTGATGCCCTGGCTATCTCTATCTGTCACGGCCATGTTTACAGTGCTCATTCTGGATGGGAGGAAAGATTATGATTGGCTATTTAGAGGGAGAGGTAATTGACTCTGAAAGCACAAAAATTATATTAAAAAATAATGGAGTTGGTTATGAGTTAGAGCTGGCAGGCTTTAAAAGGCAGCCCAGAATTGGGGAAGAAATAGAAGTTTTTACATACACTTATGTGAGAGAAGATACATTAAAGTTATTTGCTTTCCCTGAGAAAATGGGCAAAGAATTATTTGAAATCTTAATAACTGTTAATGGTATTGGTCCCAGTGCTGGTTTAAATATAATTAATACAATGCCTGCTTCCAGATTTATTTCTGCCATCATGCAGAAAAGTGAAGGTGTTTTGAAAGAAATTTCTGGTATTGGGCCTAAAACTGCTCAGAGGTTGATTTTAGAACTGCAGAGTAAATTAGAAGACTTTGCTTATCTGCAGAGTAAAAATGGTCAAGCTGAAGAGGAAGATTTTGCCTCTGAGGAAGAACGACAGGATATCGTAGATGCTCTGACAGCTTTAGGTTATAAAATTTCAGAGATAAATAATGCTCTGAGAGAAGTAGAATTTAATGAGGAAGTGGACCTTTCTGAGAAAATCAGATTAACTTTAAGTCAGCTTGGTAAGGAGAGATAATAATGGAAAATGAAAGAAGAGTTGTTTCTCCCAAACAAAAAAAGGATGATAATTCTATTGATAAGGGGTTACGACCTCTCAACCTGGAAGAATATGTTGGTCAGAGTAAATCTAAAGAAAAATTGAAGATTTTCATCCAGGCTGCTCGTGACCGCAAGGAAGCTCTTGACCATGTAATGCTCTATGGGCCACCTGGTCTGGGGAAAACTACCCTGGCCAATATTATAGCAAATGAATTACATGTAAATATTCATCAGACATCAGGCCCGGCGATTGAGCGACCTGGAGACCTGGCCTCTATCCTGACAAATTTACAGCCCAGTGATGTCCTGTTTATTGATGAGATTCACCGTTTAAATAAGATTGTAGAAGAGGTCTTATATCCTGCTATGGAGGATTACTGTCTGGATATAATTATTGGTAAGGGGCCAAGTGCTCGTTCAGTCAGGCTTGATCTGGCACCATTTACTCTGGTAGGAGCTACTACTAAAGCTGGCAGACTTAGTTCTCCTTTGAGAGATAGATTTGGTGTGATCAATAGATTAGAATTTTATGATCAAAATGAGCTGCAGGAAATTGTCATTAGATCAGCAGATATTTTGAATATAGAAATTGTTGATCATGGAGCACTGGAGATAGCTCGTCGTTCCCGGGGAACTCCCAGAATTGCCAATCGTCTCTTAAAACGAGTAAGAGATTTTGCAGAAGTAAAAGCAGATGGTATAATTAACAGGGAAGTTGTGGATGCTGCTTTAAAACTGCTTGAGATCGATGAACTGGGGCTGGATAGAATTGATCATAAGTTGTTGAAAACAATTATGCTTAAGTTTAGTGGTGGCCCGGTTGGATTAAATACACTGGCAGCTGCGATTAGTGAAGAAACTGAAACGATCGAAGATGTTTATGAGCCCTATCTCCTGCAGCTCGGGTTTTTAGAAAGAACTCCCAGAGGTAGAGTTGCAACAGCAAAGGCCTATCAACATCTAAATATCCAACAGAATAATCAATAATTAATTATTTGATTTAGTTAAATGATTTTGGAGGTAATTTTTAAATGAAAGTAGAAGAATTTGATTATCATCTACCGGAGGAGTTAATTGCCCAAAAACCTCTTCCTGAGAGAGATGAGTCGAGATTAATGGTTTTAAATCCACAGGAAAATACAATTGAAGAAGACATCTTCAAAAATTTAAAAGAGTATCTGGAACCTGGAGATATGATTATTATGAATAACAGCAGGGTAATACCTGCCAGGTTGTATGGAGCAAAAATTCCAACTGGAACAGAAATTGAACTCTTATTGTTAAATGAACTTGCTGAAGGACGCTGGGAAGTTTTAGTGCGTCCAGGCCGGAGAGCTAAAAAAGGTGTCAAAATCAACTTTGAAGATATTCTGAAAGCTGAAGTTGTAGAATATACTGATTTTGGCGGCAGAATTGTAGAATTTAGCTGGGATCAGGAAAATTATGATTTTGAAGAAGTGCTAAATAAGCTGGGAGAAATGCCTTTACCACCATATATTAATGAGAAGTTAGATGATCCGGAGCGCTATCAAACAGTATACAGCCAGAAAAGAGGATCGGCAGCTGCCCCTACAGCAGGTCTGCATTTTACAGATCGTCTTTTAGAAGAGCTTCAGAATTATGGTATAATCTTGGATTATATTACTCTCCATGTTGGTCTAGGTACTTTTAGACCGGTTAAAAGTGAAGATATTGAAGACCATGAAATGCATGAGGAATATGCAGAAATTTCTGCTGAAACTGTAGAAAAAATCAAAGAGGTTAAGGAAAAGGGTAATAAAGTTGCTGCAGTTGGAACAACAGTTACCAGAACTTTAGAATCTGCTGCCCGGGATGGTCAATTAAGTGCATATCAAGGCTGGACTGATATTTTTATCTATCCCGGTTATGAATTTAAAGTAATTGATTCTTTAATTACTAATTTTCATCTTCCTAAATCGACTTTATTGATGCTCGTTTCTGCTCTCGCAGGTAAAGAATTTATTTTAAAAGCCTATCAGAGAGCTGTGGAAGAGGAATTTAGATTTTTTAGTCTGGGAGATGCAATGCTGATATTAAATAGGAAGGAAGATTAGTTTGTTCGATTTTAAATTACTTAAGGAAGACAAGAAATCACAGGCCAGATTGGGTGAGATAACTACAGATCATGGCAAAATTGAAACACCAATTTTTATGCCTGTAGGAACTCAGGCAACTGTTAAAGCAATGACCTCCCGAGAATTAAAAGAAATTGGATCACAAATCATATTGGGAAACACCTATCATCTTTATTTAAGGCCCGGTGATGAGCTAATTGCTAAAGCTGGTGGACTGCATCAATTTATGAACTGGGATCGTCCAATTTTAACTGATAGTGGTGGTTATCAGGTTTTTTCTCTGGCTGATCTAAGAGAAATCGAAGAAGAGGGAGTCTATTTTCAGTCTCATCTGGATGGTTCTAAACATTTTATTTCTCCCGAAAAATCGATGCAGATTCAGCAGAATTTAGGTTCTGATATAGTAATGGCTTTTGATGAGTGCCCTCCATATCCAGCTGAGCAGGAATATGTTGAAAATTCATTAAACAGAACCCTGCGCTGGGCAGAAAGATGTAAAAAAGAAATGGAAGGGGCGGAAGGACAGGCGCTATTTGGGATTATCCAGGGGGGAGTTTATCCGGAACTAAGAAAGCAGAGTGTAGAAGAAACAGCAAAGTTAGATTTCCCTGGTTATTCTATTGGTGGTTTAAGTGTTGGTGAGCCAAAGGAAGAAATGTATAAAATGCTTGATTATACAACTCCTTTGATGCCTAAAAATAAACCAAGATACTTAATGGGTGTCGGTACTCCGGAAGATTTAATCGAAGGGATTTACCATGGGATAGATATGTTTGACTGTGTAATGCCAACCAGGATTGCCCGTCACGGACAGGTTTTTACTCATCAGGGTCGAAAAACTATTAGAAATGCAACTTACAAAGAGGATTTTTCTCCACTTGATTCTGAGTGTAACTGTCATGTCTGTCAGAATTATAGTCGTGGTTATATTAGACATTTACTCAAAAGAAATGAAATTCTTGGAGTTAGATTAACAACTTACCATAATCTGTATTTCATGCTCAATCTTGCTGAAGAAATAAGAGAAGCTATTAAAAATGATAATTTTATTAGCTTGAAAGAAGAATTTTATTATAAATATGAATTAAAATAAAAGATTTTCATTCTTTTTAAAATAATATTTCTCATTTAGCAGGAATATTGTAATTATTGTTGAATTAGTTATGAGAGCAAAAAATTAATTAGGAGGATATTTAATGGAATATTTATACGCGATTTTACCATGGGTCTTAATTTTCGGTATTTTTTGGTTCTTTTTAATCAGACCTCAACAAAAACAGAAAAAAGAACATCAGAACATGTTGGAGAACCTTAGTGTTGGTGATAAGATTGTTACTATAGGTGGAATTAAAGGTAAAATAATTAAGCTTAAAGAAAACAATATTAGAGTCAGAGTTTCTTCCAATGTTGATATTGATTTTGTTAAAAGTGCTATTTCAAGAGTCGAAGAAAAAAGTGACAGCAGTAAAAAGATAGAAAATACTGATGAAACAGAAACAGAAAAAGAAAAGGAATAATTTATTTAGTTGAGAACTGGGGGAAATAATGTGAAAAATGCAATTAAAGAGTTTTTGCAATCTTTAGTAATAGCAGGAATACTGGCCTTCTTTATTATTACATTTGTGGCCCAGTCATTTGTAGTAGATGGAAGGTCAATGGCTAATACACTTCAGGATGGAGAAAGATTATTTGTTAATAAATTTATTTACAGATTTCATCCACCTGAAAGAGGAGATATAATAGTATTTACACCTGATGGGGCTCCTGATAAGAAATATATTAAAAGAGTTATAGGTATCCCGGGTGATACTGTCTATATTAAAAATGGGACCACTTATATCAATGGAGAAGCCATCAAGGAAAACTATCTGCCAGAAAAGATGATTGGAGATTTTGGTCCGTATGAAGTGCCCAAAAAAAGTGTTTTTGTTTTAGGGGATAATAGGAACCATAGTGCTGACAGCAGATTTTCCAGTATTGTGGGGTTTGTTGAATATGAAGATATTTCAGGCAAAGCTTTCTGGGTTTACTGGCCTTTGACTGAAATGAGAATCATTGATCATCAGAATTATAATTTATCATTCGAAAATTAATTGCTTATTGTTAGGAGGACATTTATTTAATGAGGTATAAACAAAAAAGAAGAATTAAATTAATTATTATTTTAGCTATAATTGCCTTTGCTGCCTTTTTATATCTTCAGCACGGCATAAATTTAGGACTTGATCTACAGGGAGGAGCCCATATAGTTTTACAGGCTCAACCTACAGAAGAAAGAGAAATAAATGACACTGTTATGAGTGGAATTGTAAATGTTATTGAGCGGCGGGTTAATCAGCTTGGATTAACTGAACCATTGATCCAGCGCCAGGGGAGTAACCGAATAATTGTTGAACTACCGGCAGTGGATAACCCCAATGAAGCAATTAATACCATTGGTAGGACTGCTATGCTAACTTTTAAAAATTCTCAAGGTGAGGTTTTAATGACCGGGGAGGCTATCAAGGATGCTCGAGCTGATCATGATCAGTATGGTAGACCTGTAGTTTCTTTTACTTTAACTGAAGAGGGATCCGAAAAATTTGCTGATATTACAAGACAATATATTGGTAAAAAAATCGGTATTTATCTTGATAATGAGCAGCTTACTAATCCTACTGTTCAGGCTGTAATTGAGGAAAGAGGTCAAATTACAGGTTATGAATCAATTCAGGAAGCGCGAGAAGATGCTGTACTGATTAGAGAAGGTGCACTTCCAGTTCCGGTTGAAGTTATTGAAACCAGAACAGTTGGGCCTACTCTTGGAGAAATTTCAATTCAGAAAAGTATTAGAGCTGGGCTTCTGGGATTATTATTAGTAGCTATTTACATGATATTCTACTATAGGTTCCCGGGAGTTTTAGCTGCTGTAATTCTTGCAATTTATGGTCTGATTTTAATGGGAACAATGGCAGGCTTACAGGCAACACTAACTTTACCTGGTATTGCAGGTTTAATTCTTTCTATTGGTATGGCAGTTGATGCGAATATTATCATTTTTGAACGAATAAAAGACGAGTTGAAATCAGGTAAAACACTTAGAGCAGCTATTGATGCTGGGTTTAAAAGAGCTTATACAACTATTATTGATGCTAATGTAACAACAATTATGACTGCTCTTATTCTGGCCTATTTTACCAGTGGTACAGTTAGAGGTTTTGCTGTTACTCTGGGTATAGGTATTATTGTCAGTATGTTTACTGCCTTTTTTGTTACCAGAAATATAATTGATATTTTTGCTGGCAGTAAATTATTACGTGAAAATAAATCTTTCGGGGTCAGAAAGGGGTAATAAAGTGGATATTTTAGGAAAAAGAAAAATTTGGTATACAATTTCGATTATTGTAATTGTGATTGGATTATTGTTTTTATTAATAAATGGTTTAAATTTAGGTATTGATTTTAATGGAGGAACATTAATAGAATTTAGTTTTTCCGAAAATGTGACTGCCGAACAAGTCAGAGATGTACTCGAAAGAATTGAAATAGCAGCAGATAGCAAAATTCAACAGGCTGAATCCGCTGGTGAACATGGTGTAATAATCAGAACTAAAACTCTGGAGTCGGAAGAAATTGTAGCTATTGATAATGCAATTAAAGATAAATTTAAGTCAGCTGAAATGCTTAGATCCGAGATGGTTGGTCCGACTATTGGGAGAGAGTTAAGAATCAATGCTTTACTGGCTATAATTGCAGCTTCTATTGCAATAGTTGCCTATATTTCTTTCCGTTTTGAGTTTAGATTTGCAGCTGTATCTATAATTGCTTTAATGCATGATGTTTTAATTACTATTGGTATTTTTGCTATTTTAGGTAGAGAAATAAATACTCCCTTTGTAGCAGCTATTTTAACAATTATAGGTTATTCTATTAATGATACAATTGTTATTTTTGATAGAATTCGAGAAAATATGAAGCTGATGCATAAAGTTCCATTTATAAAACAGGCTAATACAGCAGTTGTTGATACCTTACCAAGGTCAATTAATACATCTATTACTACCTTGATTACTATTTTAGCTATTTATTTCTTTGGAGGAGCTTCAATTCAGACATTTATGTTGGCTCTCTTTATTGGAATGTTTGCTGGTACTTATTCCTCAATCTTTGTAGCCAGTCCTTTATTAGTGACCTGGCAGGAAAAAATCAGCAGATAATAACTAGAAAATACTCAAGACTATAACCCCTCCTTAATCATGGAGGGGTTTCTAACTTTAAAAAAGGCTGTGATAATATGGATATGAACTTACCCAAACATTACCGGCATTTTCAACGTTATAGTGAAATCGCACAGATACTTGTTAAAAATGGGCTTGGTTTTATAATTTCTCAGCTAGATTTAAATAAATATTTACCCTTTAGAAAAAGAATAAATACTGCAGAAAGACCAACTGGTAAAATGCTTGCTGTCAGGATTAGAGAAGTTTTACAGGAGTTAGGTCCAGCGTATATTAAATTGGGTCAGCTCTTGAGTACCAGAGCTGATGTTTTTCCTCCAGTATTTATAGCAGAAATGAGAAAACTCCAGGATAAAGTGCCTCCAGAAGATTTTGAAGAAATAGAAAAATTCTTAAAAATTGAACTTAAAGATAAATTTGAAAATGAAATAATTAAAATTGAAAAAGAGGCAGCAGCAGCTGCTTCAATTGCTCAAACACATAAAGTTGTTCTAAAAGATAACAGAAATGCTATTATGAAGGTTAAAAGACCAGGGATTGATAAAAAAATTAGTGTCGATGTAGAGATCATGGAAAATCTGGCCAGACAGGCTGATGAAAGAAATTTATTTAACTCAGTAATTAGACCATTAGAAATTATACAGGAATTTAAAAGGACAATTAAAGATGAGTTAAACTTTAAAGGGGAAATGGCCAACATTATTCGTTTCCGCAGTGATTTTGCTGATAATCCCTATATCACAGCTCCAGAAGTATATTCCGAAATTTCAACTGTTAATGTTTTAATTATGGAAGAAATCAAAGGGATGAAACTTAGGGAAGTTGACCAGAGTCACCCTCATAACAAATTTATTGCTGAACTTGGAGCTAAAGCTTTAATGAGACAGGTTTTGATTAATGGTTTTTTTCATGCTGATCCTCATCCTGGTAATATTTTTATAACCGGGGAGAAAACTATTGCTTATGTTGATTTTGGAATGGTAGGCCGGATCACAGAAGAAGATAGAGATCTAATGGCACTGCTTTTTTATGCCCTGATAAATAAAAAAATAAATGTTTTGATGGATGTAATCTTAATTCTGGGTAGTAAGCCAGATGATTTCAACCGCAGAAGATTTCAGCTTGACATGGAAAAAATTCTTGATCGATATTATGGTAGTGATTTAGCTAATATTGAAATTAAGGCTGTTTTTGAAGATCTGCAGTATTTTATTTATGAACATCAGATTCGAATGCCTCAAGACTTCTTTTTATTATTTAGAGCAATTGCAGTTAGTGAAGGGGTTGGACAGGATCTGGATCCAGATTTTAATGTAGTTGAAGTCGGAAAAAGTTTTATTTCCGATATTTTAGATGATCGGATGCAGGTGAATAAAATTCTCTCCAGAGTAGGCTCTGAAATCTGGAAGTTTGGGCGTAAGAAACATGAGTTAAATAATCAATTAAAAACTGTTTTAAGCAAACTTGTGGAAGATGATTTTACTATTAATTTTAGACATACTAATCTGGAAAATCTCATTTCAAGAATTGACATAATTTCCAATCGGCTTTCTATGAGTTTAATCATTGCCTCCTTGATAATTGGTTCTACTTTATTAATTCAGACAAATATGGAACCGACTGTTTTTAATATACCCCTTCTGGGGTTTATTGGCTATTCTTTTGCAGGAATTCTCGGTCTGCTGCTAGTGATTTCAATTTTCCGGTCTGGTAAATATTAAAAATAACAATAAATAATAAGTTTTGGTGATAATTAATGAATAAAATTTGGAAAATACTTTCTTATCAAGAAAACGCAAGTATAGGTTTTCTAGATAAATTAATGGCTGAGCGTGGTATTAAGTCACAACAGGATAGAGATATATATTTGAATTCAGATTTAGAGTATTTAAGTGATCCATTTCTGCTGCCTGAAATGGATAAAGCGGTTAAGAGAATAAATAAGGCGATTGCAAACAGGGAGAATATTTTGATCTATGGAGACTATGATGTTGATGGAATAACTTCAACCTCGCTTTTATATAGATTTTTTTATAATGCCTATAAGATTAAAGTTAATTATTTTCTCCCCGATAGAATTAAAGATGGATATGGTTTAAATATTAATTCTTTAAAAGAAATTTCAGCAAGAGAAATTGATCTAATTATTACTGTAGACTGCGGAATAACAGCTTTTAAAGAGGCTGAATATTTAAAAGAAATTGGGATAGATTTGATTATTACTGATCACCATACTCCTGCGGGAAAATTACCGTCTGCAGCAGCAGTTATTAATCATCACCTGGTGCAGGAAGAAAATTATTTTGCAGAGGAAATTGCAGGGGTAGGGACTGCTTTTAAACTTGCTCAGGCTTTAAATTCCGGAGTGGTTAAGGAAATGAAAGCTGAGCTTTTACCGATTGCTGCTTTGGGAACAGTAGCGGACATCGCGCCTTTAAAAGATGAAAACAGGATACTGGTTAAAAATGGCTTAAAATTGATTCAGAATGATAAAGTCCCTGGCCTTAAAATATTAATTGAAGAATTAAAACTGGATAAAACTAAAATAAGCGCGGGTCAGATAGGATATATCATTGGACCTCCATTGAATGCAGCCGGAAGAATCCATGATGCTGAAGAAGCATTAAAACTTTTAATTGGTGAAGACGAAGTAAAACTGAGAGTAATCGCAAAAAAATTAATTGAGATTAATAAACAGCGACAGCAGCAGGAAGAAAGAATTTATCAAGCTGCTGAAAAAAAGATTGCAAATATTGATTTAGAAAATAAAAGGTCTATTATTTTAGCTGATTCAGAATGGCATTCTGGAATCATTGGGATTGTTGCTTCCAGATTGTTGGAAAAATATAATTTACCTGTAATCTTATTTGCTGTTGATCAAGAAAGTAATACTGCTAAAGGTTCTGCCCGCAGCATTTCAGCGCTTAATATTTATCAGGCTTTAAAACACTGTCAGTCTGTACTTCTGAATTTTGGCGGCCATAAAGCAGCGGCTGGATTAAGTATTAAGGTGGATAAGATAAATGAATTTAAAGATGTATTTGAAAAATACCTTTTTAAAAATTTGGAAAGAGAAGATTTTTTAAAAACTAGAAAAGTTGATATTAATCTTGATCTATCAAGGGTGAATAAGGAATTTATACGGGGTTTAGAAAAGTTCAGACCTTTTGGGATTGCAAATCCGGCTCCTAAATTCTTATTTAGAAACTTAAAATCTAAAAAATGTTATCAGATGGGAAAAGAAAATAAACATCTTAAAATATATTTAGAAAATGGAATTCAGGCTGTGGCTTTTAACATGGGGGATCAATTTGAAAATATTTCTGCTGCCAGAATTGATTTAATAGCTCAGCCAGAAATTAACCGCTGGCGGGGCCAGGAAAATATTCAGCTAAAAGTAGACGATTATCGTCCTCAAAATGATATTTCTACTGCCTTAGTATTTGAAGAGGATAATTATTCTTTTTATGATTACAGAAATACCAAAGATAAAAAATGGACTTTAAAGAAATTACTTAGTAAAAAATGGCTCAAAAAGGCTGCTGTATATGTTAATCATAAAAAGGAAAATAGTGATTTTACTCAGAACTATTCAGAACATTATTTTTTTGCTAACCAATTCGAACTGCAAAATGATTTTTCACATCTGATATTTTATTCACTACCCTTTTCGTGGGAACATTTTTATGAGATTCTGCAGGGGTTTGAAAAAAATATTGAAGCTCAGTCTATTAAGGTAATACTTTTATTTTCTGGGTCAGACATTGAATATAATAGTAAATTAATTGAACATCTGAAGCAGAAAGAAATAGCAGCAAATAATGAAAACGAATTGGACTTTAAAGGCTCAGTACGATATAATAGATTATCCAGGCGAATGGAAAATTTTATGGTATTTAAAGATTTGATCTTTAAAGAAAATCTATTTGACCTGATTGCAGATGTATCTAATTTTAAGGAGGATAAAAATGAATCTTAGTGACAAAATAAGAAATATACCTGATTTCCCAAAAGAAGGAATCTTATTTAAAGATATAACTCCACTTTTGAGAGATAAGGACACACTCAAGGAAGCCATAGAAAAAATGGCTGATATGTTTAGAGATTATGATATTGATTATGTGGTAGGAATTGAAGCCAGAGGGTTTTTGGTAGGAACTCCTTTAGCTATTGAACTTGATAAAGGTTTTATACCTATCAGAAAACCTGGTAAACTTCCACATGAAGTACTAAGAAAATCTTATGAATTAGAGTATGGTAAAAATGAGATTGAAATACATAAAGATGCAGTTACCAGAGGAGATAAAATCTTACTGGTAGATGATCTACTTGCTACTGGTGGAACCACTCTTGCTGCCACAGAAATGATAGAAGAATTGGGTGGGGAAGTTGTTGGTTGTGCATTTTTATTAGAATTGGATGCACTTACCGGGAGAGAAGTTCTAAAAGATTATGAAGTAAAATCACTTTTGATTGAGTAATATATTTATTTGATTTCTGGATAAATAAAGGAGTATAAATATAGATGGAATTAGATACCTTATTAGATAAAATACAATCTTATATGGATGATCCAGATTTAGAAATGGTTAAAAAGGCCTATCAGTATGCCGAAAGTGCTCATGCTGAGCAATACCGGGTTTCTGGAGAGCCTTTTGTTGAACATCCACTGGGTGTCTCAATTATTCTTGCTGATCTAGAGCTTGATATAGTTTCAATTGTAGCTTCTTTATTACATGATGTGGTAGAAGATACAGGTATCAGCAGTGAAGAAATAGAAAAAGAGTTTGGAGCTGAAGTAGCCCATATTGTGGATGGAGTCACAAAACTAACAAGAATGCAGTTTAAAACAAAAGCAGATCAGCAGGCAGAAAGTTTGCGCAAAATGTTTGTTGCAATGGCCGAAGATATAAGAGTTGTTTTAATTAAACTTGCAGATCGTCTTCATAATATGAGGACATTAAATTATATGAAAAAAGAAAAACGCAAGGAAAAGTCAAGAGAAACTCTGGAAATATATGCTCCTCTTGCCCACCGTCTGGGAATGTCGAAGATAAAGTGGGAGCTGGAAGATTTATCTTTTAGGTATTTAAAACCAGATATGTATTATGAGGTTTCTCATAAAGTGCAGGCAAACCGGAAACAGAGAGAAAAAGATATTCAAGAGGCTATAGAGAAGCTAAAATCAACTTTAGAAGAACATGATATAGATGCTGAAATTTATGGCCGTCCCAAACATCTCTATAGTATCTACAATAAAATGAAACGTAAAGAAGTAGAATTTAATGAAATATATGATTTAACAGCGGTCCGTGTTTTAGTAGAGAATGTAAAAGACTGCTATGAGGTGCTGGGAATAATTCATGAGATCTGGAAGCCAATGCCGGGTAGGTTTAAAGATTATATTGCTATGCCTAAATCTAATATGTATCAGTCCCTGCATACAACTGTTATTGCCCCTAATGGGGATCCACTTGAAGTCCAGATCAGAACTTATGAAATGCATAAAACTGCTGAATATGGAATTGCTGCTCACTGGAGATATAAAGAAGGTAAAGTAGGGGATGATAAGTTTGAAGAAAAGTTATCCTGGTTAAGGAGACTTTTAGAGTGGCAGAAAGACTTACAGGAACCACAGGAATTTATGGAAACTTTAAAAATTGATCTTTTTGAGGACGAAGTTTTTGTATTCACCCCTGAAGGTGATGTTGTGTCACTTCCCAAAGGTGGAACCCCTGTTGATTTTGCCTATCATATTCATACTGAGGTTGGTCACCGCTGTGTAGGAGCAAAGGTGAATGGGAAAATTGTTCCCCTGGAATATAAGCTAAAAAACAGTGACATTGTTGAGATTTTAACATCTAAAAATAGTAATGGCCCTTCCCGTGATTGGTTAAACTTTGTTAAAACTTCTAAAGCTAGAAGTAAAATTAAGCACTGGTTTAAAAAACAGCGCCGGGATGAGATTATAAAAAAAGGTCATCGAATTTTAGATGAGCATCTCGAAAAGCATAATATTGAATTAAGTGAAAAAGAAAAAGAAAAAGAACTGAAAGAAATCACTAAAGAGCTGGGAAGAAAAGATATTGATGATTTATTAGAAGAACTGGGTTACAGCAATATTAGTCCCAAGCAGGTAGTAAGTAAGTTTGAAGACTATGAGCCTGAACCAGATTTTGAGAAAAAACCAGGTCACGGCCAGCATAAATCATCTTCAGTTGATAAAGGTGTTTCAGTCAAGGGTATGGATGATATGCTTGTCAGGATGGCAAAATGCTGCAATCCGGTTCCTGGTGATGACATAGTTGGTTATATTACCAGAGGGCGAGGAGTTTCTGTTCATAGAGAAGACTGCAAAAATCTAAAAAATCTTGCTGAAAGTGAGCCTGAAAGAATAATTGAGGTCAGCTGGGAGCGTGGACGTACAGAGTCCTATCAGGTTGATCTCCGAATTGATGCAGTTAATAAGAGTGCTCTGCTAAATGATATTACTCATATAATTAAAGAGGAAAAAATTAATTTATTATCAGTTATGGCCAGGACCAGTGAGCATAATCGAGCAGTTATTAATTTATCACTGGAACTAAGTTCTACAGAGCAAATGTATGACATAATGAGAAAAATAGAATCAATATCAGGAGTGCTTAATGTAAGTCGAGCTAAACCTGCTTAATCGAGGAGTGAATCAGATGCGAGCTGTGGTACAGCGCGTTAAAAGTGCTAAAGTTGAAGTAGAGTCTGAGATAACCGGAGAAATTGACTCCGGTTTATTGGTGTTCTTGGGAATTGGTAAAGAAGATACTCAGAATGATGCAGATTATCTTTTAGAAAAAATAATTAATCTCAGAATTTTTGAAGATGAAGATGAAAAATTAAATTTATCCGCTCTTGATTTAAATAAAAATTTGATGCTGGTTTCACAATTCACTTTATTTGGAGACTGCAGACAGGGCAGAAGACCCAGTTTTTTTAAAGCTGCACCGCCGGCCGAAGCAGAGAAAATTTATAATTATTTTGTTGAAGAAGCAAAAAAGTCAGAGCTTAAAATTGAAACTGGTCAGTTTCAGGCAATGATGGATGTTAGTTTAGTGAATGACGGTCCAGTTACAATTTTAGTAGATAGCAAAAAGAATTTTTAATTATTGAAATAGGTGAGAATATGGAATTAAAAGAATTTACTGTTGGTGAATTAATGGTTAAAAGTTACCTGGTTTCAAAAAATAATAAAGCTTTTATAATTGATCCGGGAGCAGAGGGAAAAAGATTATATGACTATCTTAAGAATCACAATTTAGAACTCAAATATATAATTAATACTCACGGACATTTTGATCATATAGCTGCTAATGACTTTTTGAAGAATAAAACAGGTGCAGATATCCTGGCTCATCCTGATGCTGACTTAAAATTTAAGGATCCAAAATTGAATTTATCTCAATTATTTATGAATCAAAAGATTATTTCAAGACCTCTGGATAGATCATTGACTGAAAATGAAGAAATTATTTTTGAAGGTTTAAAATTAAAGGTTTTTTATACTCCAGGCCACAGTCAGGATGGAATATCAATTTATCTTCCCGAAAAGAAAGTGCTTTTTTCCGGAGATTGTATCTTTGCAAATGGTGTTGGCAGAACTGATCTGGAAGATAGTAATCCGGCTCAGCTTAAAAATTCTATTGAAAAGAAATTGTTTAAGCTTCCAGAGGACTGCACATTTTATCCCGGCCATGGCCCGAAAAGTACTCTAAGTGTTTTCAGAAATAGAGTCTGGCCTGCTATGAGTTGAGGTTTGACATCTAAATTTTAATAGGTTAAAATTATTAAAGATTATATTTTAATAAGGGACTAATTTCTAAGTAGTAATTTTTATTTTAAAAAATATTATATTTAAGAGAGGGGAGTGTAAGGTTTTGTTTGATACTTTACGCGATAACAGTAAAATTATTGTTTATATAGTTGTGATTATTTTTGTCATTTCCGGAGGTTTTATGGGTTTTGGTGCTTATTTGAATAGACAGAGTGGGGGCGGCGGCCAGGCTTCAAATCAGACGCCGGCTGTAATTGCAGAAGTAAATGGTATGGAAATTTCGCAGCAGGAATACTATTCACTTTTACAGCAGCAGGCACCACAATCTAATCTGAGCAGCAGCCAGATTATACCTTTTAGATACAATGTTTTAAATGCTTTGATTGAAAGAAAATTAATTATGGCTCAGGCAGAAACACTTGATATTAATGTCGAGGTTTCAAAATCTGAAATAGATGAAAACTACAAGAATATTTTAGATCAAAACAAAATGACTGAGGAAGAGTTAACCGCGGCTTTATCTAAACAGGGTTATACTCTTGGGGAATTAAGAAGCGATATTAAGTCTAATTTGAAAGAAAGTAAGACTATAACTAAAACCATTGATAAATCAGTTGGAGAAATTAAAGTAAGTGAACAGGAGATAAAAGATTTATATAATAAAAAATATCCTGAACCTGAATCAGAAACTAAAGCGGCAGAAAATAATACAGACTCAGAATCCAGTCAACGTCCTGCTCTGTCAGATGTAAGGTCTGATTTAAAAAGTGAAATTAAAAATAAAAAAAGAAATGAGGCTATAAATAAATGGTTAAAGGATTTAAAAGCCTCTGCTGAAATAACTATTAACAATCCTGTGTTAAGTGCTTATCATGCCTTGCAAAATGAAAATTATACTACTGCTGTAGAAAAGTTCTCTGAGCTGGTGAAACAGGAAGAAACAGATCCCATATTTTACACTTATCTAGCCCGGTCCTATAAGCAGCAGGATAAATTTGACCAGGCAAAAGAAGTATATGAGAATGCAATTAAAGCTTTTCCTGAAAACAATAATTTAAGGATTAATTATGCTCAATTCCTGGCTGATCAAAATAACAACGAAGCAGCTATTACCCAGCTGGATAAGGTTGCTGCAGCAGCAAAAGATGATTTTATGACTCATTATCAGCTGTATATGATGTACAGCAGATTAGGAGCTGAAGAAAAAGCTAAAGCTGAAATGGAAGAAATCCAGCGTTTAAGTAAGCAAATGCAATCTAAAAATGTACCTTCAGTCCCTGGTGAGAATGATGAAGAAAATACTAATAATACAGATGTCAAAGATGCGGCAGAAGAATCCAATAATAAGATAGAAGAAAGTAGTCAGGGAAACAGTAAATAAAATTAGTTTTTAATTTAATAATCAAGATTACAATCTACCAGTTTTAGTTCTAAATGACTTTAACTGGTAGATTTTCTAAAAATAGTTAAAAATTTTAATAAATAAAATAGTAGGTGAAATAAAATGAAGTTTAATGCTCCAAGAGGTACTAATGATATACTTCCCCCTGATACATTAAAGTGGCAGTATATTGAAAAGAAAACACATGAGATATTTTCAAACTATAATTATCAAGAAATAAGAACTCCTATTTTCGAATATACAGAACTTTTTCAGCGGGGTATTGGTGAGGTTACCGATATTGTTGAAAAAGAAATGTACACTTTCGAAGATAAGGGTGGTAGAAGTATTACCTTAAGACCAGAAGGAACAGCTTCTGTAATCAGGTCATTTTTAGAAAATAAAATTTATGGTCAGGCTCAGCCTACAAAATATTATTATATTGGACCGATGTTTAGATATGAAAGACCTCAGTCCGGCAGATTTAGACAGTTTCATCAGCTCGGGGTTGAAGCAATAGCTTCTAATGACCCGGCTCTTGATGCAGAAATTATTTCTCTGGGTATGCGTTTACTGCAGGGATTTGGACTTGATGACTTAGAGCTTCATTTAAATAGTGTTGGCTGTGGTGAGTGCCGACCATCTTATGTAGATAAATTAAAAGATTACTTAAATCAACGCAAAGATCAATTATGTGATAACTGTAAAAGTAGAATTGATAGAAATCCACTGCGGGTTTTAGACTGCAAAAATGAAAACTGTCAGTCTGTAATCAAAGAAGCACCTAAAATTACCGATAATCTCTGTGAGAGTTGTACTGATCACTTTGATGAGGTGCAGGAGTATCTTGATATCCTGAATCTTGATTATATAATTAATCCTCTGCTGGTAAGAGGTTTAGATTATTATACTAATACAGCTTTTGAAATTAAAGACAATGCTCTGGGAGCCCAGAATACTGTCTTTGGTGGAGGGCGTTATAATGGTCTGGCTGAAGAAATCGGAAAAAGAGATCTGCCGGGTATTGGTTTTGCTTTAGGGATTGAGAGATTATTACTTTCTCTGGAAGCAAAAGATATTCAGCTGCCTGTAGAATCAGGTGTTGATCTATACATAACAGTAATTGGAGATAAAGCCAAAAAGGAATCTTTTAAACTACTTGATCAATTAAGAAATCAAAATTTTAGAACTGAAATGGATTATCTTGATCGTGGTGTTGGTTCTCAGATGAAATCAGCTGATCGTATGAATGCCGAATTTACTATAATTATTGGAGAAGATGAACTAAATAACAACTCTGCTACAATCAGAAACATGAAAAGTGGAGATGAAAAAGAAATTCAATTAAGTAATTTATTAGAAGAAATGAAGAAGCTAGTAGATAAGGAGGAAATTTAAGATGGGTGAAACAATTAAAGATTTAAAGAGAACCCACCTTTGTGGAGAAGTAAGTAAGGGAGATAACGAAACTAAAGTAACAATCATGGGCTGGGTCCAGAAAAGAAGAGATCATGGTGGAGTTATCTTTACTGATATCAGAGATCGTTCCGGGATAATACAGGTAGTTTTTAATCCTGATGCTGGAGAAGAGTTATTCGAAAAAGCTGACTCTCTTCGTTCTGAATATGTTGTTGCGATTACAGGTGAAGTCGAACCAAGACCTGAAGGGAATATAAATCCGGAGCTTCCAACAGGTGAAATTGAAATTAAAGCCGAAGAATTGAGGGTTTTAGATGCTGCCGAAACTCCTCCGATTCAGATTGAAGATAACATAGATACTGGTGAAGATGTAAGACTGAAGTATAGATATTTGGATTTAAGAAGACCTAAAATGACAAAATTGATGGGTCTAAGACATCAGGTTACTAAAACTACCAGAGATTTTCTAGATCAAAAGGATTTCTGGGAAATCGAAACTCCAATTTTAACTAAGAGTTCCCCCGAAGGAGCTAGAGACTATCTGGTGCCAAGTAGAGTAAATCAGGGACAATTTTTTGCTTTACCTCAGTCTCCTCAAATTTTTAAACAGTTATTAATGGTTTCAGGTATGGAAAGGTATTTTCAGATAGCTCGCTGTTTTAGAGATGAAGATTTGAGAGCCAACCGCCAGCCAGAATTTACTCAAATTGATATGGAAATGTCATTTGTAAATCAGGAAGAGGTAATGGAAGTCACTGAAGGTTTAATGAAAGAATTATTTGCAGTTGGTGATATTGAAGTTCCGGCTAAAATTAAGAGAATGACCTATCAGGAAGCAATAGATCGTTTTGGCTCTGACAAACCTGATCTGCGTTTTGGCATGGAACTTAAAAATTTATCTGAAGTTGTTAAGGATAGTGACTTTAATATCTTTAGCGGTACTGTCAGTAGTGGTGGTCAGGTAAAAGGGATTAACTTTAAAGGTGGCGCTGATTCTCCCCGGAGTACCATTGATGGTTTTGAGGAATATGTAAAAATGTTTAAGGCTAAAGGTCTAGCCTGGATGGCCTTAAGAGAGGATGAACTTAAGTCACCGATAGCTAAGTTTTTAGCTGAGGAAGAAATTGAAGCAATCAAGAAAGTTATGAACGCTGAAAAAGGAGATTTATTATTAATTGTAGCTGATAAACCTTCTGTTGCTGCTGCAGCTTTAGGTAATTTACGCTTAAAGATTGCAAAGGAAAATAATCTAATACCAGCTGAAGTTTATAAATTTGTCTGGATTGTAGATTTTCCATTGTTTGAATATGATGAAACTGAGGATCGTCTGGCTGCACTTCACCATCCATTTACTGCTCCTGCAGAAGCGGATGTTGAAAAATTAGATAGTGATCCTGCTTCCGTAAAATCTAAAGCTTATGACCTTGTTTTAAATGGAGAAGAATTAGGTGGAGGAAGTATTAGAATAAATAATCACAAGCTGCAGGAAAAAGTATTTTCTGTACTATCTATCAGCGAGGAGGAGCAGCAGGAGAAATTTGGTTATCTGCTGGAAGCTTTTGATTATGGTACCCCACCCCATGGTGGAATTGCTTTTGGGCTTGATCGTTTAATGATGATTATTGGCCGAACTGATTCAATTAGAGATGTAATCGCTTTTCCTAAAACTCAGAAGGCAACTTCACCGCTGACAAATGCGCCTTCTAAAGTTGATAAAAAACAGCTGCAGGAACTTGGGATTTCTATTCGTTCTTAGCGTTACTGCAGCAATTTTTTGCTTGCAGATTTTAGCGATATATGTTAATATTATTTATAGAAAAGTAAATATCATCTGCCGTGTTCGATAATGATTAAACATTTTGACCAACACTTAGACATAGGGAGCCTGAGCTCTACCTGCGGCGTAGAAGCCTTCAATGGACCTATAAACCAGGTAGGAGGGCACCCACTTGGCAGACAGGGATCAAAATTCCAAATCAACCGGCACGGCGGATGAGTATTCAGCTAACCTATTTTAGGTTAGCTTTTTTCTTATCTAGTATATTTTTTGATAGAATTTTAATTATAGGCCTGGATAATTTTTATTTTGCAGAAAAATTGGTTTTCTGCTATTATAGATTTAGAATTTAATACTAAAATTGAGGTGAATTTTATGCAGGAAAAAAAAGAATTAAGAGAAAAATATTTAAAAGAGAGATCACAAATTTCTCAAAATAAGATCAGCAGCTGGAGCAAAAAAATTAATAATCGTTTTTTAGAGCTAAATCATTTAAAAAATGTAAAAAAAATTATGGCTTATGCTTCAATGCGCAAAGAAATTGAAACCTTTGATTTGATGGAAGAATTATTAGACCAGGGTTTTCTATTATATTTACCATATACTAAAAAAGATGTTATTGATCTCGGAACAGCAAAGATAAACGATCTTGATTCTGATTTAAAAGAGGGAGTTTATGGAGTGCAGGAACCTGTTCCTAAAATTAGAGATGAAGAAGTTCCAGAAGATCTTGATCTAATAATTGTTCCGGGAGCCTGTTTTACTCATTGTGGTTATAGAATTGGTTATGGTGGTGGCTATTATGATAGTTTTTTAAGCAAACATGCAAACAAGGCACTCAAAGTTGGTTTTTGTTATGATCGTTTTCTGGTAGATTCTATTCCTGTTGAAGACCACGATGTATCAGTTGATATTATAATTACCGAAAAAGAAACAATTAAGACAAATTAATTGAGGTGAAATTGTGAACCTTTTTGAAAACAAGAACACTCAAGAAAATAAAAATGACCGTCCTCTGGCTTATAGAATGAGACCCCGCAGTCTGGAAGAATTTTATGGACAGGAAGAAATTGTGGGAGAAAATAAGCTTTTGAGTAGGGCTATTAAAGCTGACCGGCTCCAGTCTCTAATTTTTTATGGACCACCCGGCACGGGAAAAACAAGTCTGGCTCAGGTAATTGCCAACCAGACTGAAGCGGAATTTATAAAATTAAATGCAGTTACTTCTGGGGTTAAAGATATTAGGGAAGTTATAAAAAAAGCTAAATCTAATCGTAATTTGTATAACAATAAGACTATTCTTTTTATTGATGAAATTCATCGTTTTAATAAATCACAGCAGGATGCATTATTACCGTCTGTAGAAAATGGAACAGTAATTATGATTGGTGCAACAACTGAAAATCCATATTTCGAAGTGAATTCTCCTCTGCTGTCACGATCCAGAATTTTTAGATTAGAAAAATTAAATAGTAAACAGGTATATTCAATTCTAAAAAAAGCTCTCAGTGATCAGGAGCGGGGACTGGGAAAATTAAATGTTGATATTTCGAATAAAGACCTGGAATTTATTGCTGAACTTGCCGATGGGGATGCCAGGGTAGCTTTAAATACTCTGGAATTAGCGGTCTTAACCACCCCAGCTGATAAAAATGGAACTATAAAACTTAACAAAGAAATAATTGAAGATTCAATGCAGAAAAAAATATTAAATTATGACCGCTCTGGAGATAACCACTATGATATTATTTCTGCTTTTATTAAAAGTATGAGGGGTTCTGACCCAGATGCAGCTATTTACTGGCTGGCCAGAATGATTGTTAGTGGTGAAGATCCTAAATTTATTGCCCGTAGAGTCGTAATTCATGCAGCTGAAGATGTCGGAATGGCAGATCCAACTGCTTTAATAATTGCTGAATCTGCAGCCAGAGCAGTAGAACAGATTGGTTTTCCAGAAGCAAAAATTCCGCTTGCTGAAGCAGTTATTTATATTGCTACTGCCCCAAAGAGTAATTCGGTAGTTAAAGCCATCAGCAGTGCTGTAGAATATGTAGAAAACAATAAAGCTGGAGATGTTCCACCTCACCTTAAGGATAGCCATTATGCTGGAGCTTCGGATCTCGGTCATGGTCTGGATTATAAATATCCTCACAGTTATTCTAAAAATTACGTAGAACAGAATTATCTGCCAGAAGAAATGAAAAATGTTTCTTTTTATGAACCAGGAGAGATGGGCAGAGAAAAAAAGACTGCTAAATTTTTAGATTATTTAAAAAACAGTGGTAAAACAGAGGATGAAAACTAATGTCTATGCTTAAAAAAAGACCAGCTAAAAATATGGAAGTTAGAAACCAGGTTAAGGATAGCAAGTTTTACGGCAGCATTTTTGCAGTTGAAGGTAGAGAAGAGGCTGAAAAACGAATTGGCGAAATTAAAGAAAAATATTCTGATGCCAGCCATAACGTTTCGGCGTTCCGGGTGGAAAGTACAGAATTAGACCGGGATCCGGTTGAGTATTTTGATGATGATGGTGAACCTTCGGGTTCATCGGGCCCACCTATTTTAGAAGCCATTAGAGGTGAAGCTCTTCTTAATACAGTAATAGTTGTAACCAGATATTTTGGAGGTACAAAATTGGGAATTGGTGGCTTGATCAGAGCTTATGGTGATACAGCAAGATTGGCTATCAGTGAGGCAGGAGTTGAAACCTTAAAAGAATTTTATTTAATTGAAGTTAAAACTTCTTTTGATAAAATTGGTATTGTTTTAGGGCAACTAGAAGCTTTAAAATCTGATATAAAAAATACTGAATATAGTAATCAGGGGGCAGTTGTAACAGCAATAATTCCAACAGATATTAAGGAGAAACTTAAAAATATTCTCCAGGAAAAAACAGCTGCAGATTATGATTTAAAGATAATAAAGAGTGTTTTTAAATAATATAAGATATTTGAAGAATCAGTATTGACACTGTTTTAGTCATATGTTAAAATTAGTTGAAAGTTGATAATTAATGTCAAGTTTATATGAGGTGAAAATATGAGAGTATCAACTAAAGGAAGATATGGACTACGGGCAATGGTGGACTTAGCAGAACATGAAGAGGGAAAAGCTATTCCAATTCGGGAAATTTCTGAAAGACAGAACATTTCTGAGCAGTATTTAGAACAATTATTTGCAACGTTAAGAAAAGCGAAATTAGTAAAGAGTGTTCGAGGAGCTCATGGTGGCTATATGCTAAATCATGAACCAGAAGATATTAGTGTTGCTGATATAATAACAACTTTGGAAGGTCCAATTGCTCCTGTAGATTGTGTAATTGAAGATGATTTTTGTAATTATATTGATAAATGTGTAATTCATGGTCTCTGGTCTGAACTTGCAGATGCAATTAATGGTGTGATAGAGAATATGACTCTTGCAGATCTGCGGGATAAAGCTATAGAAGAGAAAAAAAGAGAAGAAAAAACAGAAAAAGAGAAAATAGAGGTTAAATAAAATGAATGACATATATCTGGATCATGCAGCAACTACTCCTGTGAATCAGGAGGTAAGGGAAGCAATGAAACCATTTCACAGCAAAATTTTTGCTAATCCAGCCAGTTCACACCTTCCAGGTCAAAAATCAGCTGCAGCTCTAGAAGATGCTCGAGAAGCAGTTGCAGAACTATTGGGAACTAAAAAAGCTGAGGAAATTGTTTTTACAGCTGGAGGAACTGAGGCTGATAATCTGGCACTAAAAGGTGCAGCAATGGCTCTTTCTGATCAGGGAAAACATATTATAACTTCGGCGATTGAGCACCATGCTGTTTTAAAAAGCTGTGAGTACCTGGAAAAACATCTTGATTTTGAAATAACATACCTGGGAGTAGATCAGGATGGTCTGTTAGATCCTCAAAAACTGCGTAATAATATTCGCAAAGACACAATTTTAATTTCAATTATGTTTGCTAATAATGAGATAGGGAGTATTCAGCCAATTAAAGAACTGGCCGCTATTGCGGCTGAAAATGATATTTTATTCCATACAGATGCGGTGCAGGCAGTGGGACAGCTCAAAATAGATGTTAATGATTTGGGAGTAGACCTGCTTTCACTTTCAGCTCATAAATTTAATGGCCCCAAAGGAATTGGAGCTCTTTTTGTGCGTAAAGGTGTTGAGTTAACTCCCCAGATGTCAGGAGGAAGTCAGGAAAGGAAAAGAAGAGCTGGCACAGCTAATCTGGCTGCTGCTGTAGGAATGGGGAAAGCAGCAGAAATTGCTGCTGTTAATTTAACTAAAAAAAGAAAAGAATTAAATTTACTTAGAGATTATTTTGTTTCTCAACTTAGATCAAATTTTGATAATTTTAAAATCAATGGACCTGCTCCTGAAAGTGAGAATCGTTTACCTGCTAATATAAATATTGCATTTAAAGATCTGGATGGGGAATCTATATTATTTAATTTAAGTCTAAATAATATTGCTGCAGCTGCAGGTTCTGCCTGTGCATCAGGTTCATTAAGTGTGTCACATGTATTAAAAGCTATAGGATTAGAAGATAAATATGCTAAAGGTTCAATTAGATTTTCTCTTGGTAAGGGTAATAATAAAGAGGAAATAGATTATGTAATTAAAAAATTAAAAGAAATTATTGTTAGATTGAATTCATTAAAATAAGAATAAATTTTATAAGGGTGTAAATAATGAAAAAAGTGATGATTGCAATGAGTGGTGGTGTGGATAGTTCTGTTGCTGCCGCTCTGTTAAAAGAAGAAGGTTATGAAGTTATCGGTGGAACAATGCATATTTTCCCTGATTATGAAGAGGCAACTGATAGGGAAGATCACTGCTGTTCCTATTCTGCTGTTAGAGATGCAAAGAGAGTGGCTCAAAAGCTTGAGATACCTCATTTTGTATTTAATCTGCAGGAAGAGTTTCAGGAAAAAGTCATCGACTATTTCGTGGATGAGTATAGGCAGGGGAGAACTCCTAACCCCTGTGTAATGTGTAATAAAGAAATAAAATTTGAGGCACTTCACAGAAAAGCGATTGAAATTGGTTGTGATTATATAGCCAGTGGTCATTATGCGAAAATAGAAGCAGAAAATGGACGATATATTTTAAAAAAGGGTTCAGATGAAAATAAAGATCAAAGCTATATGTTATATGTTCTTAATCAAGAACAGTTAAGCCAGACATTATTTCCCTTAAGTGAATATACTAAAGATGAAATTCGAGCTAAAGCTAAAGAATTGGGCTTTGCTGTGCATAATAAAGCAGAAAGCCAGGAAATTTGTTTTGTGCCTGATGATGATTATGTAAGATTTTTAGATACAAACTATCCTGAAATTTCTAAATCAGGTCCTATCTTAGATAGTGAAGGTAATCAGGTAGGTACACACGAAGGACTTTCTCATTATACTATTGGCCAGCGAAGAGGTCTGGGTATCTCTATGGGTTATCCAATTTATGTTACAGCTTTAGACTATAAAAATAATGCTGTAATAGTTGGTCAAGATGAGTCAGTATTTAGTGATGGGTTAATTGCGGAAGATATTAATTTTATTCCCTTTGAAAATATTGAGGGACGGATGGAAGTAGAAGCACAAATCAGATATAATAGTTATCCAGTAAAAGCTTATATTGAAAAAACAGATAAAGATGAGTTGAAAGTTGAGTTTGAAGAAGCTCAAAGAGCGGTAACTCCAGGACAGTCAGTTGTTTTTTATTTAGATGATTTAGTTCTTGGGGGCGGAATCATTAAAAAAAGTTTTTGAAACTCTTGACAAAGAGATTAAGCCTTGATAAGATAATAAACGTCGCACAGAAAGTAAGTTCTTTTATAGAACATAAAAATCAAGGCTTTTAAATTTTTTTCTAAAAAGTTCTTGACAAAGTGAGGCACAGTTGATAAGATATTAAATGTCGCTGATAAATAAATGCGGCAAAATATGAACCTTGAAAATTAAACAGCAAGCCAACGTTAATATACTTTGAGTGTTAAAACTTAAAAGTAATTATAGTTTAAAGCTTATATTAAATAATAT
>NZ_SNWX01000020.1 GCF_004362045.1 Halanaerobium saccharolyticum | reverse complement strand
TTTTTATCCTAAAAACATTTTATCAAAAAGGGAGTCTTCTTTCTAATTTTCTAGATAATTTCAAAATGAATCTCCAAAACTTATTTTACACTATGGCCATAACTACGAAAAACCACCCGGGGAGGGTGGTTTTATTATCATTATATTTAAGGGTTATATAATTATTTGCTTATTAGTTTTAGTTATTTTTTAGCTTTAATTGTTATTTTAGCCTGCTCGGCTTTTATAAATAGCTTAGTAGTTACCTAAGTTTTTAAATGCATTTAGCTTTGCTTGATTCTCATTTGATTCAAGTTTAGCCTCTTTTATGAATTTAAACATACTGTTAAACATCTGCAATCATCCTTTCTTATAAAGTTATTGTAGTTATAATATGATTGACTTATATTTCTATTATTGTCTTTTAAATAAAACGATTTCTAGTACTGATTCAAATTTGTAAAAGAATCATGCTCAATCTGTTTTTGTTTTACAGATTGGATATTACTTTCGATTCTTCTGCCCTCAGCATTAGCACTCTTAATGAATGTAAATAATGAATTTAACATTATTAAATCACCCTTTCTTATAGTCTTATTGTTGTTAATTAGTTATTAGTGATTTTCTTATATAACTTATCTTAACTTCATTATACATCTTTTAATCTTCTTGTCAAGGATTTTATTAAAGTCTAAATTTACAGACTTTTACTTACTTTTTACCAGAGGTGATGGACACTATCTCTGATATATTCATCATAGATTTCGTCAACTCTTGCCATTACTTCATCGGAGAGGTCATCTGCTTCAGATGCTGCTGCATTATCTTTTACCTGCCACGGTTTTTTACCACCAGGAATTACACAGCTGACTGCATCATTCATCAGGATCCATTTAAGAGCAAACTGAGCCATTGTTAAGCCCTCAGGTTTAATTTTTTCCAGCTCATCTACAGCTTTCAGGCCAAGTTCAAAATCTACACCGGAGAAAGTTTCTCCTTTATCAAAAGCTTCTCCATCCCGATTATAATTACGGTGGTCATCTTCAGCAAAAGTGGAGTCTTTAGAAAACTTACCTGTTAATAATCCACTTGCCAGAGGCACTCTACAGATAATACCTACCCCTTTTTCTTTTGCTTTATCTAAAAATTCGTCTCCTGGCTTATGGCGGAACATATTATAAATAATCTGAACAGTTGCCAGATTTTCATATTCTAAAGCTTTCATCGCTTCTTCTACCTTTTCTACACTAACACCGTAGTTCTCAATTTTACCTGCCTTAACCATTTCTTCTAAGGCCTCAAATACTTCCTCCTGCTCATAAACTTCAGTTGGAGGACAGTGCAGCTGCAGCAGATCAATTGTTTCTACATCTAAATTTTTAAGACTGCGGTCCACAAACTTATTTAAATTTTCCTTATTATAACCCTCAGCTACATGAGGATCAAGCCTTCTACCTGCTTTAGTGGCTATATGTATCTTTTTATCGGTCTCATTTCTCAACTTAGCCATTAAACGCTCACTGCGACCATCTCCATAAACATCAGCAGTGTCAAAAAAATTGATCCCCTGCTTTACAGCCTCTCTTAAAGCTGCCATTGACTGCTCATCTTCTACATCTCCCCAGGAACCGCCAATTGCCCAACCGCCAAAAGAAACTTCTGATACTTCGAAACCTGTTTTACCTAATTTCCTATATTTCATTTCTTCTACCTCCTTGAATTTTGAAATATTATAAATAAAAATGGTTTTAAGTTATTTTAAGTTGTAAATTATCTAAATTTATTATATCACTTTAACAGTCATATTAAAAGATAATGAGCTAAAATAAAAAAAGAACACCCTTGATAATAAAGGAAGTGTTCTTTTTAAGTCTCATAATGTTTATTGTTTTTAATTGTAGTATTCATTATAGTCTTATTTCCTAAAACTGCATGTAACTGCTGTTTTCATTATTACGATATTGATCTTTGACTTCTCTAAGGTTGTTTTCTATTCTCTGTCCCTCAGAATTTACCTCATTAAAAAATCTTTTTACTTTTTCAAACATTATTAATCACCCTTTCTTATAGTCTTTTTTACTTATAAGTGATTTTCTTATAATTGTTATACTGTTATTATACAGAAATAATATTCATTGTCAAGAATAATTACTGTTTTTTATTAAATTGTATTTTGTTTTACACAGGCATTCCTGGATCCTGCTGATAATTTATAATAAATGCTCTTTTGCTTTATCATTTTTTAAATTACTCTATTATACTGGGCCATATATAAATCGTGATAGTGTCCCTCTCTGGCCATTAATTCCTCATGGCTTCCAGTTTCAATAATTTCGCCTTCCTCCAGGACCATAATCCGGTCTGCATTTCTAATAGTGGAAAGTCTGTGAGCTATCACAAAAGAAGTCCTTCCTTCTAAAACTGCCTGAGTTGCTTTCTGAATTAAAATCTCAGTCTGAGTATCAATACTGGAGGTGGCCTCATCTAAAATCAAAATTTTAGGATCAGAAAGAATTGTTCTCGCAAATGAGATCAGCTGCCTCTGTCCAACTGATAATCTGGAACCACGCTCATTAACCTCAGTATCATAACCATTTTCCATTTCTCTAATAAATCCATCTGCATATACCATCTCCGCCGCTTTTTCTATATCTTTCCTGCTGGCTTCCAAATTACCATAACGGATATTGTCAGCAATAGAGCCAGAGAAAATAAAGGTATCCTGCATCATAACCCCAATTTGTTTTCTCAGAGACTCAATTTTAACATCCTGAATATCAGATCCATCAATTAAAATATCACCCTGGTCGATATCATAAAAACGGGTCATTAAATTAATGATAGTACTTTTCCCGGCTCCTGTTGCACCAACAAAAGCAATAGTCTCACCAGGTTGAACTTCAAAATTCATATCTTTAAGAATAACTTCTCCACCTTCCTCATAACTGAAGGTTACATCTTCAAATTCTACCCTGCCCTTAATTTCGGGCATTTCTACAGCATCTGGCTGATCTACAATCTCCGGATCTGTATCCAAGACATCAAAAATTCTTTCGGCAGCTGAATTTGCTACTAAAACCTGGTTATAAAAATTACTGATATTAATAATTGGCTGCCATAGACGCCAGATATACTGCAGTAATGCAATAAGAGTACCGATAGTCACCAGACCGGCATTTAAATCTCTGATACCAACTAAGTACATGATAATTACACTGGTAGTGTTAATTAATAGTACAATTGGGAAAATACCGTGAGAGAGCATTACTGTTTTCATCCAGTTGCTGACATAATCATCCTGGAGATCTTTAAAAATACTGCTGTTCTTTTCTTCCCTTACAAAAGCCTGAGTAATCTGCATTCCGGTTAAACTTTCGTGAATATAGGCATTCATATTGGATCTCTTTTTTTGAACTCGGCGCCAGCCAATTCTAATCTTCTTTTTTAGTAGAAAGATTGAAAAGATGAGAACCGGCATGACTGTAATAGAAATCAAGGTTAAACGCAGATCAAGATTGAGCATAATTATCAAAATTGCCAGAAAGCGAAAGGTATCAGTAATAATGTTGATCAAACCGTTTTCTAATAAATTCTGGAGTGAGTTGACATTATTCATTACTCTAACAATGATTTTCCCGGCAGGAATTGAATCAAAATAACTGAAAGATAATTTTTGAATATGCTGAAAAAGATCCTGTCTGATATTTCTTACAACCTTGTGTCCAACCTTACTCATAATTAGCACCCGAAAACGAACTGCAATTCCATTGACAGCAAGTAGAGCCAGATATATAAGAGAAATCATAGTCAGGCCCCTAAAATCTCCGGCTGAAATATAATTATCTATTGCTATTTTGGTTAAATATGGTCCTAAAAGATCAGCAAAGGCGGCCATGGCCATTAAAAATAGCGAAAATGCTACCCTGTATTTATAGGGCTTTAGATAAGCAAGAACTCTTTTGATATTGTTTGGATCTAGATTTTCCATTTTTTCATCTTCAAAATATCTATTATAGGCCATTTAATTCACCCACCTTTCTTCGATCTCTTCTTCATCAATAACTTCTCTGTACTGTTCCTTAAACATTGTATAATAATGTCCCTTATTTTTTATCAGCTGCTCGTGGGTTCCCCGCTCGATAATTTTCCCATGGTCCAAAATTAAAATCTGATCTGCATTTCTGACTGAAGAAATACGATGAGCTATTAAAAAGAGTGTGCTTCTCTGATCCATTCCTTCTAAAGCCTGCTGAATCTGATGTTCAGTCTCCATATCTACCGCAGATGTTGCATCATCAAGGATTAAAATTGGACTTTCTTCTACAATAGCCCGGGCCAGCGAAACTCTCTGTTTCTGTCCCCCGGAAAGTCCCATTCCCCGCTCACCTACAACCTCCTGGAAACCATCTTCCATTTCTTCAATAAAATGACGGGCACTGCTTATTTCGGCCGCTCTTTTAATTTTTTCTAAATCAAGTCCTGGTCTTCCATAGGCAATATTATTGGTTATTGTCTCCGAAAAAAGAAATACATCCTGCATTACTATCGAAATCTGTGATCTTAAATTCTGCAGATCATAATTCCTATTATCAACGCCATCAATTAAAACCTGTCCTTCTGTAACTTCATAATAGCGCGGAATTAGATTAATCAAGGAAGATTTACCGCTGCCAGTTGCTCCCATAATAGCAACTACTTCTCCAGGCCTGGCATGAAAAGAAATATTTTTTAAGATTTCTTCTCCCCCATAATTTAAAGATACATTTTTAAATTCAACTTCTCCCTTAATCCTATCAGTCTTAAGAGCATTTTCTCTGTTTTTGATTTCCGGCTCAGTTTCTAAAATATTAAAAATTCTTTCTGCAGAAGCACTGGTCCGGGAAAACATATTTACAATATGTCCAATCATCCGCATCGGCATAATTAGCATCCAGAGATAAGAGTTAAACTGCATCCAGATTCCAAGTGTTATTTCTCCCTGAATTACCAGACGCCCGCCATAAAAGAGCAGCAGAACTGTACTTGTACCTCCCAGAAATTCCATTATCGGAAAATACTTTGACCAAATTTTTGCCGCACTATAGTTTTTAGTAAAATAATTATTATTTTCCTCGTCAAATTTTTCCATCTCATAAGACTGCTGGTGGAAGGCTTTAACTATTCTAATCCCAGATATATTTTCCTGGACAGTTGAGTTCAGATCAGAATACTGCCTTCTTACCTGACGAAAAACTGGTTTAATCCTGACTCCAAGTCTGTAGGCGAAAAAACCAATTAAGGGACTTAAAGCCAGTGAGACTAATGAGAGCTTGAGGCTCTCGGGAATCAAAACGGCCATTACAAATACTACATAAAAAATTGCTCTTGTAAACTGAATCATTCCATCAGCAAAAAGCATTCTTACCGCTTCCATATCACCTGTCATTCTGGACATTAATTCTCCAGTTCGATTATTATTAAAAAAGTTAAAAGAAAGCTTCTGCAGGTGATCATAGAGATCCTGTTTTAAATCTCGCAGCATATTTTGAGATAAACTTTCGGTAAAAAATCGCTGAACCATAATTGAAGCTGCTCTGAGCAGATTCGCCACAATATAAGCAGCCAAAAAACCAGCCAGCAGTTCCATTTGCTGGCCATTAATTACATCATCGATGATTCTTCGATTTAAATAACCGGGAATCATCGAAAATAATACATTTAAGATAATAAAAAAGAGAGCTCCGAAAAAAAATAATTTATATTTTCTTAAATAAAGCCATAATTTCTTTAATTCTGCCATTTATATCTCTCCTAAAGAAAAAAGTTGGAACAATAATTATAAATCACTAAAATTATAAATCATTAAAAAATCTATAATGTCTATCTCTAATCCCCGGTAAATCTTCATGCCCATAATCAGGATAAATTACCATCTCTTTTTTGCTTTTTATTTTATTATAAACAGCAAATTGGGTTGAAGGGGGGCAGATTGGATCTGAAATAGCTGTAGTCATTAAAACTTCTGCCTTTATTTTATCTGCTAGATTTTGAATATCAATATAAGATAATTTATTAAAAATTTCTGCTTCCTTTAGATGGAGGGGGTCATATTTTCTGAAGAATTCCCTGATTTCTGCATAGGCACTATTCTCAATGTCAAGCTGAGTTACCCGTTTATAATCACTTAAAAACGGATAAACCGGAGCTGCTTTTTTTATCCGTGGTTCCAGGGCCGCACAGGCGATTGTTAGAGCACCACCCTGAGAATAACCATAAACGCCAACCCTCTTCTGATCAATACTATCCAGCTCCATTACAATTCCGGCTAATTGGGCCGTATCTAAAAATACATTGCGGTAGTAAAGTTTATCCGAATCATCTGCCAGACCTCTAATAATATGTCCATTTTTAGTATTACCCTTAACTCCGCCAACATCTTCAGAAAAACCCGCATTCTGACCGCGGCAGTTCATTCCAAAATAAGAATAACCACGGGCCGCAAACTGTAATTTATCTGCCCAATCTTCAATTCTACTGCCATAACCATGAAACTCAATTACTGCGGGATGTTTTTTCTCAATCATTTTAGGTTTTATGTATTTAACATGGATTCTGGCATCTCTAACACCGGTGAAATATAGATCATAGCATTCTGCAAAATCAGTCTGAAAAGCAGAATGTTTAATTTCAATATCAGGATCAACTGTCTTCATTTCAGCCAGGGCTTTTTCCCAGTACTGATCAAAATCATCAGCTTTGCGGCTGGAACCCTTATATTCTTTCATTTCTTCTACTGACATTTCAAATAGCATTTTTTATCTCTCCTTTTTAATTTATATTAAAATAATTTATAAATAACTAAATATTTACCTAAATTTTTTTATTATTTAAACAGTTAAATTAATTCTCACCATTAAAGTTATCACTTTAAAATTAAACTTGCAAGTATATTTTAAAATTAATTATTTTTTACAATATTTAAATATATCATCTTTAATAAAGTACAAAAATGGACACACCTGATTAAGTGTGTCCACTGCAATTTATTCTTGATATTTTAACCTGAAAACACTATTTATTTTTAATAATCTCCAGATTCTTTTCAATTAACTCTTTTCTTGTCTGGACTGAAGCAGCAGAACGAAGCTTATCGGTAGGCGTATTTTTAACATAGTCTACCAATCGACTAACTGATGATTCTGCCACATGAATCCTGGTATCAGAGGAAGCATAATAGATTAATACTCTACCATTATCTTCTTTAATTACACCATTAACAAAAACTACATTGGAGACATCTCCCACTCGCTCTTCTCCATGAGGGGCTATTAAATAACCACCTGGATTGTAGATAACTTTAGTTGGATCATCTAAATCTGTCATAAAAGCATAAATCACATAACGCAGACCGGCAGCGGTATTACGAACACCATGAGCAAGATGCAGCCAGCCAGCTTCAGTTTTTATAGGGGCATCTCCCTGACCATTTTTAACTTCCTTGATTGTATGATAAAACTTTTTGTCAATTATCTCTTCAGCTGCAATTTTGGGATTTTCAATATCTTCTGCTAAACCCCAGCCGATCCCACCTCCAGAACCGGTAGTAATAAAGCTATCCTGAGGTCTGGTATAAAATGCATACTTACCATCTACAAACTCTGGATGTAAAACTACATTTCTCTGCTGAGCAGAAGGGGTTTCTAGATCAGGCAGACGCTCCCAACTTTTAAGATCTTTTGTCCTTACTATACCCGCCTGAGCTTCTGCAGAAGTTGTATCTCCAGGCTCAGCTTCTGGATCTTTTCTTTCAGTACAAAAAATACCATAGATCCAGCCATCTTCATGCTGAACAAGCCGCATATCATAAACATTAATATCCGGTCTTTCTGTTTCGGGTATTTCTAGAGGATAATCCCAGAATTCAAAATTGTCAATTCCATTATCACTCTCTACGATAGAGAAAAAAGATTTGCGGTCCTTACCTTCTGTTCTGACAACTAAATAATATTTACCATTTAATTTAATGGCTCCAGGATTAAAAGTAGCATTAATCCCCTGTCTTTCCATTAAATAAGGATTGCTTTCATAATCTAAATCATAACGCCAGAAAATTGGAGTGTGCTCTGCTGTTAAAACAGGATATTTATAACGATAAAAAATTCCATTTCCAGGTTTGACTCTTACATTTTCTCTTTCAACTAAATTCTGTCTCTCTTTTTTTAAAAGGCGAAGACGTGTCTGAAATTCATCTTTATCTGGTTTTTTTATTAAATCCATTTTTATCACCTCAAATAAATTTTTTAAGCAAGTATCTGCTCTATTCTGTTTATGATTTCATAACAGGCACGACTGCTGTGATAGGGGGACTTCCAGTCATTAATTTTAGCTTTTGAAGAAGATTTCCCCTGATCATTTACCAGCCAGTACCAGCCGCCATTGTCCTGATCAACTATATTTTTTGTGATATAATCCCAGCCTTTAGCAGCAGCCTGAATAAAATCTTCTTCTCCACTTAACTGATAAGCATTAATAAAACCAACCACTGCTTCTGCCTGAGGCCACCAGTGGTGATCTCTATCCAGCTCACCGGCTTCAGACTCATAATAAATACTTCCATCTTCTGCTGTACCTTTTTCGAGCACCCGGGCCGCCATTTTTAGAACATAATCTTCTACAAAATCAAGGACTACTTGTTCTCCCAGGACTTCTGCAGCCTCATAAAGAAGCCAGCTCCCTTCAATATCATGACCGTAGGAAATAATATCAGATTTTGATGTCCAGTCCTGATCAAAAAAGAGCTTAAACCTATACTGCTCCTGATCAACTATATTATTTATTAAAACTTCGATTAATTCTTTTAGCTTTGCTTCTAAACCTGGATCAGGCCAGACCAGATATAAATTAGTATAAGCCTCTAAAATATGAAGGTGGGTATTCATAGATTTGGCAGCATTCATATCTTTTTCACTTAAACTCATGTCATCAGCCGCTGACCAGTCTCTATTGTAAGCTTCAAAATAACCTCTGTAGTCTGGATCATAACTTTCACTTTCCAGAATTGCAAATAAATCAACTGCTTTTTTTAATGCAGCTTCATTATCAGTTGCTCGATAATATTCGCTAAAGGCATAGATGCAGAAAGCCTGTCCATAAATCTGCTTTTTGTTCTCTTTAACTTCTCCTCTATAATCAAGTAACCAGTAAAAACCACCGTATTTTTTATCTTCAAAATTAGCTAGAAGATAATCATAAGCTCGATCTGCCATCTTTAAATAATCTGGATTTTTATCCTCGCGGTAGGCATTAGCAAAACTCCAGAGAATACGGCTGTTTAAAATTAAAGCCTTATCAGCTTCAGTTTGAGGTTTATTAGAAACTGAGACTTCTCCATAAAATCCTCCATAATGTTTATCTATAGAATTATTCAGCCAGAACTCCAGCAAGTTTTCTTTTTCCTGATAAACTGAATCAGCAAATTCCTGCAGTAAATTTTTTTTCATCTTATCCTCCCCTAGATTTTAAAAAGGTTGAATTACTAAGTTTTATTAATCCTCAATAATTCAACCCTTATTTTTACTGAATTTATTTCATTAATTAAGAGAATTATTTAATATGAATTAATATTTCTCTCCAGTAATTATTATATTCCATTTTTTAATAAGTATCAATTAATGATCTAATAATTAATTTATTTTCAAATTCATCAACTCTAAGATCTTTATCAATTTCTGCTATAACTTTTATTTCTCTTCCAGGATAAAGATGAAAGAAGTTTTTACTTAATTTCATATCCAGATTTTGCAGTTCCAGCCAGGTCCAGAGTGCTGTTTTATCTGTACTTAAACTGATCCAGTATTTTCCAGCCTCCAGACGCTTAATTTCGGTTTTAATTTCTGGCTGCTCAAGCTGCATGTGTTTTGGTTTGGCGAAAGAAACAAAGTTATCAGCAATAGTTTCTCCCTCAATTTCCAGCTCCAGCCAGAGCATTAAATCTCTGATTCCATATTCTTCAACATATTCTTCTAAATTAATGGTTTTTACATGCTGGTTACTCTGCCGCTTAATTTCTGTTTCAAAATTATCTTCCTTTATTATATTACCTGCAACATCTCGCAGCTTCCATTTTACTTTTCCTTTTTTATTTTCAAGCCGATCACTGGTGACATGTAGTTCTACAGTTGAATCTTCATTATTTTCTATCCCACTAATAATTATTGGTGCATAAAACTTTTTAGCCATATAGTGCAGAGCTTTCCAGCGGCCGTGATAATCTAGGGAAGACCAGCTGGCAACAGGCCAGTTATCATTTAACTGCCAGTAAAGAGTTCCCATTCCGCGAGGCATATTTCTTCTCCAGTTTTCTACAGCATATTTAATGCCAAGTCCCTGCAGAATCTGGCTGGCCCAGATTACATTATCAAATCCTTCTGGCAGCTTAAACCAGTCAAGCATATACTGCATAATTGTAGTATTTCCGATACCGCTGCGCTGATGATGTTCCATCACATAAGAGGTTATATTACGATCCTCTGGCTCGGTATATCCATAAACTGTTTTTGGTTCAGGAAATGACTGAAATCCAAATTCACTATTAAAGCGGTGTTCACAGGTGCGGTACCATTCAAAAGGTTTTTTACCATGCCAGACATCCCAGAGATGAGCATCTCCCCAATCAGGGTTATTAAAATCATTACGATCACCCCTGGGACTGTGTGGACTACCGGGCCAGTAATCAGTCTGTGGATCAAGATCCGCTACTACCTCAGGTAAGAGTTCGTCAAATAATTTTTGATAGTCATCCCAGGGCATTGTTATTTTTTCACTATTCCACTCCTGTGCTGCAATCCCCTGTTCAATTTCGTTATTACCACACCAGAGAGCAAGAGAAGCATGGTGTCTAATTCTTTTAACATTTTCTTCAGCTTCAATTTTAACATTTTCCATAAAATCATCATCAAAGCTGGGATAAGTTCCACAGGCAAAAATAAAATCCTGCCAGACAGTCAGCCCCAGTTCATCACAGATTTCATAAAAATCATCCTGCTCATAAAGTCCACCACCCCAGACCCGCAGCATATTCATGTTTGCATCTGCTGCTGATTCTAAAAGCCGGCGATAATCATTTCTTTTTACTCTGGAGACAAAAGCATCTGCGGGTATCCAGTTGGCACCTTTAGCAAAAAATTCTTTTCCATTGGCTGCAAATTTAAAAGATTGGCCCCACTGATCATCTTCTGTAATTAATTCCAGCTCTCTTAAGCCAATTTTTTTCTGAACTGAATCTAATTTATGTCCTCCACTGTCAAAAATGGTAATTTCAAGATCATAAAGCGGCTGTTCACCCAGTCCATTAGGCCACCAGAGCTCAGGATTTTCTACTTCAAATTCTATTTTTGCCTTTTCACCTTCAATTTCAAAATTGTTTTGATAAATTGATTCTCCAGACTGAGTAAAATCAATCTGCACCTTTAATTTTTTTGCAGCAATTTTTTCAGTTATCAGATCAATATCTACTTCAACACTGCCAGTTTCTAGATGATTCTGTTCAACCCTAACTTCATCAATTCTGGCGGTATCTAAAGCAATTAAATCAATGTCTTTCCAGATTCCCATAGTAACCAGCATCGGGCCCCAGTCCCAGCCAAAGTTACTCGGCTGTTTGCGCAGCCAGCCACCACCATGTAAACGGTGATCACCTACACTCCAGGCAGGGATATGAAACTCCTCATCTTTTTTTCTTAAATATGGTAAAGGAGAATTAAAATGGACTTTAATTTCATTTTCTCCCTCTCTTAAATAATCCTGTACTTCAAATTCCCACCTGCGATACATGTTATTAGTGGAAGCAACTTGTTCACCATTAATATATATCTCTGCCAGAGTATCTAAACCCTGAGCACTTAAAATAATCTTCTTAGAATTAATAAATTCTGAACCCAGACTAAATTTACGGCTGTAATCCCAGTCACTTTCTCCAATCCACATAACTTTTTCCTCATTATTTCTATAAAACGGATCATCAATTTCTCCAGTTCTAATTAAATCTGTGTGTACACATCCGGGTACTTCGGCATTAATAAATTGTTCTTGCTCAGTTTGATTTAACTGCCACTTACCATTTAAAGATAATTTCTCCATTTTTTTCACCTCAATTAGATTTTTTCAGCCACAATCATTTAACTTACTTTTATTAAATCATAAAATTATTCCACTTTAAAATCATTAATATTTGCAATTAACTCCTCTGACATCGATTTTAATTCAACTGCTGTGGTCAGTATTTCATCTGTGGAAGCAGTTTGTTCTTCTGTAGAAGCAGAAATCTGTTGAGAACTGGAAGCAAAATCCCTGGTCACCTTTGCAATATCATTAATTGCATTTTCTACATTTTCACTTTCTCCCCGCATGGAGCTAATTCGAGCCACCACATTGTCTATTGAAATACCCAGATTTTTAGATACTTTTCTGATTTCTTTGAAAATATTATCTGTATCTTCAATACTTTCTACACTGGCATCTACCAGCTCTTCATTTTGATCCATGGAGTTTACTGCTTTATCTACTCCCACCTGAATTTTTTCTATTAATTTAGATATTTTTTCGGTAGCTCCAGCTGATTCCTCGGCTAAAGAACGGATTTCATCAGCAACAACAGAAAAACCACGGCCTGCCTCTCCGGCTCTTGCTGCCTCTATAGCAGCATTTAAGGCTAAAAGATTAGTCTGGCTAGAAATATCATTGATTAAAACAACTATATCACCAATTTCTTCGGACATTGTACCCAGATTTTGAATTAATTCTGCAACCTCTTTTGTTTCCTGACTCAAATTATTGATATTATTAAGGGAACTGCTGACACTCTGATTACCCTTTTCAATTCTTCCCAGTACTTCGTCTGCTCCATTAGCAATTTCTTCTGCATTTTTATCAACTTCTTTGATTTCCCGATTTAAACTCTGCACATTATTATTGCTTTCTTCAATTTGAGCCAGCTGTTCTTCTGAACCTGCTGAAAGATTTTCTACAGCTAAACCAACTTCTTCCGCTCCTTTATTAACTTCCCTGCTGTTGCGATCCATTTTTTCGGCGGAAGTATTTAAATTTTGGGCCTGATTATTGATATCGATAACCAGATTGTTAAGTTCCTCCAGCATTTCGTTAAAAATACCGGCCATGATACCAATTTCATCTTTCCGATTTAAATCTTTTTCCTTCATCTTAACCTGGTTTCGAAGATCACCATTTTTCATTTTTCTAAATGATTCCATAAAAGAAGAAAGAGGTTTAAGCTGCCAGCTGATAAATAAGAAGGTTATCAGCAGGGCCAGAGCTAAAAAGATTCCTGAAACAGTCCAGATTGTTTTCCCCAGTCTGTTTACAGGTGCCAGCATCTGTTCTGTTGGAATTTCTACTGCCAGAGCCAGATTTTCTGTTATCTGATTTTTTAAAAGATAATTCCCACCAACTACTTCTGAACTAACTGCATTTTTCGCTGTAGTTTCATTTACAAACCAGCTATTATCTATTGGAGTTGCAAAAAGCTCTTTATTCTGAGCCCTAATTATCTGCCCTTCGGAATTGATTAACTTATAGTTCTCAGCATTTTCGATATCCAAACTCTGCAGCTCTGAATAGACAATCTCTGGCTTTAAAGCCAGAACTATGTAAGCTGTTATTGTTTCACCATCATCAGCATAGATAGGAGAATTATACAAAAGATAGTTCTGACTGTTTTCCTGATGGATAGTGCCAAAAGAAATATTTTTATATAAATCTTTATTTAGTTGCTGTTTTAAATAATGTTCATTATCCTCTAAAGCCGTAGCTGAATAAACCCGCGAATCTGCAATCACTGTTCCATCAGACATCGCCAGATAAACATATTCAATACTTCCTATATTATCACTAATAGAACCGAGAGCTCCAGCAGCCGAATACTGCATTCCCATAAAAGAATCTATATTTGCAATAAATTCTTTTCTGGCCCCCGGATCAGCATCTTTTCCCGGATACAGACCTTCCATTAAAGTAAAATAACCATTAAAACTGCTGTCAGAATCAATAGAATCGATCTGTCTGTCCAGAGTTTTGAGCATTGCCTCTACATTACTCTGATAGGAAGAAGCTACTAAATTAATATTTTCATTAATTTGATTTCTGACAATCTCAGCTGCTGAATTAAAAGTTAGATAACTAATAGCTCCCAGCACCATTAATAAAATAATTACTATCACAGCGGAAATTTTCCATTTTAAGGAATGAAAAAAAGATAATTTTTTTGTTTGAGCAGACATAATTTTTTTCCTCCTGCTTTTAATTTTTAAAATCAATAAAGCTTAAAGCAGCCAGTAACTTATAAAACTGGTATAGGGGAACCAGCTTCTCTGTTTTAAGCAGCTTTAAGCTTCAATTGAAAATTATTATAATATAAAATTAAATATCATACTTATTTTTAATTAATCAATATTTATTTTTCTATTCCATTTTTTTCAATTACATCTTTTAATAATCGGGCACTATCTTTTAAAATCCTCTTCTGATTATTCTCATAGTCAATATAGATAATTCCAAACCGTTTATCATATCCAAAAGCCCATTCAAAATTATCCATCAAAGACCAGACATAATAACCGGCAAGATTTACTCCCTCTTCAATTGCCTGGTGTGCAGCCTGAAAGTGTTTTTCTAAATAATCAACCCTTTTTTGATCATGAACTCTGCCATCTTCTGCAATCTGGTCATCATAAGCAGCTCCATTTTCAGTTATAAAAATTGGCTTTTTAGTATATTCCTGATCCAGTCTTTTTAAGAGATCTGTTAAACCCTGAGGATAAACCTCCCAGTCCATTGCAGTATAATCTGAAACTTCTGGTTTTATTGTTTTAAAATTCAGGAATTCACTTTCATCATATTCTACCAGAGCTCTGGAATAATAATTAATACCCAGAAAATCAATCTCTCTACTAATTATATCGAAATCTCCAGCTTCTATCTTAAATGGGTTATCAAATTCATTCTGATAGAAGGACATTAATTTCTCTGGATATTTCCCATTAAAGACAGGATCTAAAAACCAGCGGTTATTAAAGGCATCACAATAATCTTTTGCAATTTGATCTTCTCTGCTTTCACTATTAGTGTAAACATGGTTCAAATTTAAGGTAATTCCAATTTCCCCTTCAATTCCACTTTCTCTAAAACTCTTAACTGCCATTCCATGAGAGAGCAAAACATTATGCGCAACCTGCAGAGCTTTTTGATGATCTTTAAAACCGGGAGCATGTTCTCCCCATAAATTCCCAACCATTGAAACCACCATGGGTTCATTATGGGTTATCCAGCGGGGAATCAGACCGCCAAGCTCTTTGTACATTATCTGAGCATATTCATTAAAATATTTAGCTGTATCCCTGTCTTCCCAGCCTCCTTTATCCTGCAGTTTCTGCGGTAAATCCCAGTGATAAAGAGTTGCAGCTGGTTCAATCCCTGCTTTTAAAAGCTCATCTACTAATCTTTTATAAAAATCAATCCCTTTTTGGTTGATCTCACCTTTTCCGTCAGGTAAAATCCGGGGCCAGGAAATAGAAAACCGGTATGTGTCCAGACCAATTTCCTGCATTAACTTTACATCTTCTTTGTAGCGATGATAATGATCACAGGCTACATCACCGGTATTATTATTTACTATATTTCCTTTTTGATGGGTAAATCTATCCCAGATTGATTCACCCTTACCATCTTCATTGTATGCTCCCTCAATTTGATAGGATGCTGTAGCGGCCCCCCATTCAAAATCTTTGGGAAATATTATCTTTGCCATTCAAGTGCCTCCTCAAGATTACAACTAATATCTATTAACATCTTTTAAAATTATTATTTATCTAGTTATATTAGTAAATTAAATCTACTTATCACTAAATAATACACTGTGATCTTCTTCAATTTCTACAAAACCTTTCCCTGCATTTTCTTTGTAGAATTTCTGAACATCGTTTACTATCTGTTCCGGTAAAAATTCTTCATCTGGGTCCCAGCGCTCTCCTATTTCAGGTACTGCTTCAAATAACATTTGAGTATAGGGGTGAGTTGCGTTTTCGTAAATCTTTTTGGTGTCTCCTCTTTCAACCAGACGACCTTTGTACATAATAAGTGATTTATCACTAATATAATAACCTAAGTTAAGATCATGGGTAATAAAAATTACTGCCATTCCATGTTTTTTACAGGATTCTACCAGTAAATTTAAAACTCCAATTCTGGTGGATGCATCCAGCATACTAATTAACTCATCCGCTATTAAAATATCAACGTCCATCAGTAAAGCACGAGCAATTAGCAGTCTCTGCAGCTGGCCTCCACTAAGCTGATGCGGAAATTTACCCAGAGTGCGATCGGGATTTAAATTTACATCATAAAGTGCATCTCTAATTGCCTGGTCTTTATCTTCAAAACCCAGGTCAAAAGAATCAAAAATCAAATCAAATACTCTATCCACTCTGTATAAAGGATTAAAGGTTGCAAATGGATCCTGAAAAATCCCCTGAACTCTACGATAATACTGCTGTGTTTCCTCCTTATCATTTATTTTAGAAATATTTTTTCCTTTATATATGATTTCACCTTCAGAAACTTCGATTAATTTTAAAATCAATTTGCCAACTGTTGTTTTTCCACTGCCGCTTTCTCCGATTAGAGAAATTATCTTTCCTTTTTCTATATCGAAAGAAATATCTTTAGCTGCTACAGTATATTCTGGATTTAAAATACCACTTTTAAAAACCTTAGATAGGTTTTTAACTGACATAATAACATCTTTATTTTTGGCCACTTAAATCACTTCCTAACTCTTTCCATCTCCAGCAGGAGACATAATGTCCTTCTGCTACCTGCTCTCTTTCCGGATTTTCTTCACATTTATTAATTGCATAAGGACAGCGCTGTCTAAAACGACATCCTTCTTCAATATCTAAAAGGTGAGGAGGAGTTCCCTCGATACCGGATAAACGTTTATCTTTATACTGAATACCAACCTTGGGCAGAGAATCAATTAAAGCTCTGGTGTAAGGATGGCGTGGATTAGCTACAATTTCATCTGTTGGTCCTATTTCAGCAAAATTACCGGCATACATAATCATAATTCGATCTGCTATCTGATAAAGTATAGATAAATCATGGGTAATAAAAATAGCTGATTTTATAATTCCTAAATCTCTCAAATTCGCCAGCATAGTTGCTACAAATCTTTGAGAACTTACATCAAGAGCTGATGTGATCTCATCAGCAATTAAAAATTCCGGATCTAAAATTGTAGAAATTACCATGATAACTCTCTGCTTCATTCCACCTGAAAGCTCAATTGAATATCTGTTTAAAACTGATTCATCCAGATTTACCAGGTCCAGTCTTTCTTTAACTTTGTCAAAAAACTTTTTATTTGTTTTTATTCCATGCTGTCCGGCTAAATCTGCAATATATGTTTTAATCTTTTTGGTTGGGCTAAAAGCATCCAGAGCATACTGAGGTATTAAAGAAATTGTTCTTAAGCGCAGTTTTTTAAACTCTTTTTCGCTCATCTTCATTATTTTATTTCCTACCAGATCTACCTCACCTGAGATATACTTAAGCGGCTTCTTTCGGGAAATAAAGGTACTTGCCAGAGTACTTTTTCCACAACCTGACTCTCCTGCCAGTCCAAGAATTTCGCCATTTTTTAAATTAAATGTAACATTATCTACTGCTTTAACCTGTCCTTTTAAAATATCATAATATGCTCTTAAGTTTTTGACTTCTAATATATTTTCACTCATCACTTACATCTCCCTTAAACGTGGGTTAAAGGCTGCATCTAATCCTGTATTGATAAAATAAAGTGCGGTTATTAAAATTGTTAAAATTAGTCCAGGGATTATTGCCCACCACCACATACCAAGTTGAATTCCATTCCAGTTAACAGCATTTTGCATTACAAGTCCCAGAGAAATTCCTTTTGTAGGTCCCAGTCCTAAAAACTCAAGCTGCACTGTAGCCAGCATAGTTCCATTAAACTGCTGAATAAAAACCATAAAGACATAGGAAAACATATTGGAAGCAATATCTTCTCTTAAAATTCTGCCCACACTAATTGAAGAAATCTTCGATAAAGATACATATTCCTGATTTTTTAGAGAAAGGGTCTGAGATCTTACTGCTCTTGCTGTCCAGGGCCAGGCTGTTGAGGCAACTATAACTGCCATCACAAAGGTTCCCCGTACTTCTAAAAAGGCTGCAATTACAATTAAAAGTGCCAGCTGGGGAATTACAACAAAGATATTTGTCAGCATCATTAAAAGTTCATCAAAAATTGTTCCACCATAATAACCGGCCACAAAACCAATTATACAGCCAATTAAAGTTGCAATTGTACCTGCAATAGCACCTACTAAAAGGGTCGAACGTAAACCATGTACTGTCCGTGTAAATACATCCTTTCCATCAATTGTGGTACCAAAAAAGTGTTCTGATGAAGGAGGTAAATAACCCTGACCTGCATATTCATCATATTCATATCTTGTTAAAAGTGGACCAAAAGCTGCCAGTAAAAATACTAAAATTACGATAGACAAACCAAAAATTACTTTTTTATTTGTGAGGGCATAATACAAATTTTCATGTTTTGCCCAGAAATCTTTTGCCACAATCTACACCTCCTCAGTAAATGAAAGCCTGACTCTTGGATCAATAAACATGTAAACAATATCGACTACAAAGTTTGCTACTAACACCATTGTTACAATTGTCAGGAAGATTCCCTGCATTAAAAAGTAATCCTGATTTTGAACTGCATCTAAAAGCATTCTTCCCAGGCCGGGATAATTAAATACTACCTGAACTGTAATTGCTCCACCAACTATGCGGCCGATTCTCAAGGCCAGGCCGGTAACCTGAGGTAAAACACCATTCCGAAAACCGTATTTACGAATTAACTTTTTCGAAGAACCAAGGGTTTCCATGTACTTTGAATAATTTGAACTTTTTTCGTACATAATCATATTTCTCATACCAATTGCCCAGCCTCCCAGCTGAACTAAAAACATGGTAAAGAAAGGTAAAAACCAGTGGTGTAAAAAATCTTTAATAAAATTCCAGGTAAAAGCAGGGGAAGCTACAGCACTATAGGCTCCACTGATTGGGAACCACCTCAGAACCACTCCAAAGAAGAATGCTACTAAACCAGCCATCCAGAAATAAGGAGAGGAGGCAAGAAAATAAAAGAAAGGCATTGAAGCATTATCTACTTTTTTATCAGTTCCTGAATAAGCACCCAGTTTATTACCAACGATCCAGCTTAATATAATTGCAGGAAACAAAACAGATAAATCATATACAATTGCTCTTTTTATAATATCTATTACTGGAGTTGGGAACTGGATAATTGAAATTCCAAAATCAAGAGTAAAGACTGATTTCCAAAAATTAAGATACTGCTGCCACACTGGCTGATCAAGATTAAATAATAATGTTAATTGTTCTTCTAAAATTTGGCGTCCCCCCTCCATTCCAGAAAAACGTGACAAAAGTGATTGGATTGGATCTCCAGGCATCATTCTGGGGATAATAAAATTGATGGTAACTGCCAGGATAAATGTAATAATATAGATCATTAATTTTTTCCGTAAATATTTGCCCATTTTATACTGCTCCTTTCTAAATAACAGGCCCGATAAGAATATCGGACCTGTATTTATTAATTAAATTCAATTGTCTATTAATTATTTAGCTGGTTCAATACCAATTAAGGTATCAATCATACCTAACTGATAAGCATTACCCCAGGTTACTGGTACACCATAAGGATTATCTTCACTTGGCCAGTTAGTCCAATTATTTGTTGTCTGCTGAGCCCAGAGACCATTATGCCAGAGAGGAACAGTTGGCATATCTTTTAGTAAGATCCGCTGAATCTTAGATGCTATTTCCTGTTTTCTAGTTTCATTTCTAGTCATATTAAACTCATCAATTAATTCAAACAGTTCCGGGTTATCATAAGCACCCCAGTTACCATTACTGATTGTTTCCCCATGAATACTTTCATTTGCTACACCATTCCAGTAGTCAAATGGTGTTGAGGATAATGTGGTCTGGAAGTTAGCGATTAACATGTCAAAATCTTTGTTAAAGCGCTTATTGTCAAATAATGAAGAATCGGGGAAGTTAGGTTTAATATTCACACCAATTTCTTCAGCATTTTGAGCAATAACTCTAACAGCTGACATCCAGTCTGTCCAGCCACTTGGTACTATAATACTTAATTCTAGTGGATCACCATTTGGCATATCTCTCCAGCCATCACCATCTGCATCTACATATCCTGCATTATCTAAAAGTGCTTTAGCTTTAGTAGTATTGTATTCAAAGCCGTATTCCTCTACAACTTCTTCATCAAGATATTTTAACCAACCTTCTCCAAATAAGCCTGTAGGATTAGCAGCTTTTACAAGACCACCATATACTCGCTCAACAATTGAATCTTTATTTATCATAAAAGCCATTGCTCTTCTAAAATTAACATCACCCATTGGTTTTCTAGTGGTGTTCATGTATAAATTGGCAGTATTCCAGGAAAGCATATAAGGCTCTTCTTCATACCAGGTTTTTAAACCAAATTGGTCTTTGATTTTCTGAACTCCAGGAATAAAGTTGTTGCTTAAATCAAGCTCACCCTTCATTAACATACCCATTACTACATTGTTGCTCTGATTAACTAAGTCAACAATATACTTAGGTTTGGGCTGTCCAAAAACATCATTACCCCACCAGTCATCATTTCTTTCCCAGACCATTCTATCCTGACCTGCTTCTCTGGCAGTATAGGGACCAGTTCCAACTGGGTCTTTCATTGTTCTGGTGATTAATTCGTCAGCAGGAACTTCACTCCAGATGTGTTCTGGTATAATGTAGCGCTGATATAATTCTGCATTCCATTCTGCATAATGAGGTTCGCTAAAAGTAAATCTAACTGTATAATCACCTTCGGCTTCTACAGATTTAAGCCATTCCCAGACAGGTGAATACATTATAGAATTTTCTTTTGCAATTTCATAGGTAAAGACTACATCTTCTGAATTAAATTCTTCACCATCAGTCCAATTAATTCCTTCTCTTAATTTAAGAACATACTCGTTGTTGCTTACCCATTCTCCACTTTTTGCAAGCCAGGGCTTATAAGTATTATCGAGAGGATTATAAGAGAACATTGTCTCATAAACTAAACCACCAGTTCCAGGTGTAGGGTTAGGAATTAAAACATTCCAGGTTGATGGAGGTCCCCACATTGCTCCGGAAACTACTAATGTCTCTTCTCTGGGAAGATCCTGAGCTAAAGACATTCCTCCAACTAAAAATAGAAAAGCCAGAGTTAAAATTAAAACTTTCTTACCAACATTAATCATTAATAAACACCCCTTTAAATTATTTTGTGATGCAAAATGTCACTCTCTTTTATCTTAAGGGATTATTAACTTATAAAAAGTAAGAGTGAGCAAAATTTTAGCTGTTTTATGAATCTTCATTAAATTAAATCAATTTAATGCTAGAGAAAACTAGCAATCCAGTGAAAACTGCGCTAAAATTTACTAAAACGATTTCTTGATTTAATTATAGCGCAAATTTGCAGACAATTCAAGCAGTATTTTTGATTTTTTTATTATTTTTTCAAGGTTCAAAATTATTTTTAGCCTTATTTTAAAATATTTTCGTTATTTACGAAATAACTTTCTTTAATTATAGCATTGTTTTTTCATATTATCAAACAATTTTTAAAAATAATTTAATTTTATTTGTTTTTTGTGATATGATATACTAAGAAAAAGTTTTCATTACTTTTGAAAATTTATTTCAATTTTAATATTCGGATTAATTTTGAGGAAAGGATGCTTTAAAATGAATGTAACAATTAAAGATATAGCAGAAAAGGCAGATGTTTCAATCTCTACAGTCTCTAAATCTTTAAACGATAAAGGGGGAGTCTCTCCTGTCACCAGACAAAAAGTATTAAACATTGCAAAAGAAATGGGATATTTTTCTTTTCGCTCTCAGGCAGGTTTAAAAACCCATAATATTGCATTCATTATGAGCCGCAGACATATCCCTATTTTTAATAATCCCTTTTATACAAGAGTTATAGCTGGGGTTGAGATTGAAGTAGAGAATTATGATTATAATCTCCTTTTTTCGACTATTAAATTAGATGCTTTACAGAGCAAAAAAGTCCCATCAATAATAAGTCAGAATAAGGTTGATGGTCTGATTCTTGCCGGAGCTGACATTAATAAAGATATGATCAGAGCGATTGAAGAACTTAAATTTCCTACAGTACTTGTAGATAATTATCTTCGCTCTCCAATTATGGATTCTATTGTTTCTGATAATTTTAATGGGGCAATGCAGGCAGTAGACTATTTAATTAGAATGGGACATAAAAAAATTGGTTATGCTGGTGGTCCTAATAGCCATCCCAGTTTTGAAGAACGTTATCGGGCTTATAAAATGGAGATGCTCGAAAACAATTTGGAGATCCAGGAAAATTTAATTAAAATTAAGAAAGATTTCAGTCAGGATATGGGTAAAGAACTGGCAAAAGATTTTTTAAAAGAAAAACAGCTGCCAACTGCAATTTTTGCAGCTAATGATGCTACCGCCATTGGTTTACTCCAGACTTTTAATAAATATGGAATCAAAGTCCCTGGTGATGTTTCAATTATTGGTTTTGATAATATCGAATTAACTGCTTTTACTACTCCCAAAATAACAACAATTTCCATTGATAAAGAAGGAATGGGCCAGGAAGCAGCTAGTAAATTATTTGACAGGATCCAGAATCCAGAAAAAAAATCTACTAAATCAGTTATTCCAATAGAACTGATTGAAAGAGAATCAGTAAAAAAAATTTAACTTTTATTTTCTTTCTAAAGAGTATAATTAAATAGCCTGCCTTCTAAACTGTTATTACTGGAGCTGAGCTCCTTTTAATAACAGTTTTTTTATAACTTTATTTATTTTCAGAAAAATTCTAATTATTTGTTGACTTTTATATCGTAATATCATAATATATAAATATAAGTTATTTGAATCTTATGAAAGGGGGGATGCTGCAGTTAAATATTATTTTTTTCACTAAATTTATGAAAAAAATCTCATAGTGATTTTATCAACTTTATTTTGAAGGGGGTTCTATTTTGCAGAAATTAAAAAGATATTTCTTTACTACAGCAGTCTATTTTCTCTTCTGGCTGGCTTACACCTCATCTTTAGTTCGGAGTGAAATGATGGCTGGGTTAATAATTTCTTTAATTCTTTCCTATTTTACCTATCAAAGTTTCAGCAGAGAAAAAGGTAATAATAATATTTTAAGCAGGTTTCTAGCTTTTTTTAAGTATTTACCTGTTTTTTTATGGGAAATGATAAAGGCCAATTTTGATGTTGCCAGAAGAGTTATTGATCCTTCACTTCCTATTAATCCAGGTATTATAGAAATTAAAACCAAACTAAAATCAGATCAGGCAAAATTATTTTTAGCCAATTCAATTACCTTAACTCCTGGTACACTTACAGTAGATATAATTGATGACAGCCTTTATATTCACTGGATTGATGTTAAAACTGAGGATCCAGGAGAACAGAAAAAAATAATTTCTGAGAAGTTCGAAAGGCTGCTGGAGGGGGTTTTTTAATGTTAAACTATATTTTTTTAATTATTAGTGCTGCGGTTTTACTGGCAGCAGTTAGAATGTTAAAAGGTCCAGGCTCGGCTGACAGAATTGTGGCTCTGGATACAATTACTACCATTATTAGTTCTCTGCTGGTGGTGCTGGCCTTATTTTTAAGAAATAATATTTACCTTGATATTTCATTTGTCTTTGCTGCTCTTTCTTTTACTGGAGTAGTTGTCATCGCCCGCTACCTTGAAGGGAGGGCTTAATCTTGCTGATAATTAATATTTTAGGTTATATTTTAATTTTAGCCGGCAGTTTATTCCTTTTTTTAGGAGCTCTTGGCTTATTTAGAATGCCTGATGTCTACAATCGCCTGCAGGCAGGTACTAAAGCAACAACACTTGGTGCCCTTTCTACAATTATTGGGGTAGGAATGGTAGAAACTGACTGGTTTTTTAAAACCCTGATTATTGCCGTTTTTATTTTAATGACAAACCCAATCGGCAGTCATTCCATTGCTCGAGCTGCCAGGCTCAGCAAAATTGCAGTAGAAAAAATCACTGCTCAGGATAAATATCAGGAAAAACACTTAAATAATATTCAGAAAGGCAGTGATCAGAATGCCGCTAATCTCTAGTTTTCTAATTTTAATTATGCTGGCTGCTGCAGCTGCCGCTTTAGCTTTTGATGATCTTTTAAGCTCAATAATTGCTGCTGGACTTGTCAGCTTAACCGCTGCTGTTTTATTTTATTTTTTAAAAGCTCCAGATGTGGCAATGACAGAAGCTGCCATCGGTGCCGGTTTAACTACAGCAATTTTTGTGCTGGCCCTATTTAAAACTGAAAGGGGGAAAAGTGAGTGAAATTCAGAAATTTAATTGCTCTTGTTATAACAGCTGCCTTTGCCTTAATTATTCTGCAGGCATTTACTATTACTCCTGCAGCTGGGGAAATCACTTTAAATGAATTTGGAAAGGCTGATATCAATAACAGAACAGCCCAACTCTACCTTAATAAAAGTGTTAATACAGATAATAAAAAAGTAATCTATCAGGAAAGTAAGAATTTAGAAAGCGGCTCAGCTAATATTGTTACCTCTGTAGTGGCAAATTACAGATCATTTGATACACTCGGTGAAATTACCGTTTTATTTCTGGCTGCTGCAGGAATTGGAGTTGTACTTAATTTAGAAAATTCAAAGAAAAAGAAATTTGCTGCAGATGATTCATCTCTAATTTTAAATACAGGAATCAAGCTCCTCTTTCCTCTGCTTTTACTGGCTGGAACATATATCTTTGTCTACGGTCATTTAAGTCCTGGTGGGGGTTTTCAGGGGGGAGCAGTTATTGCAACTGCCTTTTTACTAAAAATGCTCTCTGATAATAAATTTGAAATTAAAGAAATCAGTATTACTTTAGTTGAAAGTACTGCCGGTATTTCATTTGTCGGACTCGGCCTCTACGGCTTAGTAACTCGGGGTTCATTTTTAGAAAACTTTATGGCAACCGGTACAGTTGGTCAGCTTTTCAGTGCTGGAATCATTCCTCTGATTTATATTGCTATTGCTTTTAAAGTAGGAGCTGAACTGACCAACATAGTTAAAAATTTAATTGAAGCTTAATTTTTTTTTAAATCAGCTGCAGTAAAAACAGAAATCAACTGCAGATTAAAATTTATAAAGGATGTGATCACTTTGCTCAACTTCCTGGAGGAGTGGTCCTTTTTTGGGGGATCAATACTTCTCATTTTTATCGGGCTTTATGGAGTCTTAAGCAGAAAAAACATGATAAAAATTCTTATTTCACTCGGCCTGATGGATACCGGAGTAAATTTACTGCTGGTAGCCTTAGGCTATGTTGAAGCAGCTAATGCACCAATCATAAATTCTGTAAATCCAAGTAATGCAGCTGCTTTTGTTGACCCAATTCCACAGGCCTTAGTTTTAACTTCAATTGTAATTGGAACCGCTGTACTGGCCCTGGGACTGGCTTTAGTAATGAAAATTTACGACAAATATTCAACCCTAAATATTTCTGAAATAAGGGGGTTAAAATGGTGAATTTAACTTTAATTATTGCTCTACCCTTATTAATGGCTTTTACAATGCCAATTTTTAAGATGCTCAATTCAAAACTGCCTAAATTTATTGCTTTACTGACAACCGCTTTTAATTTAATTGTGCTCAGCAGCAATTTTACTGAAATTATGGCTGCTCCACTTATACTAGAACTTGGCGGCTGGCAGGCACCTTTTGCTATTAACTTATATGTTGGTCCTCTGGCTTTAGTGGCAGCCTTTTTAATTAACGGCAGTGCCTTTATTCTTTCAATTTATAATTTATCTCAAGACTATCAGTTTGATGATAAATTTTATCTGCTCTTTTTAATGATAACCGCCGGGGCCAGCGGGATGGTAATGACAGGTGATCTCTTTAATCTCTTCGTTTTTATTGAAATCACAAGCATTGCCGCCTACAGCCTGACAACCTTTGCCGGCGGCAGTAGTTATGAAGCAAGTTTTAAATATTTAATTATCGGTGGTGTGGGTTCTGTATTTTTACTGCTCGGAATCGGTTTTACATATTCAGCAGTCGGCAGCCTCAATCTGGCAGAAATTGCAGCCTCAGCTGGTTTAATTAATCCACTTCTGCTGCAGATTACAGCTCTCCTCTTTTTAATCGGGATTGGAATTGAAGCAGAATTATTCCCACTAAATTTCTGGGTGCCTGATATCTATACAGAAGCACCAACAGCAGTCAGCGGCATCATGAGTGGTGCAGTCTCTGCAGCTGGGATCTATGCTCTGGCCAGAATATTTTTCACCCTCTTTCCAGCTCAGCAGTTTTTTAACTATCTGCTGGTGATTGGAGTAATCACTCTAATCATGGGAGAATTAATTGCTTATCAGCAGGAAAATATAAAGAGAATGCTTGCTTACTCCAGTCTGGCTCAGATGGGATTAATTGTCACAGTTATCAGTCTGGGAACTGAAGCAGCAGTCAAGGCCGGGCTTTTTCAGCTGATCAATCATTCTATTTTAAAGGTTCTGCTCTTTATCAGTGCTGGGGTTTTAATTTCAGCAGCCGGGAGCAAAAAGATTAAAGATCTGGCAGGACTGGGAACTAAAAAACCAACAGCAGCCTTTGGCTTTACTATTGCTGCCATGGGGATCCTGGGAGTTCCTTTTTTAAATGGTTTTATCAGTAAATTTATGATTATCAGCAGCAGTTTAAATGCAGATCAGTTTTTGATTACTTTTTTGATTCTGGCAGCTGCTCTAATCGAAATCGCCTATTATCTAAAAGTTGTACAGAAATTATACTTTGAAGACTTAGAAATTGAAGTTAAAAATACAGCTGTAATTACTGTACCGGTTATTTTATTGACTCTGCTGATTATCGGCCTCGGAGTTTATCCACAGCTTATTGCTGAGCCTCTGGAAAAGGCAGCCGCAGAAATTTTAAATAACAGCCGCTACATTATGACAGTTTTAGGAGGGATCTAATTGCTGACCAAATATATATTTGTTCCAGCTGCAGCAGCTTTCGCAGCCTACATTTTAAATAAGAAAAATAAAAAGGCGGGAGCGACAATTACGGCGTTGGTCTCAGCTTACCTGCTGCTCAGTCTGGCTTTAATTTACGGCAGCTGGGAGCTTAATCAGAGTTTTAACTTAAGTTTAATGGGTTATCAGCTTGAATTTTTAATGGCCTTAACTCCGCTTTCCTGGCTCTTTGCAGTCCTGACATCAGCCATTTCACTTTTGATTGCCGTCTTTTCCATCGATTCACAGGCAGATTTTAAATTCAGCTCTGTTTTTAATCTAAATTTTCTGCTTGTTATCGGCAGTATTATGGGAGTTCTCTTTGCTCGTGACTTTTTAACTCTTTTTATTTTCTGGGAGTTAATGACCTGGACTTCTTTTTACTTGATTTCTTCCGGGAAAAAGAAAATGGCAGGCAGGGCAGCTTACCGCTACCTGATCTTAAGTGCAGCTGCAGCCTATTCATTTTTGATGGCAGTAATCTTTATTTTTCAGCAGACCGGAAGCTTTGCCTTTGAGCCGGCAGCCGAATTTTTATTGAATAATTCTGCTCCACAGTCAATATTACTGCTTTTAGCCATCAGCTTACCCTTTTGGGTTAAGGCAGGTATTTTCCCGCTTCATGTCTGGGTTAAGGATGCACACGGTAATGCCCCCAAGGAATTTTCTCCTTTTCTCTCAGGGATGCTGCTTAAAGTTGGATTCTATGGACTTATAGTTGTTTTCCATCAGCTCTCCTTTTTTAAGATTATAGAAAATACAATTGCCTATCGGGGGCTGCCGCTTTTGAGCTATCTATTTGCTCTCTTAGGTGCAGTGACTATTATTACAGGAACAATTTTAGCAATCAGACAGGAAGATATGAAAAAACTAATAGCCTATTCTTCGATCTCACAGATGGGCTATATAATTATCGGGATTGCTATTGCAACTCCCTTAGGTTTCAGCGGCTCAATGCTGCATCTGATGAATCACCTGATTTTTAAATCAACTATTTTCCTGGCTCTGGCAGCAGTTATTTACAGAACAGGAACCACTAAGATGTATGAGGTGGGTGGCCTGATCTTTCGGATGCCGCTCACTTTTGCTGCCTACTTAACAGCAATTATTGCTCTGGCAGGTATTCCACCAACAAATGGTTTTATTTCCAAGTGGGTTATCTACCAGGCCCTGATTGAAAAAGGTTATTTATTCCTGGCACTGGCCGCCTTTTTCGGCAGTATAGCTTCATTTATGTATGTTTTTAAGCCCTTAAGCACAGTCTTTTTGGGCCAGCTAAAGCCGCAGCATCAGGAAATTAAAGAAGTTCCCCTGCTGATGAAAATACCAATGCTGATTTTAATTGGAGTTATTGTGCTCTTTGGTGTTTTTCCCGGCATTCAGATGAATATTATAAGCCAGATTTCTGGCGACCTGGGAATAGAAACTGTTAACTACAGCCTCTACAGTATTCAGGGAGCCTTTGGTGCCTGGAACTCGCTCTACATCTTTAATGTCTTTGCAGCTGGCTTTGTAATTGCCCTCTTAGTCTTTGGCCTCGCCAAGAAATCAAAACTGGTTGGCCTGCTTGATACCTACAGCTCCGGTGAATATGTTACTGATGCTGAGAGCTATCACTATGCCTACCAGTATTACAGACCCTTTGACCGCTTATTTGATAATCTGGCAGCCAAAAGTCTGACCGGCTTTTACGAAACACTGACAGCTAATTTGCTTAAAAGTGGTGAAAGTTTTAGAAGAATTTTCGCAGCCGGAAGAGTCCAAAACTATGCTCTCTATTCAGTCTTATTATTTGTTATTCTGGCAGCAGTGGGGTGGATAATATGATAGATCTAATCTATAAAATCGGACATTTTCTTTTAATAACAGTTTTTGCGACGGCTCTGGGGCTGCTCTTTATGGGAATTGCCCGCAAAATCATAGCCCGAATTCAAAAAAGATACGGCCCACCTGTTTATCAGCCCTATCTTGATGTTTTAAAGCTCTTCGGTAAAGATGCGATAACTCACGGCTTTATCTTTGATTTTGGTGCTGTAATGGCTCTCGGGGGAGTAATTGCAACTTTATTTTTTATCCCGCTCGGCAGCTGGCAGCTTTATTCGATGGAAGGTACAGTTTTACTGGTTATTTACCTCTTAGCTGTGGCCTCTCTCGGAATGGCAATGGGTACTGTTGGCTCGGGTAATCCTCAGGCGTCAATTGGTATCTCAAGGGCTTTAACTCAGATGCTTGGTTATGAGCTGCCCTTTCTTGTTATTCTATTTTCACTGATCTTCAGGTATCAGACTTCTTCAATCTGGGGTTTGATGCAGGCCCAGGCCGGAAGCTTTTTAAACTGGAATCTCTTTGCCTATCCAATGATGGCTTTAGTAGCCTTTGTGGTGCTAATTGGAATGATGGGTAAAAAGCCTTTTGATGCGATGATAGCTCCATCGGAGATTGGTTCTGGCCCGGTTGTAGAATCAGGTGGAAAATATTTAGGTATGCTGCTCTTACAGAAATCAATTACAATTATTATCGAGCTGGCCCTTTATGTCAACCTCTTTTTGGGAGGAGCAGATAACATCTTCAGCTTCAGCTTTAAAATGCTGATCGTCTGGATCTTAGCAACAATGTTCGGCAGTCTTTTCCCCAGATTCAGAATTGAAGATGGAGTTAAGTTTTTCTGGAAGTGGCCGCTCGGAATAGCTATTTTACAGGCATTATATATAATAATTTAAGCAGGAGGTTTTTTTAAATGAATAATAACTTTGTTAAAGGGAGCTGGCAGGAGATTCTTGACTGGGCCCAGAACAAATCGATAAATATGCTTCATTACTGTACAGGCTGTGGGGCAATAGAGCTGCCGCCGACCATGACTTCTCGCTATGACATGAGCCGCTTCGGTATCGGACCAGCAGCAACTCCCCGTCAGGCAGATTTACTTTTAGTTACCGGTTATTTAAGCACCAAAACCTTAAGACGCTTGATCTATACCTATGAACAAATGCAGGCCCCAAAATTTGTAGTAGGCTTTGGCTCCTGTACAATCAACGGCGGCATGTACTGGGATTCATATAATACAATCAAACAGCTGGATAAATATCTGCCGGTTGAAATGTATATCGCCGGCTGTATGCCCCGTCCGGAAGCAATCTTAGATGGCTTACTTAAACTCAAAAAAATGATCAATAATGGTGAGGCAGATGGATACCAGCGCTATCAGGATAACCTGGAGTTTTATCATCAGAATCAGGAAGCAGTATTAGGGGAGGTGCAGAGAACACAGTGAGAAATGAAAAAGAACTTTTAGAGTTAATTAATGTTCATCTTGAGCCTCAGGCAGTAGAAATCAAAAGGGAGCAGAATGTATCTGTGGAACTTGCTCCAAAAAATTTAATTCAGGCTCTTTCCTTTTTAAAGTCTCACTCCTATCAGCACCTTTCTACAATCAGCTGTGTGGACTGGCTTGAAGAGGGGGCATTTGAACTTGTCTACCACCTCTTCTCCTATGATGATTATATAAATATCAGTTTAAAAACCAGAATTAAGCGTGAGCCCGGCATTTTCCAGACTGCAAAAGAAATCTGGCCGGTAGCCGAATTTTATGAACGAGATATACATGAATTCTTTGGGGTTGAATTTAAAGGGAATGATAATTTAGAGGAAATGATTTTGGAAAACTGGCAGCACCTCCCTCCAATGCGTAAGGATTTTGACACCAGAGAATTTGTTAATGATCAATATGAATGGAGGGATTACAATGGACAAAAGCACACAGACTGAAATATTTTTTGGACCAAACCATCCCGGAGTTCCCGGCAACTATGGAATTATTTATGAATTTGAAGGTGATACTGTTACTTCAGCTAAGGCAAATGCCGGCCACCTCCACCGCGGTTTTGAAAAATTAATGGAAGAAAGACTCTGGATTAAAAATACAGCTTTAGTTCCCCGGATCTGTGTTGAAGAACCTGATATCAACGAAATGGTCTATGCAATGGGTTTTGAGGCAATTGGAGAAATTGAAGTTCCCAGAAGGGCTGACTACATCCGCTCGATTATTCTGGAGCTGGCCAGAATTCAGGGCCACATCTTTTCAATTGGTGGTAATGCAGCCGGAATTGGTCAGTACACGGTTATGCACTGGGGAACCTTAACCAGAGATTACATTTTAGATATTTTTGAAGAAATCACCGGGGCTCGAGTTTACCACATCTACATCCGTCCCGGTGGAGTTAGACAGGATATTGAAGACGAGACTTTTGATAAAATCTTAGATTTAATGGATGAGCTTGAAAATGAGCGTTTTCCCGATCTGGAAAAAACATTGTTTGAAAATCCAAATGCACAAAAACGCTGGCAGGGTAAAGCAGTAATCACCAAAGAAGAAGCAGTTGAGATGGGAGCCACCGGACCTGTTTTAAGGGCCAATGGTGTTCCCCATGATCTCCGAAAGATGATGCCCTATGCAGCCTATGATGATGTTGAATTTGAGGTGCCGACCTATGAAAATGGTGATGCCTGGGATCGAATCAAAATTGCCAGAGATGATATGCTGCAGAGTATCAAAATTATTCGCCAGCTGATTCAAAATATTCCTGACGGACCTGTTCAGACTGACCTGGGTAATGGCTTGAAATATAAGATACCTAAAGGTGATGCCTATGTTAAAATTGAATCAAAGCGGGGAGAATACGGCTACTATATGGTCTCAGATGGAGGTTTAAAACCATACCGGGTCCATGTGAGAGGTGCTTCTACCCCCCTCGGCTTATACGGAGTCAGAGAATTTCTGCCCGGGACCAGAATTGCAGATGTTCCTGTCTGGGCCAAAAGTCTGGGGATCTGCCCACCTGAATTTGACCGCTAAATTTGATTCAGCAGTCTAAATTCAAACTCTTGTTCAGTTAAGATATTAAACAGTTCTGTCTTAATCTATTATTTAAAATCAGCTTAATTAACTTGAAATCCAAACGAAGACTAATGAGGTGAAAAAATTGGCTAATGATAAAAAAAGCATCTTCTCTCCTGTTACAGCTTTTAAAAATTTAGTAAAGAAACCGGAAACAGTGCGCTATCCGGCAGAGTCAAATGATGCTGCTAAAAGATACAGGGGTTTTCATATTAATGATTTAGAAGAATGTATCGGCTGTTCTACCTGCCAGGAAGTCTGTGTTAATGATGCCATTTCGATGGTGGAAATGCTGGATGTACCAGCTGAGGAAGGACAGCGGAATGAAAGGCCCCAGATTGATTACGGCCGCTGCTGCTGGTGTGGACTCTGTGTTGATGTCTGCACCACCGGTTCTCTGGAAATGAGCCGGGATTACAGCTATATTGACCTGGACCCTGATACATTTATAGTTACTCCAGATCAGCATGATATTAATAAGGTTGATCATCCCCTCGGCTATTTGAGAGATGAAAATTCTGATCTCTTAGACTTAAAAAGAATTGACATCGAAATGCTGGATCCGGAAGCAAGAGTCGATTCCTTTATTGAAATAGTGGAGGGTTTTTCGAAAGAACAGGCGGAAAAGGAAGCTTCCCGCTGTGTGGAATGTGAAATCTGTACAGACACCTGTCCGGCCAATATGAATATTCCTCAGTATATAAGAGGAATTTTCGACGAAGAACTGGAAGAATCAGTACAGCAGATTTACGAGGATAATCCACTGCCTGAGGTCTGCGGCCGGGTCTGCACTCATAAATGTGAGGGAGTCTGTGCTATCTCTCACCGGGGAGAGGCAGTTTCCATCCGCTGGCTGAAGCGTTATGCGGTTGATAATGTTGATTCTGCAGACTACAAGAAAATTTTAGGGACAGAAAAAATTGAACAGAATAATAAAAAGATTGCTGTTGTTGGTGCCGGTCCGGCCGGACTTTCGGCTGCCCACTATTTAAGTGTAATGGGCTATCAGATTACAGTTTATGAAGATAAGGAAAATGCCGGAGGGATGATGCGCTATGGAATCCCTGAATACCGCCTGCCCTATGATGCCCTGGATAAAGACATTAATTATATTAAAAGTCTCGGTGTAGACTTTGTTTTCAACACCAGAGTTGGTGAGGATATCACTTTAGATGAGCTGCACGAGCAGTATGATGCAGTTTTTGCAGCAACTGGTCTCCACAACGGCCGCAGCACCAGAGTACCGGGAACGGACAACAATAATGTCTATCAGGCTGTCAACCTGCTGGCAGATATTGCCCGCGGTAAAGAAGTTCCGGTTACCAAAAACTTAGTAGTTATTGGTGGAGGAAATGTGGCTATGGATATTGCCCGCTCAATGGCCAGACTGCAGATGGAAAAATACGGGGAAGTAAATATTACTGTTACTTCCTTAGAAACTGAAGATATTATGCCTGCTGACCAGGAAGAAATTGAAGAAGCCCGGGAAGAAGGAATTGTCTTTAAACCAGGCCGTGGTCCTAAAGAAATTGAGGTCAATGAAGACGGCTCTTTAGCTCAGCTCTGCACCAACTGCTGTGTGTCAGTCTTTGATGAAGAAATGAATTTCAACCCTACTTTTGATGACAGTGATATTGAAAATTACGAATGTGATATGGTAATCGAAGCTATTGGTCAGGGAGGAGATAATTCCTATATTGATGATCAGTTTGAAATCGAGTATGCCGGCCCCAGAATTAAAATTAATGATTTCAGCCAGACTTCCGTTGACTGGCTCTTTGCCGGAGGAGACATTGCCCGGGGACCTGATGTAATCAATGCTATCAGAACCGGTCATGATGCTGCTGTCGGTATTGATAAATATTTAAATGATGAATTGTAAAAAATAACAGCTAATATCTGCTGCATAAGAACTGTAAAAGAGCTTGAGCCCTTCTATTATGATTCTAGAAGGGCTCTTTTGTATTATAGTTGTCGGTCTAACTATAAAATGATTTATCAGCTTTATTTTAGTTTACTTAAATCAAATGGAGTTTCCTGATAAACATAGTAGTTTAACCAGTTAACAAATAATAGATTGGCATGACTGCGCCAGCGCATAACAATTTCCTTATCAGGATCATTGTCTCTATAATAATTCTTTGGAGGTTCAATCTCCATCCCTTTATTGATATCTCTTAAGTACTCTTCCTCCAGACTTTCTCGATCATACTCCGAATGACCGGTTGCAAAAACCTGACGGCCATTTTTGCTGGCCACCAGATAAATACCGGATTCTGCTGATTCCGAAAGAATTTCCAGCTCCTCAATCTCAGCAATGTCTTCTCTTCTGATTTCTGTATGCCGTGATTGGGGAACATAAAATAAATCATCAAAACCACGCATTAATTTAACATGTTTTTTAGTCTTATAATGAGGGAAAACTCCAAACATCTTTTCAGCTAAAGGATATTTAGGAATTCCATAATGATGATAAAGGCCTGCCTGACTTCCCCAGCAGATATGAAGGGTAGAAAAAACATGGTGCAGACTCCAGTCCATTATCTGCTGCAGTTCTTCCCAGTAATCCACTTCTTCAAAATTTAAGGTTTCGACCGGAGCACCGGTAATGATCATACCATCATAATTATTATCTTTGATTTCTTCAAAAGTATTGTAAAACTTAATCAGATGTTCCTCGGAAGTATTTTTTGAATCATGACTCTCCGGATGCATCAGATCAATATCAACCTGCAGTGGGGAATTACCAATTAAACGTAAAATCTGGGTTTCTGTTTTTATTTTGGTGGGCATTAAATTTAAAATTAATATTTTTAAGGAACGTATATCCTGATGAGTTGCTCGTGATTCTTTCATTACAAATATATTTTCATTTTCAAGGGTTTCTACTGCTGGCAATTCGTCCTGTATTTTAATAGGCATCTCTTCTCACTCCTGGCTTCTTAATTCTGTGCTGCGGCTAGAGCCTGATCTAAATCTGCTTTGATGTCTTCAAAATCCTCAATACCGATGGATAATCTAATTAACTCCGGTGAAATTCCAGTCTGCTTTAAATCTTCATCACTTAACTGCTGATGGGTTGTACTTGCCGGGTGAATAGCCAGTGATTTTGCATCTCCAACATTGGCTAAATGAAGAAATAAGTCAAGCTGGTTAATAAATTTCTCGGCTGCAGCTTTTCCACCTTTAATCCCAAAAGCAATCATTCCACCATTCCCATTTTCTAAATATTTCTCTGCATTTTGATGTGAATCATGGCTTTCTAAACCAGGATAACTTACCCATTCCACTCTCTTGTCAGCCTCTAAAAATTCTGCTGCTGCCTGAGCATTTTCCGAATGTCTCTGCATTCTTAAGCCTAAAGTTTCCAGCCCGGTAATCGTCAAAAACGAATTAAAGGGACTGGGAGCACTACCTAAATCTCTTAAAAGCTGAACTCTGGCTTTAGTGATAAAAGCTGCTTCTCCAAATTCCTCCTGGAATTTAACCCCATGATAACTTGGATCTGGCTCTACAAGTCCGGGAAATCTACCTGTATTCCAGTCAAAATTACCGCTGTCAACAATTACACCACCAATAGAATTACCGTGGCCAGCTATATACTTAGTGGTTGAGTGAATTACAATATCTGCCCCATGTTTAAATGGATTACATAAATAGGGAGTAGCAAAAGTATTATCAACTATTAAAGGAATACCTGACTGATGAGCAATTTCTGCCAGCCTTTCAAAATCTGGTACAGATAAAGCCGGATTACCAATTGTCTCTACATATAAGGCCTTTGTCTGCTCATTAATTGCCTCTTTAAAACTTTCTGGATCTTCTGAATCAACAAAACTGACATCTATCCCCATATTTTTAAAGGTATGTTTAAATAAATTGTGAGTACCACCATAAATTGAACTGCCACTTACTATATGGTCACCATTATTACAAATAGTTAAAAGTGCAATTACTTCTGCTGCCTGACCTGAAGAAACAGCCAGAGCTCCCACTCCCCCTTCAAGAGCGGCAATTCTCTTTTCCAGCACCGAATTGGTTGGATTCATTATTCTGGTATAAATATTACCTGGCTTTTTTAAGGCAAATAAATCTGCTGCATGATCTGTGTCGTCAAATAAATAAGATGTTGTCTGATAAATAGGAACCGCCGCTGATTTCTTATTCTCGTCTGCTTCATAACCTGCATGTAATGCTAAAGTGTCAAATTTTAAACTCATTTAATTTCCTCCTCTAATTTTCTCTTCTCAAATTAAAAACAATAAAACCAGATAATCAACCTACTAATTACTGCTCACTATACTACTCATTTCAGAAACAAAATATCCTGTTCTTAAATCAAAAAATCCCACTTCCTAAAAGTAGGAGTGGGTAATTAATTAACTCCTTATCTTTCAGGAATTTTCCTGCTGGAATTAGCACCGGGCAGTAACTAACTGCTGGTTGCCGGGTTTCAAAGGGCCAGTCCCTCCACCTCTCTAGATAAGTTTTATTGTTTTTTATAACTTTAACATAGATAAGTAATTCTGTCAAGAAAAGATTTTTGTTAATCAACACTAACCGGCAGCTTTCCTTTAGCTTCAATTTTCCCTAAGATAAAATTCGCAGCTGCTTTCTGACTGGCCGGACTGTAATCATAAGTTGTTATAAAAGCCTGAGTTTTATCAATTAGCTGATAATCATAAGGATTACGAAGTGCAAGTACCAGGATATTATTATTCTCAGCCAGTTTTTCTGCCAGCTCTGCCTGATATCTATTTACTGTAGCATTATAGGTGCAGACAATTATTAAATCACTAGCTTCTATTCTTTGCTGATCATCAAAACTTAACACAGCATTATTCTGCAGTCGAATATGATCTAGACTTATTATTTTCTGGTTCAAATAGTTAACAAATAGATTATTTTTTTCACCTTCATTTTCTGCCAGAGAAACTCTTCCCATTTCAAAATCAATAACAGTTACTTTCTTTTCCTTAATGTTTTCTAGAGGGAAAATATCCTCATTTTTAACTAAAGTTAATGATTTTTCTGCAAGTTTTTCTGCAAGTTTTTTGTGGCTTTTAAAATCGATTTGAGCTGGATCAGCTTTATCTACCTGATCAAGATTAATTCTTTTTGCCTTAAGCTTTAGTATTCTTTTTACAGAAGCATCAATTCTTTTTTCGCTAATTCTTCCGGATTTAACAGCCTCAATTACAGCCCCAATTGCATTTTTCTGCTTCTGATAGCTGTGGGAAACCAAAACTGTATCACTACCTGCTTCAATTGTTTTGACTGCTCCTTCTACAGTACCAAATGTCTCAACTATGGCCTTCATTTCCATGCAGTCTGTAATGATTACGCCTTCAAATTTTAATTCATCTCTTAATAGACCAGTTAATACTGATTTTGAAAGAGTAGCCGGGATTCCTTCCTTTTTTTCGATAGCCGGAAAATATACATGAGCAGTCATTATACTGTCCACTCCAGCCTCAATTGCTTTTTTGAAAGGATATAATTCTACCCTATTCAGACGTGAACGCTGATGCCTAATAATTGGCAGATCAAGATGAGAATCTGTATCTGTATCTCCATGTCCCGGGAAATGTTTGGCAGTAGCTATAACTCCACCTGACTGCAGGCCTTTAATATAGGCAGCACCCAACTTTGCCACCAGCTCTGGATCTCCACCAAATGAACGGACTCCAATTACCGGATTATCAGGATTATTGTTAACATCAAGTACTGGAGCCAGGTTTACATTTATACCTAAATTTTTAAGTTCTGCAGCAGTAGATTCTGCTACTTCTGTAGTTAAATCCTGATCATTAGCTGCTCCCAGAGCCATATTGCCTGGAAAATGAGTTGCACCAGCTAATCTGGTCACAGTTCCACCTTCCTGATCTGCGGAAATAAAAAGTGGAATTCCTCCTTCTGAGTTTAAAGCCAGCTGCTGTAAGCTGTTTGATAATTCTGCAGTCTGTTCGAGACTTTCTATATTTCTGCTAAAATAGATTACTCCCCCCACATGATAATTCTCTATCATATCTCTGACTTGATCATTAACTGTTGAAGTTGAAAAACCAATCTGAAATAATTGTCCTACCTTTTCTTCTAAGGACATATTTTCTAACTTATATTCCATTAAATATTCACCTCCTGAGCCCAAAAATTTATAAAAGTTAAATTTTTGCTGAAAATTATTTGCTTTAGTTATAAACGAGAAAGATAATAAAATAAAAATTAATAAAACTAAACTTATATTTTTTTTCATTTATTGTACCTTTCCTTTATTAATTTATTTTAAATTGCTCTACACTTTCACGAGTGTTTTTTAAGTAAGTACTTATTTTGCTAAAATCATTTTTAGCAAAAGCCACAAATAAAATATCTACCGCAGTTAACTGTGCTATTCTAGAAGTGATAGCCCCCAGACGCAGATTTTTCTCACTGCCTGCCACCTGAAGCTTAATATTAGCAATTTTATTCAAAGGATTTTCGCCGTATTTTGTGATAGAAATAGTTACAGCACCTCTTTTTTTTGCTGTTTTTAAAGCTTCATATACTTCTAAACTCTCTCCGCTATATGAAATCGCTATTGCTAAATCAGTACTTTCTATATTAGCTGCTGAAGCTAATTGAGCATGTGTATCTGCATAATTGATAACTGTTTTCTTAATCCGCATTAATTTATACTCTAAATCTTTTGCAACCAGCCCAGAAGCTCCAATTCCAAAAATATAAATATTTTCTGCAGTTTCAATTGCCTTAACTGCTTTTTTCAATTCTCTAACAGATAATAAATTAATTGTATTATTTATAACCTTTACATTGTCATGCGCAAGTTTTTCCATTATATCTTCAATTTCGTCGTCTACCGCTATATCTTCATAGACTTTTACCTTTTCTTCATTTTCAACTTCCTGCAAGTCTTTAATCAAAGCGATTTTAAAGTCCTGAAAGCCCTGATAGCCAATCTTCTTAGAAAATCTAACAACTGAAGCTGGACTGCTGGCTGCAGCCTGAGCAAGCTCTTTAACTGATAATTGACTGACCTCTTCTTTATTATTTAAAATATAATCAGCAATCTTTTTTTCTGTTGCTGTAAAATCTTTAAACATAGCTTTTATTTTTAATATAACTTTCATTATTACTCACCTTTAATTTTAAATTTAAATTTATCTCCTTCTTTTACCTTTTCAATAAGCACTGCCGAATCTCCTGCATCAGCAACTACATTTATTCTTTTATCTGCGGGATATTCTTTTTTTAAGATCTGCAGATCTCCTTCATATCTTTGATAATTACAATTATCAATCGTCAAAGCATATTTAAATCTTTTTATATTATTATTTGGTATTATTTTATTCTTTTTGTTTTTTCTTGCGGTTTCAGACCTAATAATATATTCTCCAGGGTCCTGACGATTTTTATGAACTAAGTTTAACAGTCTTTTTTCTTCTTGACTTATACTATCAAAAATTTCAATAGGTATAATAGTTATATCTTTATTCACTGCAGTAAAATCTTTTAATTCATCTGTTGAGGCCCTGCTGTCTCCTATATAAACTTTATCAATTCCTAATTTTAATAAATCTTGAGCTGCTGTTTGCGGTGTTAAAAATCTATGTTTTTCCAGGGTTGGAAGTCCAGCTTTAATAGGAGGTCTCTTTTTATATTTGGCCGGTACAAAAGCTGCTACTTCTATACCATATTTCTTCAAAACATTATTTTTTTTAAGTAATAATTCTTCAGATAACCCTGTTTCTTCACGTGGATAATAATTATGAGAGGCTTCAAAATTATCTGAATTGCCACCATGGAAAATTATAGATTTTAAATCAGACTCTGTCAAAGTACTGGCATTAAGGTTGATTTTATAATCTTTATTCTGACTAAGTTCAGCAATTTCTTGAGTATTAAAACCGAAATCCAGTCTTAAAGCATCAAAATTAAATTTATTTAAATTAATTTTTTCAAAATATTTTTTTGAAATATCTGCTGTTAAATTTAAATTAAGTCGATTAATAGTTAAAAGCAGCTCTTTAACTTCAGTCAGAAAATTATTATTCACCTCAGGTATATGTAGTGATAAAAATACATTTTCAATTCCCAGTTGCTTAGCTTCTTCTAAATATTTAATGTTTTCTTCTAAACTTAAATCCAGACCTGCGTAAACTGATATTCCTAACATTTTTTTGCTCCTTTTTAAGTTATTATAAATTTAAAGGCTCCCAAAAAATTGAACATGGGAGCCACAATTTATTTTTACTGTAATTGGGCAACTTCTTCGTCTTTAATAAAGAAATGAGTAACAACAAATCCACCAATATAGGCAATAACAAGTCCTATAAAATAACTAAGCATTGATCCAGGCTGCATCAGAGGAATAGCTGTTATACCAGAAGGACCCCAGGCACCTGCCATTACATTCTGCAGCATGACAAAAGCTCCACCAAAACCTGCTCCTAATCCAGCTGTTATAAAGGGCTTGCCTAATGGTAAGGTAACACCATAAATTAAAGGCTCACCTATACCCAGAATCCCTGCTGGCAGGGCACCGGAAATAATTTGTTTCAACTTCATATTATTAGTCTTTTTAGCTTTAAGATAAATAGCAATTGCGGCCCCTACCTGGCCTGCTCCTGCCATCGCTAAAACTGGGAATAAGGAAACTCCACCCATATTTTCCAGCTGAATAGCATATAATGGAATTAATCCATGATGTAAGCCGAGTAATACCATTGGTAAAAACACAGCTGCCAGTACATAACCGGAAATTACGCTAACAATTGGATTTTCTGAAGCTACAAGCAGAGTTAAAGCTCCTACTAACCAGTCAGAAAGCACACCTGACAGTGGCATGATAACAAAGATCATTGCCAGGGCCATAAGCAGCATTGTAACTACCGGAGTAACTATTAAATCTAAAACATCTGGAATTGATTTTCTGACTTTCTTTTCAATTATTGATAGGATATAAACACCAATTATAACACCAATAATTCCACCTTTACCTGTGGTTAAAATTGAATTCAAGGGTACTTGTGCATCATACATTCCAAAGATTTGAGAGATTTCAGTTATCTGACTCATTATTGTTAAAGCACCTAACATACCCCCTAGACCTTCAGTTGCTCCAAACTGTTTGGCAGCATTGACCCCTGTGAAAATTGCTAAATAGCCAAGGAAGGACCCACCAAGCAGGGATAAAAGAAGTTGGATGAAATTCCAAAAATCAGTTGTTGGTAAACTACCTGTATTCTGAAGATTGGTAATTAAACCGGCAAAGCCATTAAAAATACCGGCTGCAATAATAGCAGGAATAAGTGGTATGAAAATTTTACCGATTGTCTTTAAACCTCTTTTTAATTTACTCTGTTTTTGTCCACTCTTAACAGCAGCCTTATTTTTCTCCCAATCATCTCCAACTTCTAACTCAGATGAAATATTATAATCGCTTTTTAGAATATCAAGACATTTTTTTGCTTTTCCTGGGCCAACAACTATCTGCAGAGTCTCATCTTCAACAACTCCCATAACTCCTTCTACAGCCTTCAAATCTTTAATATTAACTATAGAGTCATCCTTAAGATCAACTCTCAATCTTGTCATGCAATTTGAAGCTGCAAGTATATTTTCTTCCCCGCCTAGTTTTTGTACAATTTCCTTAACCAAATCTTGATTATTCATTGTACCCCTCCTGTTTTCTTATTCTAATTTTTGAAACATATTGTAATCAAAATATAAATAATTACCTATTATTTTTAATCGCATCGGCTAAACGGCCTTCATATTTTTCTAATTCCTGTTCAGCCTTTCTTTTCTCCAGACCAGAATTAAGCATCATAATTGCAAGTTTAACATTATAATCTGTTTTTTTTAGGTATTTTTCTGCTTTTTCATAACTCACCTCACTTACTTCCATGATCATATTTTTAGCTCTTTTAGCTAATTTATTGTTTTTAACCTGCAGATCAACCATATAATTCTTATAAACTTTTCCCAGCTTGATCATTGTGGCTGTACTTAGCATATTTAATACCATTTTTTGAGCAGTACCTGCTTTCATCCTGGTAGATCCTGTTACAACTTCAGGACCAACAACCGGTGCTATAGAAACATCAGCAACTTCAGCAATTTTAGAATCAGGATTACAGCTTAACGCTGCTGTTTTGGCTCCCTTTGATTTGGCGTATTCCAGTCCCCCTATTACATAAGGAGTACTTCCACTTGCAGCTATACCGACTAAAAAGTCATTCTTAGTAAAATTAATATCCTGAAGATGTGCTGCGGCTTCTTCCTTACTATCTTCTGCATTCTCTATCGAATTTCTAATTGCTTTTTCTCCACCAGCAATTAAGCCCTGTACTAAATCACTACTCACACCATAAGTTGGAGGACATTCAGAAGCATCTAAAATCCCCAATCTACCACTTGTTCCTGCACCCATATAAATTAATCTTCCACCATTTTTTAATGCAGTAGTAATTAAATCAACAGCTTCAGCTATCTTATGCTTTTCTTTTTCTACAGCTAATGCTACTTTTTTGTCTTCATTGTTAATGATTTCTATCATTTTTTCTGTACTTACTCTATCAATGTTTCTGGACTTTTCATTAACAGATTCTGTAACCAGTTTGTCTAAATCATTATTCATATTTTAGCCTCCATTCAAAATATTCTTTCATTTCTTAATAAGAGTTTAACATTTTTGAAACATTATTTCAAGTATTTATTCAAATTATGAAATATACTTTCATAAATATATAATCCCCTTTCTACTAAACAGAATTTAAAAATTAAATCTGTCTAACATAAAGGGGAATACTATAATAAAAAAAGGAGGCTAAATAGCCCCCTTCTCATAATTTCCTATTTAAGTAAAGAGATACTAAAATTAATCACTGGCCAAATTTAACCGTCATTTCCAATTGCATCTACAGGACAGGCCTCCAGAGCACTCTCGCAGGCTTCTCGTTCTGCTTCATCTTCCGGCTGCTTATAAACATAAGCATATTCAGCTTCCATCTCAAAATTATCTGGAGCTTCACCAACACATACTCCACAGGCAATACACTGGGTATCTACATAATATTCCCCTTCAACATTTTCATCAACTCTGTTTGCTAAATCTGCCATTATGATACCTCCTTTTAAAATTTTTTAACAATTCTAACTATATTATATTAAAGGAAGTCTTTTAAGTCAAAGTATTTATTTTTTTAATATTTTAACTTCATATTTTTCTAAAATAATGCTATCTTTAATAACATTTCCACTAACAAACTCCATTAATTCCTCTGTTAAATCTACTTTTTTCTCATCTTGACTGAAATTCATCAGAAAAATATAATCATAATTTTTATCAGATCTTTTTTGTGCTGTTACTCCCTCTGGCAGCTGAGAAACAATAGTTTTGCTCAAATTAAGCTTAGAAACCAAACTATAATAAAAATCTTTTAAAAACTGCTCTTCATTGCGAGAGGCAATATAATACGCTTTTCCTTTTCCATAATCGTTAACTGTTAAAGCAGGACGGCCGGCATAAAAATCACTTTTATATTCAGCCAGCACTTCTGCTCCCTCAAGCTGAATTAAATCACAGAATGTTTTAGCTTCATATTCTTGACCTGTTTTTAATTCTGAATTATCTTTAATCACTATCTGATTGCTGTCCTGATCATAAAGTGCATCCAGTTCTTCTGACCAGATAGCAAATAAATCTCTTAAAGGTCCCGGAAATCCACCTAAAAAACAGAGATCATTCTCATTAACTATTCCTGTCCAGTAAGTAGAAACTACAGTTCCTCCATTTTTTACAAATTTTTTCAATCTGGCTGCAGTATCTTCTTTAAGAAGATAGAGCATAGGTGCAATGACCAATTTATACTTAGAAAAATCCTTTTCCTGATTAATTATATCGACCGAAATTCCCTGCTGCCAGAAATTTTTGTAATGGCTCAGACAGGTCTTTAAATAATCCTTCTTTTCCTGTCGGGGTCCTGAAGCTTCATTGATTGCCCAGCGATTTTCCTGATCAAAGACTACTGCAACCTCTGCTTTAACAGATGTTCCAGTAATTGAAGTAATTTTTTGCAGTTCAGCACCAAGTTCAGATACATCTTTAAAGACTCTTGTATTCTCATTACCGACATGATCCACTACAGAGCCGTGAAATTTTTCTACTCCCCCACGACTTTTTCGCCACTGAAAATACTGCACCGAATCAGAACCATGGGCTATCGCCTGCAGAGAAGAAAGTTTGTGCATCCCTGGTCGCTTTAGTTTTGCAACCGACTGCCAGTTAGTTTTACTGGGAGTACTTTCCATTAATAAAAATGGTTTCCCATCTTTAAGTGATCTGAACATATCGTGCATAAAAGCGCTATCAACTGCTCGATTAATATCTGTTTCGTAATCACTGTGCCAGCTGGGATAACTATCCCAGGAAATAACATCCACCTCCTGAGCAAATTTCCAGTAATTTAGACCTATGTATTTATACATAAAATTAGTAGTAATCGGAATTTCAGGTGATATTTCTCTTAATGGTTCAATTTCATTTTTATAAAATTCTATTGTCTGATCAGAAGAAAAACGCTTCCAGTCCAGTGCCAGTCCGTGAACCGACTGCATACCCTGAGGTGCAGGTGATTCAATATTTTGCCAGTCAGTGTAAGTATGACTCCAGAAAGAACTCCACCAGGATCGATTTAAATTTTCCAGACTGCCATATTTATTCTGCAGCCATTTTCTAAAGTCCTGCTGGCAGAGTTCACAGTGACAGTCTCCTCCATATTCATTGGAAACATGCCACATTATTACTGCCGGGTGATTACCGTACCTTTCCGCCAATTTTCTATTAATAATTTTAATTTTTTCTCTATAAACTGGAGAAGTATAGCAGTGATTGTGTCTTTCTCCAAATAAGTTTTTACTGCGGTCAGCATTAACCCTCAAAACTTCGGGATATTTTGCTGCCAGCCAGTCCGGTCTGGCTCCACTTGGAGTTGCCAGGATAACATTTATCCCATTTTGGTATAAATTATTAATTATCTGATCAAGCCATTCAAATTGAAATTGACCCTCCTCCGGCTCAAGGGTGGACCAGGAAAAAATCCCCAGGCTCATAACATTACAGTTTGCTTTTTTCATTAATTCAATATCTTTTTCTAAAATATCCGGCCGGTGCAGCCACTGATCTGGATTATAATCTGCACCATGCAGCAGATTATTAACTTTACCATTGAATAAATCATATTTTTGCATTCTATTCTTCCTTTCTTCCTTAAAAATATTAATAATTATTAGCTTAAAGTTTTAATAATTTGCGTAAATATATAATATATACTAGTGTATCATTATTTTGCTGAACCTGTAACTCCTTCGGCAAAGTTTTTCTGCAGGGCTAAAAATAAAATTAGAGTTGGTAAAATACTGATTCCTACAGCCAGCATTAAAACTCCATAATCAATTGTATAGCCTGCTGTTAAATTTGAAATTAAAAGTGGCATCGTTTTAGCACTTTCTTTCTGCATAATAATTAAGGGCCAGAGATAATTATTCCAGGCATTCATAAAAGTTATTACAGCTGCAGCTGCATACGTAGAACGCATTATAGGAATAAACATTCTAAAGAAAATCCCGATTTCAGTCAGACCATCCAGCCTTGAAGCCTCAATAACTTCATGGGGAAAGTTGCGGCTGCTCTGTCTGAAAAGAAAAATCAAAAAGGCTGTCGAAACAGTAGGCAGCGCAAAACCTGCAGTTGTATTTAAAAGACCTAAGTTTCCAAAAAGCATATACAGTGGAACCATGATTACCGCAAAAGGAACCATCAGTGAAAGCAGTAAAACTTTCATTAGCATATCTTTGCCTCGATCATGATAGATTTCAAAACCATAGCCAGCTAAAGATGAGACCAGTAAACTGGCCAGAGTAGTTACTGCTGCATATTTAAATGAGTTCCACATTGCCTGATAAAAATTAGTGTTTGCTGTTAAAACTTTAAAGTTTTCTATTAAATTAAAACCCGGAATTAAAGTACCACCAAGTACATCAACACTTGTATTTGTAGCCGCCACAAACATCCAGAATAAAGGAAATAATGAGCAAAAGGAAATGAAAATTAAAAAACCATACTTGCTGGCTCTAAATAATTTTTGTTTATTCATCTTTCATCACCAACCTTAAGCTGCATAAAGGATAAAATTGCTACAATAATAAAAACTATAAAGGCAACAGCTGCTGCATAGCCAAAACGGGGAACATATTCAAATGATAATCGATAAATATACTGGGAGACCGAAAGAGTCGCATTTGCTGGCCCACCGTTGGTTAAGTTCTTAGTTTCATCAAAAATCTGTAAGGTACCATTAGTAGACATAATTGTTGTCAGCAGAATAATTGGTTTCAACATCGGAATTGTAATTTTAGTCAGCCGATCAAAAGCACTGGCACCATCTATTTTTGCTGCCTCGTAAATTGAAGGATCAATATTCTGTAAGCCTGCCAGATAAAATATCATATTATAACCGGTCCAGCGCCAGGTTAAACCAATCACAATTAATATTCTTGCTGTCCAGGGACCACCAAGCCAGTTTATCGGTTCTCCCAGAAGATTCATATTCATCAAAATAGTGTTCACAAAGCCATCCAGTGCAAACATAGAACGAAAAATAATGGCATATGAGACAAGTGAGGTTGCACAGGGAACAAAAATTGCTGTTCTGAAAAAGGATCTAAATCTTAAAGTTTTATCATTTAAAATTCCGGCTAAAATCAAAGCCAGAGTTAGCATTATTGGAACCTGTAAAATTAAATAAACAAATACATTAAACAGTGATTTTTTAAAAAGTGGATCTACTAATAGACGCTTGTAATTAGCAGCTCCAGCAAATCTTAAATTATTACCAACTCCTCCCTGTAAAGAAAGAAGGAAGGCTCTAACAATTGGATAAAAATAAAATGAAAAAATCAGTAAAGCACCTGGAATAACAAAAAACCAGCCGATCATTTTATGTTTTTTATTTATTGAAAATCCACGCTTATAAGCTTTAAATTTTTCAATAGTTGAGTTAATCATACTGACCTCCTTTAAATATATTGGGGGAAGAATTCTTCCCCCAATATATTCTAATTCAATTTTACCACATCTGAAATTCTAAAGTGGATTGTGCTTCATCTAAGGCACTCTGAATATCCTGTCCGGACATTATCTGGGTAATTGCAGTACTAATAGTATCTCTTGCTTCATAATTATAAATTCCATAATCAACTTCCGGTACCTTAGCAGCATAATCAATTATTTCTGTATAGATCTTCTGGCCGCCAAAGAATGGATGTGGCATATTATATACTTCACTGTCACCTGCAGGTAAATAAGTAGCTATAGCTCCTGAGGAAGGAAGTATTGTCTCATATAATTCTTTGCTGCCGGCAAAAGTCTGATTCAAGAAATCTGCAGCAATTTCTGGGTGTTCAGAATTAGCCATTACCATCCAGCTGGATCCACCCTGATTACTGTAATTAGTTGCTCCTTCAACATTTGCAAGTCTGGGAAGATTAGTAATTCTCCAGTTTCCTGCCTGTTCTTTTACAGGAACAATAGAGCCAATAATCCAGGCTCCGTTCATAGTTCCAGCAACTGTACCACTCTGAAAGGAACTAATATACTGATTCCAGTCATTGATTTGAACTAAAATTTCTTTTTCTAACAGTTCTTGATAAACTCTAATGATTTCTTTTAGAGGCTCATTATCAGCAATATTTGGCTCTCCATTCTGATCAAAGAACCAGTTGCCGGTACTCTGCATCATAATCATCAGTAAGTCAGATTGTCCAGCTATTGCAGATAGTAGAGGTTTTCCGGTTTTTTCTTTAACATCCGAACCTTTTTCGATAAACTCTTCCCAGGTGATATTTGTAAAATCTTCAATGGTATAACCTGCTTCTTCTAAAACATCAACTCTCATTGCATTAATTGCTGCTCCATTATCAAAAGGTACTGCATAATTTTTGCCATCTACTTTAGTTAATTCAACTTTAAAGTTAGCAAATTTATCAAATTCTATCCCACTATCTGATAAATCATAAAAAGCATTTGGAAAACTATTTACATTTTTGGCCAGAGCATTATCCTGCATTAAAATAATATCAGGTAAACTGTCTGTCTGATTTGCACTTAAAGAAGTACTCAGCTGAGTTTGAAGATCCTCCCAGGCTACCTCTTTAATTTCAATATTTACATCTGGATTAATATCCTTATAAATAGCTGCTGCTTCTTCCATCGCATAAATATTAAAGTTGGGATCCCAGCACCAGACTGTAATTGTTGTCTCTTCCTGGGCAAAAGTCATTGTAGTAAATCCAGCCATCATTACAATCATTAAAAATAATACAGTTAATTTTTTCTTCATTTTACTCCTCCTAATAATTTTGATTGATCATAAAGTTTTAAGTAAATTTAAATCTTTTTTAAAGACCCCCCCTTTTGCTTTTATTGAACAGATTTTGGAAAAAGATTTATCTTTAAATCGATTTAAAGTATGAATATTAAATATATTTAAATCGATTTAAATTTAAATTAAAAATTTATTTGCTGACTTTGACATGTTTCTCTTTAAATAAATGAATTAAAGTAGTTTTTGAGTAGTTTCTCTTTCAATTAAAGAAACATCAAACTTAATCTGCTTTGTTTCTGACTTCTTTTCATCTTTAATTTTTTTAAGTAATAACTGGATGGCTTTTCTGGCCATTTTTATATTAGGAATATCAACAGTAGTTAAGGCTGGATTATAAAAATGAGATAAACGAATATTATCAATCCCACAAATTGACATCTCCCCGGGAACACTGATTCCTGAGCTTACCAGAGACTGAATTAACCCGACAGCAACTTCATCATTATGGGATAAAATAGCTGTTGGTCTATCCTTTTGTGAGGCAATTTTTTTTCCTAGTTTATATCCGTCTTCAAATGAAAGTATATTTTTAAATAAATATTTATTATCATAATTTAAATTATATTTTTTTAAAGCTTCTAAATAACCGGTCATTCTAAATTCTTTTTCCTTACCGGCAAAAGCAATTTTTGTGTGACCAAGATTATATAGATGTTCTGCTGCAATAAAAGCTGCTTTTTCTAGATCAGAGTTAACAGAATCAATTTCATTCCCGGCATCTAAAAGACGGTCAATAAAAACTACTGGAATAAAATTATCAGCAAGTTCTTTAATTAAATCTAGATTGGAGTCTGAATTACTGACTGAAGAAGCAAAAATAGCACCATCTACCTGCATACCTCTAAAAAGAGTAATATAATCCAGTTCATCTTCCTTGCTTTCCACTCCACAGTAAATAATATTATAACCATTTTTCTTGGCAACAGTTTTTACTTCTTTGGCAATCTCAGAGAAAAATGGGTTGTCTATCTCTGGAATGACAAGCCCGATTATCTTTGTCTCTTTAGTTTTTAAAGCTTTTGCTCTAGCATCAGGTATATAGTTCATTTCTTTAGCTATCTTTTTTACCCGTTCTTTAGTCTTATCATTTACCAGTTCATTATCATTTAAAGCTAAAGAAGCTGTTGCCGGGGAAACATTTGCTTTTTCTGCCACATCTTTTAATCTAATCATATATAGACCTCTTTCATAAATAAAAGAATAGTTTTAAATCGATTTAAATTGTCTTTATAAAAATATTAACATAATTTATTTAATTAATCAAGTCTTTTTAAAGTTTTAATTATTTATTTTTTTCTGAAAACAATTTAAGGGATAATGTTGCTTAAACATCATCCCCTTTTCACTTTATAATTTACGGGCACCTTCCCCAGGATTACTGACATAAACCTCAGCATCAATACCTGTTTTTTCTTTATAATTTTTCTTAATCAGATCTATAAATTGATCTATCTGGTCTTTTTTGACTAAATTAACCGTACAGCCTCCAAAACCGGCTCCAGTCATTCTGGCTCCTTCTATTTCTGCTTCAGCTGCCAGATTAACTAAAATATCCAATTCTTTACAGCTGACTTCATAATCTTCACTTAAACTTTTATGAGAAGCATACATCAGGTCACCAAATTTCTGCAGGTCATCAGCTTCCAGAGCTTTTTTACTTTCTAAAACTCTAGCATTTTCGCTGACTACATGGTGAGCTCTTTTGTAAATATTTTCTGCCAGTTCAGCTTTATATTTTTCTACTGTTTCAAGATCAACATCTCTTAAGGCGTTAATTTCACCAGCTTCTTTTTCTGCAAAAAATTCTACAGCCTGATCACATTCACTTCGGCGCTCATTATATTTAGAATCCACAAGACCTCTATCCACCCTAGAATTACAGATTACAATTTGATAATTTTCATCTTTAAATGGTACCAGCTGATAATCATTTGTTCTGCAGTCAATTAACAGAGCCTGATCTTTTTGACCCAGCCGGGAAATATACTGATCCATAATTCCACACTGGACTCCGACAAAATTGTTTTCTGCTCTCTGGGCAAGCAGAGCCATTTCTATTCCATCAATTTTAATTTTATGCAGGTCAGTAACTGCCAGGGCGGTAACAACCTCCAGAGCAGCTGAAGAACTTAATCCAGAACCCTGTGGAATATTACCGGTAAACATTAAATTGAAACCCTGCAGGCTTTTTCCCAATTTCTGAATTTCATCAATAACTCCCATTATATAATTTGCCCAGATGTTTTCTTCATCATATTCTAAACTGTCCAGATCATATTCTACCATCTGATCATAATCGAGAGAATAGAATTTCACTTTCCTATCCGGTCTTAATTGAGCAAGCATTGTAATTTCTTTTTCAATTGCCATTGGCATAACAAAACCATCATTATAATCTGTATGTTCACCAATTAGATTAACCCGGCCTGGTGCTTTATAAGCTCCACTTTCTAAATCAAAATCTCTAAAAATTTTTCCAAACTTATCCCATAACTCCTGTATATTCATAATTACACCTCTTTTATAATTTTAATTTAATGAATAAACTCACTCTTGATTTTAGATCAAATAAGCTTTATTTTTCTTAATTTCTGCAGATTAGAAATCAGCTGCTTAATAAATTACCTCAAACCCACCTGATTTATGCCACTTCCAGGCTGTAGATATTATTTTTTCTAATTCCGGATATTGAGGCTGCCAGTTCAATTCTTCTTGAATTTTATCCGAACTAGCAATTAATACTGCCGGATCTCCTGCTCTTCTTTCGGAAATCTCAACCTCAAAATCACGACCGGTAACTTCTTTAACAGTATCAATAACTTCTTTAACAGAATAGCCTTCTCCATTACCCAGATTATAAATTGAACTATCTTTACCATCAGCCAGTGCTTCTACTGCCAGCACATGAGCTGCTGCCAGATCAGTAACATGTATATAATCTCTAATACAGCTGCCGTCATGGGTTGGATAATCATTGCCAAAAATATAAATCTTATCTCTGATACCTAAAGCAGTCTGCAGAACAATTGGAATTAGATGTGTTTCTGGATCATGGGCCTCTCCAATTTCTCCCTCTGGATCTGCCCCTGCTGCATTAAAATAGCGTAAAGAAACATATTTTAAGTCGTAAATATCATCATAGCGTTTCAATGCTTTTTCAAAAAACAGCTTACTTTCTCCATAGGTGCTTGTCGGCTCAGTTTGATTATCTTCTTTAATGGGAATCTGATCCGGTTCTCCATAAACAGCCGCCGTAGAGGAAAAAACAATGTTTTTAACCCCATTTTTGACCATCGCCTCTAAAAGGTTAATTCCATTGGCAAAATTATTTCGATAATATTTACCGGGGTTCTCCATTGATTCTCCCACCAGGCTGTCTGCAGCCAGATGGATTACACCTTCAATCATATTTTCTTCCATCACCTGATTTAAAAGTTCTTTATCTGCCAGATCTCCCTTAACAAATTTACCACCTGTTACAGCTTTTTTGTGCCCTTTTTGTAAATTATCTAGGGTAACAACCTGATGTCCTTCATTAAGCAGTGCTTTAAGAACGTGACTGCCAATATAACCTGCTCCTCCTGTTACTAAAATATTCATCATTCGCCCTCCTTTAAATTTAATGAAACTTAGATTTTAAGCTCAAAAAAATTATTTAAAACTTTTTCCGCTGCCCCTGCAGCACCGGCAAACTCCTGGTAATAGGCTGTTCTGATCTTCAAATCTTTAACCGCCTGAGCCAGTGATTCTTCCTTAACTATTTGATAAAGAGGTTTAATTAGCGTTTCTTCATATTCAGCAAATAAACCACCAATAATTACTGCTTCTGGATTTAAAATATTTACCAGATCAGAAATAGCACGACCAAAATATTTCAAAGCATCATTAATCACAATTAGTGCTTCAGTTTCTCCTTTTTGGTAATTTTTTATTATCTGATCAAAATTTATCTCAATTTTTAATTCTTTAAGTTTTTGATAGCGGGAAATAATACTTTCCTTAGAAGAAAGTGCCTCCAGACACCCTTTTTTACCACAGTGGCATATTGGCCCATCATCAATAATTTTCATATGGCCAAATTCCCCTGCTGCATAATTATTTCCATAATGAAGTTCAGCTTTAAAAACTAAAGCAGCACCAATACCAGAACCAGTATTAATAAAGATAAAATCCTCTCTATCCTGCCAGATTTCTCCGGCAGCCATCATCCGGACATCATTATCAATAAAGACTGGATAGTCATATTTTTCAGCCAGAATACTTTTGATATCAACTTCCCCCCAGTCAAAATGAGGAGTAAAAATTGATTTACCCGCTTTCGGATCAACCAGACCATGAATTCCAAGGCCAATACCAATTATTTTATTACTGTCTTTAAGCTGAACTTTATATTTTTTAATCAAAGAAAAAGTATGATTTTTATATTCAGCCAGTGTATACTCTTCAGTACTAATTTGATCTTCTGCAATTATTTCTGCTTCAAAATCTAATAAAACAGCTTTTACTGCTTCAATCCCCCATTCAATACCAATTATATAGGCACCCTCAGAGTTTAATTTAAGCAGCATTGGTCTCCTGCCACCTCTGGATTTACCCATCTTGGACTCCCTGACCAGTTTCAGTTTGATCAGTTCCCTGACTATATTGGTAACCGTAGCTCGAGAAACTTCGAGTTTATCTGCTATCTGGGCCCGGGAAATCCCATCTTCATTTTTAATTAAAGTAAGTATATTTTTTTGATTCTGTTTTTTCATATTTTTAAAACTGCCTTTTTCCATCTTCTCACTTCCATTTCTTTGTTAATTTATTAAATTAACTAAGTCTATTATAGCACTATTTTTTTATTTAGTAAAGTAACTGATAAATATTTTTAACAAAAATAAATTTTGAAATTTTTTCTAATATTATTTGCTTGAAAATTATAAATATAGTATAATAAAAAAAAGATAATAAAGAGGTGAGCAAAATGTTGGCACTGTCATCATTAAACAGCCAACCGATTCCAGGTTGGGCAATTAAATCAAATATTAATAACAGCAATTCTCAGTCAAAAGATATTGACTTAGGATTAAATACCTCCGAAGATAAAAGTAATCAAAATAATAGTTTTAATAATGCTGTAGATAACTCCTCCAGCTCTGCTGAAGGACAAAACAAAAATTATGAAAACAAGAATGAAACAGCAGAAAATGAATTTAGTAAAGCCGAACAGCGCGAAATAGAGAAATTAAAACGCCGGGATCGAGAAGTTAGAGCTCATGAGATGGCTCATCAATCTGCAGGTGGACAGTATGCGGGCTCAGCCTCATATAGTTATACTACTGGTCCGGATAATAGACGTTATGCAGTTGGAGGTTCAGTTGATATTGAAACCTCACCGTCAAAAACACCTGAGGAAACTGTTAAAAAAGCAGATCAGATAAAACGAGCTGCAACAGCTCCAGCACAACCATCCGGGGCTGATTTACAGATTGCTGCCAAAGCTGCCAGAATGAAAATGGAAGCTCAGGCAGAATTAAATAAAAAGGAAATCAGTGGTGAAGACGAAGAAACTGAAAGCTCCCGGGAAATTAATAAAAAAGAAGATTCTATTTTTGATAATAAGTATTTAATCAATCAAAGAGAAAGTTCTTATCAAAACTCCAGTAGAAAAATATCTTCTAATCAGGGTTTTGCAGCTTAATAAAATTTAATATAAATTAATATAAATTAAAACACTGCTAAAAATAATCAGCAGTGTTGTAACGCCCCCTAAGAGTATTGGACAGAGACCAATTAAACATCTTATAATAATTACAGGGGGTAAAAGCAAATGGCTAAATCTTATGATCCTGA
>NZ_SNWX01000019.1:39840-56019 GCF_004362045.1 Halanaerobium saccharolyticum | reverse complement strand
CTTGTTCCCATCTCGAACACAAAAGTTAAGTCCTCCAGCGCCTATGGTACTGCATTGGTAACGATGTGGGAGAGTAGGTCACTGCCGGTCCTTTTATACTCCCCGATAGCTCAGTTGGTAGAGCAGATGACTGTTAATCATCTTGTCGCAAGTTCGAGTCTTGCTCGGGGAGCCATTTTTATTTAGAGACCTTTTGGGGTCTTTTTTTTATTTTATAGGTTTTTTTATTAATATAATTCTTTTATTAGTTTTATTTTATTGATCCTAAATTATAATCTAAAATTAAAAATTCTTTATTTAAAAACACTCACAGTTATTAATTGTGGGTGTTTTTGTGTGATAATTTACTTGCATTTTTTTATAAATATAGTATTATATAATTAAAGGTCAAGATAAGTCAAAGTTAGGAGGGGGAGAATATGTCAAGTTTGTCTGATCAGATTGAACAATATTTAAGGCGGCAAATTTCTAAATATCAAGGTAAGGTAAAAATTAAGAGAAATCAACTAGCTGAAAATTTTGATTGTGCTCCTTCCCAAATAAATTATGTACTTGATACAAGATTTACAGTGGAAAATGGTTATGTTGTTGAGAGTCAGCGTGGTGGTGGCGGATTTATAAAAATAATTCGAGTTACTTTAAATTCTGAGAAAGAGGTAATTCAGAAAGTAATTAATAAATTGGACCGCGCTATTAGCCAGCGTGAAGCTCATGGAATTATAAAAAGATTGTATGATAATGACTTGATTTCTGAGAGGGAATCTTATCTCATGGAGCAAGCAGTTCACCGTAATGTTCTGAGAATTTCTTTACCAGAAAGAGATTATTTGCGGGGGAGGATACTCAAAAATATGTTAGAGGTTATTTTTAAAGTGAAGGAGGACTAGACAATGCTCTGTGAAAGATGTGAAGAAAATGCGGCCTCTGTTCATTTAACAAGAATAATTAATGGCCAAAAAGAAGAGATACATCTTTGTGAGGAATGTGCCAGAAAAAGTAGTCAGTTGAACTCTGATGATACTGATTTGAGTTTTCAAAGTCTTTTATCTGGAATTTTAAATCATAAATTTTCAAATAAAGAATCATCATTTTTTTCAAATAATAGTGCCCAGAAGTTAGTCTGTCCCAATTGTGGTATGAGTTATCACCAATTTACTGAAAAAGGACTTTTTGGTTGTGAAGAATGTTTTGATACTTTTGATCAAAAATTAGACAATTTATTTAAAAGAATTCATGGGAACATTCGGCATAATGGTAAATACCCTCTTTCTTTTCAGCAGAAATTGGAGGCAGAATCTGAAATATCTGAATTGAAAATAGAAATGAAGACAGCTGTGGACAGGGAAAACTTTGAAAAAGCAGCAGAAATTAGAGATAAAATCCATGCAATTAAAAGTGACATGGAGGACGATAGTAATGAGGCATAAATTGATAAGTAACTGGCAGACGGAAACAGGTAAAGAAAAGGATGTTATCTTGAGTTCCAGAATTCGGCTGGCCAGAAACCTAAAAAAGTATAAATTCCCTAATAAAAGTACTCAGACTGACAAAAATGAATTGATTGAGAATCTTAAATTAAAATTAGAGTTTTTAACTAATGATGGGTTTGATTTTTATTTAATGAAAGATTTAGATGAAATTGAAAGATTGGTTTTACATGAAGAACATTTGATTAGTAGTGGCCATACAAAAAATTATGAGGCAAAAGCACTGTTATTAAATAATGAAAATCACATTTCTATTATGATAAATGAAGAAGATCATCTCAGAATACAAATTTTAAGAGCTGGGTTAGAATTTTATGATATCTGGAATGAAATTGATCAGCTTGATAATCAGCTGGATCAAAAAATAGAATATGCTTTTTCAGATAAGTGGGGTTATTTAACCAGCTGTCCAACTAATGTGGGTACTGCCCTCAGAGCCTCTGTGATGTGTCATTTACCTGCTCTTGTTTTGAGTGGCAGAATTGATAATATACTGGGAGCAGTTGGTAAATTCGGTTTAACTGTTAGAGGAATAGCTGGAGAAGGCAGTAATAGTGAGGCTGAACTTTTTCAGATTTCAAATCAGATAACATTAGGGTTTAGTGAAAAAGAAATAATAGATAAGTTAGAAAGCGTTATTCAGCAGATTATTGCTGAAGAGCGAAATAGCAGAAAATATTTATTAAGAAATAGTTATCAAAAACTAAAAGATAATGTTTTAAGATCACTTGGAATATTAAAGTATGCCTATCAATTAGAAGAAGCTGAGGCTTTAAAATATTTATCAAGAATTAAATTTGGACAGGACACAAATTTAATTGAAGAAAAACTGGATCAGGACTTATTTAGAAAATTATTATTTAAAATTAAAGATGCTCATCTTCGGTATAATTTTGATAATCAACTGGATCAGAAAAAATTGAATATAAAAAGAGCTGAAATTATAAGGAATATATTAAATGAGGAGTGAAAATAATGTTTGCAAAATTTACGGAAAGAGCAAGAAAAGTTTTGAGTATTGCTGAACAGGAAGCATTAAAGCTGAGGCACAGTTATGTAGGAACCGAGCATATTCTGTATGGTTTAATCGCAGAAGATCAGGGTATTGCTGCTCGTGCGTTAATAGATAATGGTATTAGTAAAGAAGTTGTAGAAAGCAAAATTATAGATATGATTGGCAGGGGACAGAATGAAGTAAAAGGTTCTATAGGTTTGACCCCGCGAAGTAAAAAGGTACTGAACCTGGCAATGGATGAAGCCCGAAAAATGGGGCATAATTATATTGGAACCGAACATCTTCTCCTGGGTTTAATCAGAGAGGGAGAGGGAGTAGCTGTCAGAATCTTAATGGATCTAAACAGTGATATCAGTAATATTAAAGATGAAGTGATTGATTTGCTTGGAGGTAAAAGTTCTATGCAGAAAAAATCAAAGTCATCAGGTAGGAAAACTAAAAATCTGGACGAATACAGCCGTGATTTAACTGAAATGGCAAGAGAAAATAAGCTGGACCCGGTGATTGGTCGAGATAATGAAATTAATAGAGTAATTCAGGTTTTAAGTAGAAGAACTAAGAACAATCCGGTACTGATCGGTGAGCCTGGGGTTGGTAAAACAGCTATTATCGAGGGCCTGGCACAGATGATAGTCAGCGAAAATGTACCCGAGCTGCTTTTAAATAAGAGGGTTGTATCTCTTGATTTAAGTTCTTTAGTAGCTGGTTCAAAGTACAGAGGAGAATTCGAACAGCGTTTAAAAGCTGTAATGACAGAAATTATTGAAAGTGGAAATATAATTTTATTTATAGATGAGATGCATACTTTAGTCGGTGCTGGAGCTGCGGAAGGTGCAATTGATGCTGCTAATATTTTAAAGCCGGCCTTAGCTAGAGGAGAACTACAGGCAATAGGAGCTACTACTCTTGATGAATACCGTAAATATATAGAAAAAGATGCAGCATTAGAAAGAAGGTTTCAGTCTGTACTGGTAGAAGAAAATTCTACTGAAGAAGCAGTAGATATTTTAAAAGGACTCCGCGATCCTTATGAAGCACATCATAAAGTTAAAATCACAGATCAGGCAATAGAAGATGCTGTGGTTTTATCTCACAGATATATTTCTGATAGATTTTTGCCGGATAAGGCGATCGATTTAATTGATGAAGCGGCTTCTAAAGTACGATTGAGTAACAGCACCAGACCACCAGAGTTTAAGGAACTGAGTCAGAAATTAGAGGAAGCTGAAAAAGAGAAAGAGGCGGCTGTTAAAAACCAGGAATTTGAAAAAGCTGCCAGAATGAGAGATAAGGAAAAAAGTCTAAAAAAAGAACTGGAAGAATTGAAAAACAACTGGGAAGACGAAAAAGGAAAAGCTGAAGCTGTTGTAACTACTGAAGACATCGCAGAAATTGTTTCCAGCTGGACAGGTATCCCGGTGACTAAACTTGAAGAAGCTGAAACTGAAAGACTGCTCCGGCTGGAGGATGAACTGCATAAAAGAGTAGTCGGTCAGGATGAGGCAATTAAAGCAGTATCAGAGGCTGTGCGTAGAGCCCGGGCTGGTTTAAAAGATCCTAAAAGACCAATCGGTTCCTTTATCTTTTTAGGTCCTACAGGTGTTGGTAAAACTGAACTGGCAAAAACTCTGGCCGAAACAATGTTTAATGATGAGGATGCAATGATTAGAGTCGATATGTCAGAGTACATGGAAAAACATTCTGTTTCCAGACTTGTTGGTTCACCTCCCGGTTATGTTGGACATGATGAGGGAGGCCAATTAACTGAGCCTGTCCGCAGGCGACCCTATTCTGTAATTTTGTTTGATGAAATAGAAAAGGCTCATCCTGATGTATTTAATATCCTGCTTCAAATTTTAGAAGATGGTGTATTGACAGATACTCACGGCCGTAAAGTTGATTTCAAAAACACGATTGTAATCATGACTTCTAATGTGGGGGCAGATTTTATAGAAAAGCAGTCACAGCTTGGGTTTAAAACAGAAAACGACGAAAAAGAAAATTATGAACAGATGAAAGATAATGTTATGTCACAGCTTAGAAAAACATTTAGACCTGAGTTTTTAAACCGCCTGGACGAAATCATTGTCTTCCATTCTCTTAATAAAGAGCATATCAAGAAAATCGTTGATCTGATGTTAGATGATTTAAGAGATAGGCTGGAAGAAAAGGATATCGAGCTCGAGATGAGCGAATCCGCCAAGGCAAAACTGGCAGAGGATGGTTATGATTCAGAGTTTGGTGCTCGTCCTTTAAGAAGAACAATTCAGCGTCAGATAGAAAATCCATTATCAATTAAAATACTTGATAAAGAGTTTGAAGAAAAGAACAAAATTACTGTCGATGTGAAAGATGATGAATTTGATTTTGAAATAAATTAGCATGAAAATTGTAAATTAACCTCTCTTGTAAAATGCTGTAAAAAATGATATAATTAGAGACAAATATTATCAAATTAAAAGCTAGGAGTTATTGATTATGGCAAAGGCAAAAAAGTATTATCTATGTCAGGAATGTGGTTATAAATCAGTTAATTGGATGGGAAAATGTTCTAACTGTGGTTCCTGGGATAGTTTTGAAGAGGTTATTGAAGATAAAGCCAGAGATCAGAAAAATAAATATAATTTAAACAGAGAGGAGAAACAGCCCCTTCCGATTACAAAAATTTCGTCAGTTAAGCGTCAGCGTTATCAAACAAATATCACTGAGCTTGATCGAGTACTGGGAGGCGGCATTGTTTCTGGCTCTCTGATATTACTTGGTGGAGCCCCTGGTATCGGTAAATCAACACTGATACTTCAGGTGGCTTCTCTTTTTAGTCAAAAATATGGGAAAACTCTGTATCTTTCGGGGGAAGAATCCGCGTCTCAAATAAAAATGAGAGCAGAAAGATTAAATTGTATGGAAGAAAATCTAAATATTTTAGATGAGAGAGATTATATGGTTTTAGAAAATCACATTTCTAAAAATAAAAATTATTCCCTAATTGTTGTAGACTCAATTCAAACTGTACATATTCCTGAATTAGATGCGGCTCCTGGTAATCTTACCCAGATAAAAGAGGTTACAAATAGACTGGTTAAACTGGCTAAAACCACTGAGATTCCGGTAGTTTTAATTGGCCATGTAACTAAAGAAGGAGAATTAGCCGGTCCCAGAGTTTTAGAACATCTGGTTGATACTGTGCTGCAGTTTGAGGGTGATAACTATCATATGTATAGAATGCTGCGGGCCAAAAAAAATCGTTTTGGTTCCACAAATGAGATTGGTGTTTTCGAAATGAAAGCAGATGGGATTAATGAAGTAGCCAATCCCTCCAGTTTTTTTATTAACGAAAGATCGGCAGATGTTTCAGGTTCGATAATCACCCCTGCTTTAGAAGGGAGTAGAGTTCTTCTGGTTGAAGTACAGTCACTGGTTACAGATGCTGCTTTCCCGTCACCCCAGAGGCTGGCTAAAGGTGTTGATTACAAGAGATTATCTTTACTCTTAGCTGTTTTAGAAAAAAGACTGGGGGCTAATTTTAAAGAACATGATGTTAATTTAAATATCACCGGCGGTATTAATGTAGAAGAACCGGGACTTGATTTAGCAATTATAGCAGCTGTAGTCTCCAGCTATAAGGATATATCACTTGATAATGAGCTGGCGGTAATTGGAGAGGTCGGACTTGGTGGGGAAGTAAGAGCAGTAGGACAGATAGAAAAAAGAATAAATGAATTAAAAAAACTTTCCTTTAAAAAAGTAATAATACCAGCTGCAAATGCAAAAAATATTGCCTTTGACCCAGAAATTAAAATAGATGCAGTTAAGGACATAACTGAATTTGTAAAATTGATTTTAAAGTAAGCAATTCAAAAACTATACGAAAAGAGGTGAAGCAATGGAAGAGATCGATGAGAAGTTATTGGATATACTAAAGGTTTTAGCTCCTGGTACAGTATTTAGAGATGGTCTGGAAAATATATTAAGAGCTCAGACGGGTGGTTTGATTGTGGTTAGTGATAAAGAAGAGGTAATGGATTTAGTTAATGATGGTTTTCAGATTGAAGCTCCTCTCTCACCTGCTCGTTTATATGAACTGGCCAAAATGGATGGGGCTATTGTACTGGACCAGGATGCTGAAAATATTTTGTTTGCCAATGCTCAGCTGATACCTGATCCAACTGTCAAATCATCTGAGACTGGAACAAGACACAAAACAGCTGAGAGGGTGGCCCGTCAGACAGGAGAATTGGTAATTGCTATTTCTCAGAGAAGATCAATTATTACTATTTATAAGGGTGATTCAAGACATATATTAGAGGATATTAGAGTAGTCCTTGTTAAAGCTAATCAGGCCATTCAGACTCTAGAAAAATACCGTTCTGTTTTTGATCAGGCTTTAACTAACTTAAGTGCTTTAGAATTTGAAGATTTAGTGACTCTTTCTGATGTAGTAACTGTTATCCAGAGAACAGAGATGGTGTTAAAAATTCAGCGGGAAATAGAAAAATACATTTCCGAACTGGGTTCAGAGGGAAGATTAATTAAAATGCAGTTAGAGGAGCTTGTCAGCAATGTTAGAGAAGAGGGAATTTTGCTGATTGAAGATTATATTTCAGAAGAATTAGAAGAGGATGCCTCTGATCCAGAAAAAGTTCTGGAAGATTTAACTGATTGGTCTTCTGATGAGATTTTAACTTTAAATACAATTAGTAAGGCTCTTGGCTACAGTGGGAGTGTTAATGCTTTAGATGAGACAGTTTCACCACGCGGTTACCGTATAATGCGAAAAATTCCAAGGCTGCCGATGCCTGTTATTGAAAACTTAGTCGAACATTTCGAAAATTTACAGGCGATTATTAGAGCTTCAGTTGATGAGCTTGATGATGTAGATGGAATTGGAGAAGTAAGAGCCCAGGCGATTAAGGATGGACTGCGCCGACTTAGAGATCAGGTTTTACTTGATAGACATATTTAGTACACTTCGTGATAACTTAAGTGAAAAAGTGCTCAAATTGACTGAGGCTTTTTAAAATGATATAATTATAAGGTGGATTTTTATTGCTTTCATAAAAGAGGAGTGGATAAGATGTATAAAATTGGTGACAAAGTCGTTTATCCTAATCATGGTGCAGGAACCATTGTTGGTATTGAGACTAAGACTATTTTAGATGAAAAAAAAGAGTATTATATTATGAAACTTCCAATTGGTGAAATGAAGGTTATGATTCCTGTTGATAAAATTGATAAAATCGGTATTCGTGATGTTATTTCGGAACAAAAAGCAGACGAAGTTTTTGAATTACTAAATGGTGAGAAGAGCAAAATGTCACAAAATTGGAACCGCCGTTTTCGTGCTAATCAGGAAAAATTAAAAACTGGTGATATATTTGAAGTAGCAGAAGTTGTGAGAAATTTAAGTATTAGAGATAGGGAAAAAGGTCTGTCAACTGGTGAGAAAAAAATGTTAAGTAATGCAAGACAGATATTAATCAGCGAGCTTGTTCTGGCAAAAGATATGGATGAAGAAAGCATTTCGGAAAAAATGGATGATCTATTTACACTTACTGAGAAAGAAGAACAAGAAAAGAAGGAAAAAGAAGAAAAAGCTAAAAAAGCTAAAAAAGCTAAAAAAGAAAAAAAGGAAAAAGCTGAAAAAGAGAAAGAAGAGAAAGAAGAGAAAGAGAAAAAAGATAGTGATTCTTAACTAGAATTTTTCTGGAAGGGGGTGAAAGTTAGATAATGTTAAAAAAAATAATGCGCTTGATTTTTGGGGTTTTTGGTGGTGTTATTGCTTATAATCTGGTTTATATTTTTGGCTTTGCCAGTGAGTATTCTTTTAGCTGGCAGAGTATCGGGGAATTCTTTTTAACCAGACAGTTTTATTCTGTTTTATTGGGAGCAATATTGGGTTATTTTTTAATATTTTATTTATTAAATAAATTACTGGATTTTATTATGGATTTTGAGTTGAAATTCAAAGAGATTAGTTGGAAAAAAATTGTGATAGCGGTAGCTGGTCTTATAATTGGTCTTATAACAGGTGCTATTATAAATTTTATTTTTTCTATTCCCAGAATACCCCGGATTGGAATGCCTCTGCAAATTTTTATTAATATTACATTTACTTATATGGGCTTTGCTCTTGCCATTCACAAAGAAAAGGATATAGCCTCTTTTTTATTTGCCAGAAAAAAAGAAGAGGTAGACTGTCCCCAGATCAAAACCGGCAGTGATAAAATATTGGATACCAGTGTTATAATTGATGGTCGAATTTATGATATTTGTAAAACGGGATTTATAGAGGGTAATTTTATTATTCCCGAATTTGTTTTAGAAGAACTGCAGCATATTGCTGATTCTGCTGATGACTTAAAAAGGAATCGGGGCCGCCGTGGTCTTGATATTTTAAGACAGATGCAGAATGATGATCAAATTCAGGTAGAAATAATAGATTATGATTTTGAAGAAGTATCTGAAGTTGATAGTAAATTGGTTAAGCTGGCTCAGTTAACCGAAGCTAAAGTTTTAACCAATGATTATAATTTGAATAAAGTTGCAGAATTACAGGGGGTTAATGTTTTAAATATTAATGAACTGGCCAATGCAGTTAAACCTGTAGTTTTACCCGGGGAAGAAATGGATGTTAAAGTGATTAAGGAAGGTAAAGAAAACGGTCAGGGAGTAGCTTACCTTGATGATGGAACAATGATTGTTATCGAAGAAGGAATTAAATATCTAGGAGATGATATTTCAGTACTTGTGACCAGTATCTTACAGACAGCTGCTGGGAGAATGATCTTTGCTCGCCCTAAAACAAATTAGAGGATGGTTTTAATGTCAGAAATTGGTGTTTTAATTGCTGCTGCCGGTAGAGGTAAAAGAATGGAGAAAAACATAAATAAGCAATTTTTGAATCTTATGGGAAAGCCGGTTTTATATCATACCATAAAAACTTTTTTAGACTGGCCGCGGGATTTTGAGCTGAATATAGTCTTACATCCTGAGGAGATCGAATATTTCAAAAATAATATAATGCCATTATTTTTAGATTACCGGATTGAATTCAATTTGATTGCTGGAGGAAAAAGCCGAAAAGAATCAGTTAATAATGGTTTAAAAAACTTTAGTGATAAAGTTAATTATGTTATAATACATGATGGTGCTCGACCAATGTTAAAAAAAGAGTTAATAGAAAAAACTTATCGGGCAGTAAAAAAGTATGATGCTGTCAGCTGTGGAATAAAAGTTAAAGATACAATAAAAATAGTAGAGAATTCTTTTTCTAAAAAAACGCTTGCTCGTAATTCTTTAAGAGCAATCCAGACACCCCAGGCGTTTAAGCTAGATTTAATAAAAAAGGCCCATAAAAATTATAAAAAAGATAAAGCCCTTGATGATGCCTCTCTAGTTGAAGAACTGGGAGAAAAGGTATATATTGTTGCTGGTGATTATAATAATTTTAAGATCACCACTCCGGAAGACTTAAAACCGGCAGAAATTATTTTGAAGGAGCAGTCTAATGTTTAAAGTAGGTTTTGGCTATGATAGTCATCGTTTTGCTAAAGATAGAAAACTTTTTTTAGGTGGGGTAGAAATAGAATCTGATTTTGGTCTTCAGGGCCATTCAGATGCTGATGTATTACTCCATGCTTTAATGGACGCCCTGCTGGGAGCTGTTGGGAGTGGTGATATCGGAAGCCACTTTCCCGATGATGATCCTCAATATAAAAATATCAGCAGTTTAAAACTTTTAGGTGAGGTCAAAAAAGAAGTAGAAATTAGAAACTTTATAATTAATAATTGTGATTTAGTAGTTATTGCAGAAAAACCAAAATTAAAACCCTATCGCAGTCAAATCCTTGCTTCGATTGCAGAAAGTTTAAATTTAGAGCAGAAAGATATTAATTTTAAGGCAACAACAAATGAAAAAATGGGTTTTACTGGCCGGGGAGAAGGTATGGCAGCTTATGCTGTTGTAAGCGTAGTTGAGAAGCAATTGTGGCAGTTTTTTAAGAAGGTAAATAGGAAGGGAGTACTAGATGATGTTAGTAAAGAATATAATGACAAATGATCCAATAACAATTTCTCCAGATGTAACAATTATGGAAGCAGAAAAAATGCTCTCCATTAATAAAATTGGTAGATTGTTAGTTGAGAAGAACGGAAAAATAATTGGAATGTTAACAGATGGTGATATAATTGCTGAGAAGGATTTAGATGCTTCGGTTAGTGAGTTTATGTCTGATGATTTAATTGTTATTAATGAAAAGAGCACAGTTCAGCAGGCAGCAAAAAAATTATCTGATAATCACATTGGAGGTTTGCCTGTTTTTAATGATAGAAAAGAATTAGTAGGTATTGTTACCTCAGAAGATATAGTCTATGGATATTTAAAAGATGAAGAAGAAGAAATGGAGATGGAGAAGAAAACTATAACTCCAGAAAGTTCTGCTATTTATCTTTCAATGACCAGAAGTCGTGACTATGAGGAATACTGGTTGAAAAAAATAGAAGGTTATGGATATCGAGGAGCAATTACTCAAACTGGGGCCAGTGCAGAGAAATTACCGATTAAATTGCGCGAAAGCACTACTGTAGCTGCAATTGCCAGAGGAGTAATCAGCGAAAATTCTCGCGAAAAAATGGCTGTCTCCAATGCTGTTAAAGATGCATACAGTCAGCTGGACCTTGTAAATCCAGGTCTTGGTGGAGGTTTTAAGATAGCAGTTGTCCGGGGAGATGGGCATATTTCAGTTGCTATTTTTGGTAAATTTGGCCATGCTTTAGTTGATGGTCCTGAACAGTTAACTGTTGGTACAAGTGTAATATAATTTAAGACAATTGCAAATATATTTAGGAGGAATTATAAGGTTATGAGTAATAACATAAGATTGCGCTTCCCCCCTAGTCCTACCGGGAAGATTCACATTGGTAATATGCGAACAGCTCTCTTTAATTGGCTGGTTGCAAAGCAAAAAGACGGAGAATTAGTTTTAAGGATTGAAGATACAGATCAGGCTAGATCAACTAAAGAATTTGAAGATATTATTATTCAGGAGATGGAATGGCTGGGTCTGGATGCAGATGAGGGTGTTGGTATTGGTGGAGATTACGGCCCTTACCGTCAGACTGAAAGGATTGATCTTTATCAGGAATATGCTGATAAACTACTAGAATCTGGCCATGCCTATAAATGTTACTGTACTAAAGAAGAACTGGACGAAATGAGACAGAAAGCAATTGACAATGATGAGATGCCTCGTTATGACGGTTCCTGCCGCAGCTTAACTGAAGAAGAAAGAAAAGCTTATGAGGCTGAAGGAAGAGAGCCAGTTTTACGTTTTAAGCTGCCTGCGGAAGAAAGAGAAATAGTTGTTGAAGATTTAATTAGAGGCGATGTTAGTTTTAGCTCCTCTGTTTTAGATGATTTTATCATCTTTAAATCAGATGGAATGCCGACTTATAATTTCGCAGTAGTAATTGATGATGCTTTAATGAAAATTTCACATGTTGTCAGAGGTGAGGACCACCTATCTAATACTCCAAAACAGATTCTAATTTATGAAGCATTAGGTTTTGAATTACCTGAGTTTGCACATTTACCACTGATTTTAGATGAAAATAAGGCTAAACTTAAAAAGCGGGGTAAAGATTCTGTTTATATTGGTGAATTTAGAGAACAGGGTTATTTACCAGAAGCACTTTTTAATTTCATGGCCCTTTTAGGATGGTCAACAGGTGATGAAGAGGAAATACTCTCTCAGGAAGAAATTATAGATCGTTTTGCCATTGAAGATGTCAACAAAAGCGGCGCTGTTTTTGATAGAGAAAAATTAAACTGGATGAATGGTAAGTATATTCGGGCAGCTGAACTTGATAGAATCGTAGATTTATCACTACCCTTTTTACTGGAGTCCGGTCTGGTTGACGAAGAATATATAGAAAATAACAGAGACTGGCTGGCCGAAGTGATTGATGAAGTCAGAACAGGAGTTGACTATTTATCTCAGATTCCTGAGGAAGCAGAGTTGTTTTTAACCGGGATTGAATTTGATAATCCGGAGGAAGCAGCGGAAGAATTTAAAGGTGCAGATGTAAAACTAGTATTTGAAACCTTAAAAATAAAGATGTACGAACGAGAAGAATTAACAGCAGAAGCTGTTGGAGAAATTTTTAAAGAACTCAAAAATGAGCTTGATGTAGGTGGTAGAACAATTTATCATCCAACAAGACTTGCAATTACCGGCAGGGGTTCTGGCCCGGAAATGACAAGTGTTATCTCGATTTTTGGAGCTGAAGAAATTGCTCGCAGACTTGATGCTGCTTTAGAATTAGCTGAAAATAATTAAAAATAAATTATGCTAAGAGTCTTCTCTCAGGGAGAAGGCTCTTTTTTAAAAGCGGACTAAATTTTTTATCATGGTATAAAATGAGGGCAGTGAGAAAGGAGTGAAGAAATGCTAAAAGTATATAATACTTTAACAGGTGAGAAAGAAAAATTTGAAACAGAAGAAGCAGGAAAGGTGAAGATGTATGTCTGCGGATTAACTGTTCAAAATTATTCTCATATCGGTCATATCAGAAGTGCGATTAATTATGATGTAGTCCGGCGCTTTCTTGAATATTTAGGGTATCAAGTTGATTATATTTCTAATTTTACTGATATTAATGAGAAGATAGTAAAAAGAGCAGCAGAAGAAGATCTAACTCCAGCAGAACTGGCTGATAAATATGCCAATGCTTTTTTAGAAGATATTAGAGAATTTAATATTAAGCCAGCTGATAAATATTTACGGGTAAGCGAAAATATTGATCAAATTATTGAAATGGTAAAAACTTTAATCGATAAAGGTTATGCATATGAGATAAATGGTAATGTCTACTTTAGTGTAGAAAGTTTTGATGATTACGGGAAATTGTCCGGAAGAAATCTGGATGAGATGCAGGCTGGTGCCAGAATTGCAGTCAATGAAGAAAAAAGAAATCCTCTAGATTTTGGCCTGTGGAAAAAAGTTGAACCTGGAGATGGCTGGGATAGTCCCTGGGGAGAAGGATGGCCGGGCTGGCATATAGAATGTTCTGCAATGGCAATGAAACGTCTGGGAGCAACTTTCGATATTCACGGAGGAGGAGTTGACCTAATTTTTCCCCATCACGAAAACGAAATTGCTCAGTCAGAAGCATACAGTGGGCAGAAGTTTGTTAATTACTGGCTGCATAATGGAACTGTTAATTTGAGCGGAGAAAAAATGTCAAAATCTCAGGGCAATTTTTTTACGAGTCGGGAAGTTTTAAAAGAGTTTTCAGCCCGGGTAGTCAGGTATTTTCTTTTGAGCAGACATTATAGAAGTCCAATTGATTTTTCTTATCAAAAATTAGAAGAAGCTGAAACTTCACTGGAGAGAATTGAAAACACAAGAAAACAGCTGGCAAAAGTATTAAGTCTGGATATTGATTCGGCAGCTGAAAATAAAGAGGCTGAAGACTTTTTTGGAAGGATAGTTGAAAAGCAGAAAGATTTCGTTACAGCTTTAGAAGATGATTTTAATACAGCCGAAGCTATTGGAGTTTTACATGATCTGGTGGGGGAAATTAATAGTTTTATTAATCAAAAAGACTTTACTTTAAATGAGAAAAACTTTGCTATACTGGAAGAGACAGAAGAAATTTTTCTGGAACTAGCAGAAATCCTGGGTTTGGAGTTTGAACTGGAAGCAGCTGCAGCTGTTGAAAATGATTTAGTTGAACCTCTTATCAATCTCTTAATAGAACTGAGAGATCAGGCCAGAGAAAATAAAAACTGGGAAGAAGCAGATTTGATTAGAGACCGATTACAGGAAATAGGAATTGAAGTTATAGATACTTCCCGGGGAACAGAATGGGAGATAAAAGGATCTAAGAAAGCAGATATAGATTCTAGAAAAATAAAACGTCTGGATCAGAACTAAAAGATCTAGAGACGAATCGATTTGATAAAAAAGGAATGATAAATAAATGCCAAAAATTGAAGGAAGAAATCCGGTTTATGAAGCTTTAAGAGGAAACAGAAAAATACATCGCATTTTTATTCAGTCAGAAATTTCAGCTGAAATAATAGATAATATTTTAGAAATGGCAGAAGAGAAAAATGTTCCAGTTAGCAGAATTTCTTCGCAAAAATTAGATGAAAGCGCCAGATCTCATGCTCATCAGGGAGTAATTGCTGAGGCGGATCCCCTGCAGGAATATGGGCTATCAGATATAATTGAAATTAAGGAAAACAAAGAAGGAGATGCTCTGGTTATTATTTTAGATGAAATAAAAGACCCTCATAATTTTGGGGCAATAATCAGAACTGCCTATGCAGCTGGGGCTGACGCACTGGTCTACCAGGACCGTCGGGCTGTAGGTATTACCCCGGTCGTCTTGAAATCTGCAGCCGGGGCAGCAGAACATATACCCCTAGTTAAGGTTTCTAATATTAATTATGCTATTCGAGATTTAAAAAAGTCTAATTTCTGGATTGCCGGTGCTGATGCCGCAGCTGAACAGAATCATTTTGAGGCGGACTTAAGCGGTTCCATTGGACTGGTAATTGGGAGTGAAGGAAGTGGACTCAGAAGACTGGTTAGAGAAAACTGTGATTTCCTTGTTAAAATTCCAATGAGTGGAGAATTAGGGTCCCTTAATGCCTCTGTAGCAGCAGCTATTATTATCTACGAAATTTTCCGTCAGCGCGGAGAAGATATTTCTTGACGAAAGTTTTTTTAGCAAGTATAATAGTAATGTAATGGATAAGGGAGGGGATTCTGGTTGAAGATGAATGCTCAGGAACTTGATTTTGATGATATAAGTTTTGAAGAGTATAAGCAGATGTCCGATGATGAACTGGTAGAATTGGTACATCAAGGGGATATGGAAGCTCAGGAAACTCTAATTAAACGTTATAAGAACTTTGTGCTTGCTAAATCACGCTCTTATTTTCTGGTAGGAGCTGATCGGGAAGATATTGTTCAGGAAGGCATGATTGGCCTTTATAAAGCAGTACGTGATTATAAAATTGAGAGACTGGCCTCTTTTAGGGCTTTTGCAGAGTTGTGTATTACCCGACAGATAATCACTGCGATTAAAGCCGCTACTCGCCAGAAACACCAGCCTTTAAATACCTATATTTCTTTAAATAAGCCAATTTATGATGAAGAATCAGATCGAACTCTTCTAGATATTTTAAAAGGTGGAAAATTATCTAATCCAGAAGCTTTATTTATCAGCAATGAAACTTATGATTTAATTGAGTCTGAAATTTCTTCAATGTTAAGTGATTTAGAATTTGATGTTCTGCAGGAATACTTAGATGGTAAATCTTATCAAAAAATTGCTGAAAGCTTAAATAAACATGTAAAGTCAGTAGATAATGCTTTACAGAGAGTAAAAAGAAAATTAGAAGTATTTTTAGAAAAACATAATATATAAATTTCTAATTTGCTTCTGATTCAAATAAATATAACTGTCATTAATGACAGTATTCGGCCTGCAGCCGCCAGGCCTTTTTTGTGAATCTTATATCCTGATGGCTACATAAAAACAAGTTAAATTTTTAAGGGGGAAGAAAAGAAAATGGCAAAAGCAAAATTCGAAAGAAACAAACCACATGTTAACATAGGAACAATAGGACATGTTGACCATGGAAAAACAACACTAACAGCAGCA
>NZ_SNWX01000019.1:0-39741 GCF_004362045.1 Halanaerobium saccharolyticum | reverse complement strand
AAAATGGCAAAAGCAAAATTCGAAAGAAACAAACCACATGTTAACATAGGAACAATAGGACATGTTGACCATGGAAAAACAACACTAACAGCAGCAATCACAAATGTGTTAGCAAACTATGGGGGAGCAGAAGTAAGAGCATTTGATACAATTGATAATGCTCCAGAAGAAAAAGAAAGAGGAATCACAATAGCGACATCTCACGTTGAGTACGAAACAGAGTCAAGACACTATGCTCACGTAGATTGTCCTGGACACGCTGACTATGTAAAGAATATGATTACAGGTGCAGCGCAGATGGATGGAGCAATCCTGGTAGTATCTGCAGCAGATGGACCAATGCCGCAGACAAGAGAGCACATTCTTTTAGCTCGTCAGGTTGGTGTACCATCAATAGTAGTCTTCTTAAACAAAGCAGATATGGTAGACGACGAAGAGCTAATCGAACTTGTAGAAATGGAAGTAAGAGAACTCTTAAGCGAATATGATTTCCCTGGAGACGATATTCCTGTAGTAGTAGGATCAGCCCTTAAAGCTGCAGAAAATGGAGATCCAGAAGGAGAATGGGGTAAGAAGATTATTGAGCTTATGGATAATGTAGATAACTACATTCCAGAGCCAGAAAGAGATACAGAAAAGCCATTCTTAATGCCTGTAGAGGATGTATTCTCAATTACAGGAAGAGGAACAGTAGCAACAGGAAGAATCGAAAGAGGAACACTACATCCATCAGATGAGGTAGAGGTAGTAGGAATCAAAGATACAACAACAACAGTAGTAACAGGAGTAGAAATGTTCCGCAAGATGTTAGACGAAGCAGTAGCAGGAGATAACATTGGAGCATTATTAAGAGGTGTAAAGAGAGAAGACATCGAAAGAGGTCAGGTACTGGCAAAGCCGGGAAGTATTACACCACATACCAAGTTTTACGCTGAAGTATATGTACTGAGTAAAGATGAGGGTGGAAGACACACACCATTCTTTGATGGATATAGACCACAGTTTTACTTCCGTACAACAGACGTAACAGGAGACATCAGCTTACCAGAAGGAGTAGACATGGTAATGCCTGGAGATAACATTGAGATGACAGGAGAGTTAATTACTCCAATAGCTATGGAAGAAGGACTGCGTTTTGCAATCCGTGAAGGTGGTCACACAGTAGGAGCTGGAGTTGTAACTGAAATTATTGAGTAATTAGCTGCTTAATATTCTAAGTTATTAAAACTTAAATTTAATTCCATAGGCATGTGCAGAATTGAGCTGCACATGCTTTTTTTCTAAAAAACATTGACATTGCACTTTAAATATGGTAAATTAATTAAGGTTAAGAATCAGAAAAAATACAGTAAATTAGAGAGGTAACTTTAGTTAAGATCTCTTTAAATATAAGTTTTCAAGCAGGAACTGTTTGATTGAGGAGGTGGATTTACGGTGAGAGATATTATTACACTTGAATGTACAGAATGCAAAAACCGCAATTATTCTACCAAAAAAAATAAAAAGAATACTCGTGATAGGCTGGAACTGAAAAAATATTGTAAGTTTTGCAAGGAGCACACCCTCCATCGTGAAACAAAGTAGAATCATTAATACTTTAGCTGAGGAAGTGATTTAAAGATGGCAAAAGAACTCGGGTTTTTTGGTAAAATATCTAAATTTTTAAAATCAGTTAAATCTGAATTAAAGAAAGTAAACTGGCCAAACAAAGAAGAGATTACATCAAATACACTAGTTGTAATTGTGACTGTAATTGCTTTAATAACATTTATTGGTATCATAGATCTGGCACTGGCTAATATAATTACTCCATTAATTTCGTAATTGAGGAGGTGAGGATTCTCTAGAGAATCCTTAAATATGAGTGAAGAAAGCAAGTTAAACGAAGAGTTAGAAAAAGGAAGAGAAGATGTACCCTGGTATGTGGTCCATACATACTCAGGACACGAAAGAAAAGTTAAGGCAAATCTTGAAAAAAGAATAGCCAGTACAGGTATGGAAGACAGTATTTTTAGAATTCTAGTTCCAACTGAAGAAAAAATAGAGAAGAAGAAAGGGAAAGATGAAGTAGTTAAAAAAAGAATTTTCCCTGGTTATATTTTATTACAGATGGATATGAATGATAAATCCTGGTATGTTGTTAAAAACACACCCGGTGTAATAGGATTTGTCAGTGGTGGGACTAAGCCCCTCCCTGTTGAAAAAGCTGAAGTCGATGCTATTTTAAGCAGCATGGGCGAAAAAGCTAAAAAAGTTTCTGTTGATTTTGAGGTTGGAGATCAGGTTACTGTTAAAGATGGTCCCTTTGAAGATTTTGATGGAGTAATCAAAGAAATTCATCCGGAACAGGGTAAGGCAAAAATTCTTGTTTCGATGTTTGGAAGAGAGACTCCAGTTGAATTATCATTTGACCAATTTGACAAACACTAGTAAATATTTTTAAATAGATAACTATTTTGAAGAAAGGGGTGTTTTAAATGGCTAAACAGGTTATGACAGTTATTAAATTACAGATTCCTGGCGGACAGGCTAACCCTGCACCACCTGTAGGTCCTGCACTTGGACAGCATGGTGTTAATATTATGGAATTCTGTAAATCTTTTAATGCTAAAACTCAGGATAATCAGGGAACATTAATCCCGGTAGAAATTACAGTATATCAGGATCGTTCTTTTGATTTTATTACTAAGACTCCACCAGCTGCTGTATTACTAAAGCAGGCAGCAGGAATTGATACTGCTTCTGGAGAACCTAATATCGATAAGGTTGCTACAGTTAGCAAAGATGCTGTACAGAAGATTGCAGAAACTAAAATGCAGGATTTAAATGCTGGTAGTATGGAAGCTGCAATGAGTATGATCGAAGGTACTGCAAGAAGTATGGGAATTCTGGTAGAGTAAATTAAATAATTGTAATTCTATTTAATTTAAAGATTAAAAATAAGTGTTTTTTATAGACGTAATTCAGTGGGAGGAAAGATTCCGCTAATACCACAAAGGAGGAATAATAATGGCAAAAAGTAGACGTTATGCAGAAACTGTAGAAAAATATGATCGAGAAAAATTGTTTGATCCCGGAGAAGCTTTTAGCTTAGTCAAAGAACTTGCAACTGCAAACTTTGATGAAACAATTGAGCTTTCAGCAAGACTGGGAGTAGATCCTAAACATGCTGATCAGAATATTAGAGGGACTGTTGTTTTACCGGAAGGTACAGGTCAGGAAGTAACTTTAGTTGTCTTTGCTAAAGGTGAAAAAGCCAAAGAAGCTGAAGAAGCTGGAGCTGATTTTGTTGGTGGTGAAGAACTGGCAGAAAAAATTGAAGGTGGCTGGTTAGATTTCGATTTAGCTATTGCTACACCTGATATGATGAGTGTTGTTGGCCGCCTTGGTAGAGTTTTAGGTCCAAAAGGTTTAATGCCTAATCCTAAAGCTGGTACTGTAACTTTTGATTTAGAACAGGCAGTGGCTGAGTTTAAAGCAGGTAAACTGGAATATCGTGTTGATAAGACCGGTATTGTTCATCTGCCGATTGGGAAAGCTTCTTTTACTGAAGAAGAGCTTTTAAACAACTATCATAAAATCATGGACACTCTTGCAAAAGAACGTCCGGCAGCAGCTAAGGGTAAATTCTTTAGATCTTTAGCTATCTCACCAACAATGGGTCCTGGAGTTAAGATGGATCCAGCAGCCACAATGGAATTTATTGGACGCTAAAAAAAGTTTGACCTGTTAAGTTTTTTGTGTTATATTTATTTAGACAAGAAAATAACCTTACCGAAGACAGCAGGGGCGCAATGCTTAAAATTCCTGCCGAGGACATATTTCTGCAAATCTAATTTTGCATTTATACCTCCTGACTGTCTACAGGAGGTTTTTTCAATTTAGAAAGGATTTATTGTGAAGCTCATATTTTGAGGGGGGTGAAAATGTGGCAAGACCAGAAAAAGAAGCTGTTGTTAAAGAACTTACTGATAAATTTAGTAGTGCAAAATCACTTGTAATTACTGATTATCTGGGATTAAATGTTGCCGAAATGACAGAATTAAGAAGCAAGTTAAGAGAAGCAGGGGTAGAATTTAAAGTTGTAAAAAATACTCTGGCTACTATTGCTGCTAATGATGTTGAAATGGAAGAAATGACAGACTATTTTTCAGGACCTACAGCTATTGCATTTGGTGAAGATGACGCTGTTTCTCCTGCAAAAATTTTAGTCGAATTCGCTAAAGATCATGAAGTTTTAGAGATTAAAGCTGGTCTTTTAAATGGTGAAATTATTAGTAAAGAGAAAGTAGAATCCCTGGCAGAAATTCCATCCAGAGAAGAACTACTTGCAAAAGCTTTTGCAAGTATGAAAGCACCCCTATCTGGATTGGTCAACGTACTGCAGGGTAATATTCGCGGCTTAGTACAGGTGTTAAATCAAATTAAAGAAGAGAAAGCCTAAAAAAATTAAGGAGGATTATTATAATGAATAAAGAAGAAATTATTAGTGCAATTGAGGAAATGAGTGTTTTAGAATTATCTGAACTGGTTGAAGAATTGGAAGAGAAGTTTGGTGTAAGTGCAGCTGCACCTGTTGCAGTAGCTGGTGGAGCAGCTGGTGGTGGCGCTGAAGAAGAAGAGCAGTCAGAGTTTGATGTTTTCTTAGCAGAGGTTGGCGGCAAGAAAATTAAGGTTATCAAAGCTGTTCGTGAATTAACAGGTTTAGGTTTAAAAGAAGCTAAGGCTGTTGTTGATGATGCTCCTGGTAATGTTAAAGAAGGTCTAAGTAAAGAAGATGCAGAAGAAATGAAAGAAAAGTTAGAAGAAGCTGGAGCAACTGTAGAACTTAAGTAATCCGATATTCTAATATAGCAATTATGATAATAGTCCTGCTGTATAAATTTATACAGCAGGACTATTTTTCATGATAAAGTATGAAATTCTCTCTTTTATATACATTTATTGATTATTTTCATTATTTATATAAAAAAATGCTTTAATGGTATAATTTTTCTATTTGTTTTAAAAAAATCTTGTATTAATCATGAAGGTAATGAGTAAGCTAAAAAGATTGGAAATGAGAGAATTTCATTAAAATTTCTCTTGACAAGAGAAATTTCCTGTGCTATCATTATTAGATGTCTATAAGGTAAATAAGAAGAATGATTATTATGGGATAGTTTCAGCTAATTATTAGAATTTCCTGGGGGTGCAATGATGTCAACGGCAAGGGAAAGACGAAGTTTTAGTAAAATTGATGACGCGATGGACTTGCCAGATCTGATTTATACGCAATTAAATTCTTATCAGTGGTTTTTAGAAGAGGGACTGCATGAGGTTTTTAATGAAATCTCTCCAATTGAAGACTTTTCTGAAAATCTGGTACTTGAATTTGTAGATTATTATTTAGAAGATCCTGAATATACTGTACAGGAGTGCCGAGATAGAGATGATACTTATTCGGCTTCTCTGCAGGTTAAAGTTCGTTTGATAAATAAAGAAACTGGTGAGGTCAAGGAACAGGAAGTATTTATGGGTGATTTCCCATTAATGACTGATAAGGCGACATTTATTATTAATGGTGCCGAGAGAGTAGTAGTAAATCAGCTGGTGAGATCATCTGGAGTTTATTTTAGTGATGAAAGAACAAAAGATGGGCGCCGTTTAATTACTGGTAGTATTATACCGAACCGCGGAGCCTGGATAGAATTTGAATATGATAAAAAGAGAATAATTTCTGTGAGAGTTGATAGAACAAGAAAACTTCCGTCAACTGTTTTGCTGCGCGCACTTGGTTTTGGTACAGACGCAGAAATCACAGACGAATTTGGTGATTCAGAAGTTCTACATGACACATTAGAAAGAGATAGTACAGAATCGAAAGAAGAAGCATTAATTGAATTGTATAAGCGCCTCCGTCCGGGAGAACCGCCAACAGTAGAAAGTGCCACTAATCTTTTAGATTCATTATTTTTTGACCATAAAAGATATGATATGGCAGCAGTTGGACGCTATAAATTAAATAAAAAATTAGAATTAGATGTGGATAAAGACCGCAAATATCTGCATGTTGATGATATTGCAGCAACTGTAAAATATATGATTAAATTGGTCTATAATGATCCAGAAGCATATATTGATGATATTGACCATCTGGGTAACCGCCGTTTGAAAACTGTAGGTGAATTATTACAGAATCAGTTTAGAATTGGACTTTCCAGAATGGAAAGGGTAGTTAGAGAAAGAATGACCATCCAGGATGTAGATGTAGTTACTCCACAGGCTTTAATTAATACCAGACCTGTTGTAGCTTCCATCCAGGAATTTTTCGGTAGTTCTCAGCTTTCCCAGTTTATGGATCAGACAAATCCAATGTCGGAGTTAACCCATAAACGAAGATTGTCTGCTCTTGGACCTGGTGGTTTGAGCAGAGAAAGAGCTGGTTTTGATGTACGTGATGTTCATCACTCTCATTATGGCCGGATCTGTCCTATTGAAACACCTGAAGGTCCAAACATTGGTCTAATAGGTACAATGGGAACTTATGCTAAAACAAATGAATTCGGTTTTTTGATGACACCCTATCGCAGGGTAGTTGATTCACAGGTTACAGATAAAATTGATTATTTGACTGCAGATGAAGAAGATAAGCATATAATTGCACAGGCAAATGCTGAGATCGATGAAGTGGGTAACTTTACCAGCGAATTTGTTATTGCTCGTAAGAGAGGGGATATTCTTGAGGTCCATCCAGAAGATTTAGATTATATGGATGTATCTACCAAGCAGATGGTTGGTGTATCTGCAGCAATGATTCCTTTCTTAGAAAATGATGATGCTAACCGGGCTTTAATGGGAGCCAACATGCAGCGTCAGGCTGTTCCGCTGATGATAACTGATGCACCAATGGTAGCTACAGGAATGGAATATAAGGCTGCTAAAGATTCAGGTGCAGTTATTGTAGCAGAAAAAGGTGGAAAAGTTGTCAGTGTTACTTCTCAAAAAATAATGGTTAAAAATGATGAAGGTTTAATTGACAGTTATAAATTAATGAAATATAAGAGATCCAATCAGGGCAGCTGTATGAATCAGAAGCCGATTGTTGCTAAAGGTGATCAGATTGAAGCGGGAGAAATTATTGCTGATGGTCCTTCAACCGAAAAGGGTGAAATGGCACTGGGTCGTAACTCTTTAATTGCTTTTATGCCCTGGGAAGGATATAACTATGAGGATGCTATCTTAATTAGTGAGAATCTGGTTAAAGAAGATGCATTCACAACAATTCATATAGAAGAACATGAGGCAGAGGCCAGAGATACCAAACTTGGCCCTGAAGAAATAACTCGTGATATTCCAAATGTAGGGGAAAGTTCTCTCAAAAATCTGGACGAACGCGGAATTATTCGGGTCGGGGCAGAGGTTGAAGAGGGAGATATTTTGGTTGGTAAAGTGACTCCAAAGGGAGAAACTGAATTATCAGCTGAGGAAAGACTCCTGAGAGCTATTTTTGGTGAAAAAGCACGGGAAGTAAGAGATACATCTCTCAAAGTTCCACATGGAGAAGTAGGTATAGTTGTTGATGTTAAAGTCTTTTCTCGAGAACAGGGAGATGACTTAAAACCTGGGGTTAATCGTCTGGTTAGAGTTTATGTTGCTACTAAAAGAAAGATTTCAGTGGGAGATAAGCTTGCTGGACGTCATGGTAATAAGGGTGTTATTTCCAGAATTTTACCGGAAGAAGATATGCCTTTCTTACCTAATGGTGAACCAGTAGAGGTTGTACTTAACCCACTTGGTGTACCATCCCGGATGAATATTGGACAGGTACTGGAGACTCACCTTGGTATGGCTGCCAGAGCACTGGGGATTTACACTGAAACACCAGTCTTTAATGGGGCTTTAGAGGAAGAAGTTGAAGATATCCTGGAAGAATCAGGACTGGCCAGAGATGGTAAGACAGTTCTTTATGATGGTAGAACCGGCGAAAGATTTGAAGAAAGAGTAACAGTTGGGGTTATGTATATTTTGAAACTCCATCATTTAGTCGATGATAAATTACATGCACGTTCAACAGGACCTTATTCTCTTGTTACTCAGCAGCCGCTGGGAGGTAAAGCTCAGTTTGGTGGTCAGCGACTGGGTGAGATGGAAGTTTGGGCACTGGAAGCTTATGGTGCTGCATACACTCTTCAGGAAATGCTGACAGTTAAATCTGATGATGTTGTAGGAAGAGTAAAAGCCTATGAAGCAATAGTTAAGGGTGAAAATGTTCCTGATCCAGGTATTCCGGAGTCATTTAAAGTATTGATTAAAGAGATGCAGAGTCTTGGCCTTGATGCCAGAATCTTTACTTCTGATGAAGAGGAATTACAGGTTGCTGAAAATGAAGATGAAATGATGGAAACAGCACAAAAACTTGGTTTAGATACAGACTTAAAATTAAGTCGTGATAATGATAATGAAGACGAATAATTCCAATATAGAAAGGGGAGAGACCCTTGTTAAATGTGAATAATTTCGATTCAATGAGGATCGGAGTTGCTTCTGCAGAACAGATACGTGAATGGTCCCGGGGAGAGGTTAAAAAGCCGGAAACAATTAATTACAGAACTTTAAAGCCGGAGAAAGATGGCTTATTCTGTGAGAAAATTTTCGGACCGACCAAGGACTATGAATGTCACTGTGGAAAGTATAAGCGAGTCCGTTATAAAGGTGTTGTGTGTGACCGCTGTGGAGTAGAGGTAACGAGATCCAAAGTGAGAAGAGAAAGAATGGGGCACATTGAACTGGCTGCACCATGCACGCACATTTGGTATTTCAAAGGTATCCCCAGTCGTCTGGGTTTAATAATGGATATGTCACCAAGAGCATTAGAGAAAGTTATCTATTTTGTACATTATATAGTAACTGATCCTGGTGATACACCATTAAGTGAGAAGCAGCTGCTGCCGGAAAGTGAATATAGGGAAGCTAAAAATAAATATGGTAATACTTTTAAGGCTGCTATGGGAGCAGAGGCTATTCAGGAACTACTGGGAAGAATTGATGTTGAAGCTGAAGTTGAAGAACTTAAAAAAGAAGTCAAGGAAGCAAGTGGGCAGCGGCGTAAACGAGCTGTGCGCAGACTGGAAGTTATGGATGGACTTTTAGATTCTGGTTTAAATCCTGCTAATCTTGTGCTGAGCGCGATACCAGTTATTCCACCAGACTTAAGACCGATGGTTCAGCTGGATGGTGGGCGTTTTGCTACTTCCGACTTGAATGATTTATACAGAAGAGTTATTAACCGTAACAATAGATTGAAAAGACTGCTTGATCTTGGAGCACCCGAAATCATTATTCGGAATGAGAAAAGGATGCTGCAGGAATCAGTTGATGCTTTAATTGATAACGGACGTCGGGGAAGACCGGTTACCGGAGCAGGAAACAGGCCCCTTAAATCTTTAAGTGATATGCTGAAAGGTAAACAGGGTCGATTCCGTCAGAACTTACTTGGTAAACGGGTTGACTATTCCGGTCGTTCAGTTATTGTTGTTGGTCCAGACCTTAAAATGCATCAGTGTGGTCTGCCCAAGAAGATGGCCTTAGAATTATTCAAACCATTTGTAATGAGAGGTCTGGTAGAAGAGGGGCATGCTCATAATATAAAAAATGCAAAAAGAATGGTAGAAGATGTTGACGAAGCTGTCTGGGGAATTTTAGAAGAAGCGATTAAAGATCATCCGGTTCTTTTAAACCGGGCACCTACACTGCATAGACTTGGTATTCAGGCCTTTGAGCCTGTTCTGGTAGAGGGTAAAGCTATCAAATTACATCCATTAGTCTGTCCAGCCTATAATGCTGACTTTGATGGTGATCAGATGGCAGTACACTTACCTTTATCTGTAGAAGCTCAGGCTGAATCACGGTTGTTAATGCTCTCGACTACTAATCTTTTAAATCCGGCTGATGGTGGGCCAATTACCATTCCAACTCAGGATATGGTGTTAGGAATTTTCTATTTAACCACTATTAAAGAAGACCGCAAAGGTGCCGGCAAAATATTTGCCAATGCAGATGAAGCAATTAAAGCTTATGATACTGATCGAGTCCATCTGCAGGCACCGGTTAAAGTTAGATTAGATGGAGAAATTATAGAAACTTCAATCGGTAGAGTTATTTTCAATGAGGCTTTACCGGAAGAAATGCCGTTTTTAAATCAGAGATTTGGTAAAAGTGATTTAGGAGATTTAATCACTGATTTATACGAAGAAGTTGGAAATGATAAAACTGCTGAAACTCTCGATAACATTAAAGCAATGGGTTATGACTATGCAACAAGATCCGGTATCTCTATTGCTGTTAGTGATGCAGAAATTCCACCTTCTAAACCGGCAATTGTTTCTAAAGCAGAAGATGAAGTTCATCAGATTGAAAATCATTACCGTCGAGGAGCCATTACAGAAGACGAACGTTACCATAAGGTAGTAGATATCTGGAACAAAGCAAAAGATGATGTTACAGATGCACTTTTAGAAAACCTTGATGAAAGCAATAATATTTACATCATGGCTATTTCTGGTGCGCGTGGTAATACATCTCAGATTTCTCAGCTGGCAGGTATGCGGGGACTGATGGCAGATCCATCCGGTCGAATTATTGATGTTCCAATCCGTTCCAGTTTCCGGGAAGGTCTGGATGTATTAGAATACTTCTTATCAACTCATGGAGCTCGTAAGGGTCTTGCGGATACAGCTTTAAGAACTGCTGACTCTGGTTATCTAACCAGGCGTTTAGTTGATGTATCACAGGATGTGATTGTTAGAGAAGAAGATTGTGGTACTGAAAAAGGTCTCTATGTTGAAGCGATTGGCCCTAAAGGTAAAAATGCTGTTGAGCCATTGTCTGAAAGATGTATTGGCCGTTTTACTGCTGAAGAAATTGTAGATCCAGAAAGCGGAGAAGTTATTATTGGAAAAAATACTATAATAGATAGAAAGAAAATGAATGAAATTGAAACTGCAGGTATAGATAAAGTTAAAATTAGAACTAATTTAACCTGTGAAGCACAGCATGGAGTTTGTCGTAAATGTTATGGACGCAACCTGGCAACAGGTAAGGTAGTTGATATCGGAGAAGCAATTGGAATTATTGCTGCTCAATCAATTGGTGAGCCGGGAACTCAGCTGACAATGCGGACCTTCCACACCGGTGGTGTTGCTGGAGATGATATCACTCAGGGTCTGCCCAGGGTTGAAGAGCTTTTTGAGGGTAGAACACCTAAGGGACAGGCAATCATGACCGAAAGAGAAGGTTATGTAACTATAGTTGAAAAGAAAAACTCCAAACGAGTGGTAGTAGAAAATGAAGATGGTAAAAAGAAAACTTACAAAATTCCATATGGATCTAAAATGATTGTTAAAGATGATGACTATGTAACAGCTGGAGATAAGCTGACTGAAGGACCACTTGATCCCAATGTACTGCTTAAAGTTAAGGGCGAAAGAGCTGTGCAGAATTATCTGATAGAAGAGGTGCAGAATGTTTACCGATCCCAGGGTGTAGAAATCAATGATAAGCACATTGAGGTAATAGGACGCCAGATGCTGAAGAAATTAAAAATAGTAAAACCTGGTGACACAGAGCTACTTCCTGGCAGTCTGGTAAACAGATATGACTATCGTCAGGCAAATAAAGATGCTGCAGCTGAGAATAAGGAAACAGCAGTTGCAAAACCAGAACTTTTAGGGATTACTAAAGCTTCACTTGCTACGGATTCTTTCCTATCTGCGGCTTCATTCCAGGAAACAACCCGGGTGCTGACAGAGGCCTCACTGGATGGAAAAGTGGATTCGCTATTGGGTCTTAAAGAAAATGTAATAATTGGACAGCTGATTCCGGCTGGTACAGGGATGAAATATTATAGAAATATTGATGTAATTAAAGAAGATGGAACTAAGTTTGGTGACTTAACAGGAGATTTAACTGAAGTTGAATAAAGCAACCAAATATAGAAGTTAAACATCTTAATAAATTATAAGAGTTTCTCCTTTATTGTCAGGTGAATTTGGACTGAGAAGGTATTTGCTAGTTCTTAATTTACAGGATTAATAAAAGGAGAAACTCTTTTTAATTTTTGCTTGACATGGCCGGGTAAAGCTGTTAAAATATTTAAGTGTGCTCAGCAAAGTTTGATCTGGGGGTTTGGTTAAAATGCTAGGTGATATATGCAGCGCTGACCTTCTGGTTGGCAGTAAGCAGACTTTAAAAGCCATAACAAACAATCAGGTAAAAAAGATATTTTTAGCTAAAGATATTGACCAGCCTTTAAAAAAAGAAATACTTAAGGCTGTTAGTGATAATAATATTCCTTTTGAGATTGTAGAAAGCAAAAATGAATTGGGCAGAATTTGTGGGATCGATGTTTCTGCAGCTTCTGCAGCACTATTGAAATAACTGGAAGGAGGTGGGATTGCATGCCGACAATTAGTCAGTTGATCCGTAAAGGTCGAGAAAAGACTAAAAAGAAAACTTCTGCTCCTGCTTTGGAGGGTTCTCCACAAAAAAGGGGTGTCTGTACTAGAGTATATACTGCTACTCCTAAAAAGCCTAACTCAGCTTTAAGAAAAGTAGCTCGTGTACGTTTAACTAATGGAAAAGAGGTAACAGCCTATATTCCAGGAATTGGACACAATTTACAGGAACACTCTGTTGTATTAGTAAGAGGTGGAAGAGTAAAAGATTTACCAGGTGTTAGATATCATATTGTAAGAGGGGCACTCGATACAGCTGGTGTTGAAGACAGAAAACAGGGACGTTCCAAGTATGGTGTAAAAAAACCTAAGTAAAAGGAGGGATTTTAGTGCGCAAAAATAGAGCAGAAAAAAGAGATGTAGTTCCAGATCCGGTATATGATAATGTTACTGTCAGCAGAATTATTAATAAATTGATGCTGGATGGTAAAAAAGGACTGGCAGAAAAAGCATTTTACAGTGCTCTTGATATCATCTCCGAAAATACTGGTGAAGATGGTTTAACAGTTGTGAATGAAGCAATTGAAAACATAAAACCAGCACTTGAAGTTAAATCAAGACGTGTTGGTGGTTCTAACTATCAGGTACCAGTAGAAGTGGATGAAGATAGAAAAAGAACTTTAGCATTACGCTGGTTAGTGACAGCAGCTAGAGCTCGCAATGAAAGAACAATGAGAGAAAGAATTGCTGGAGAAATCACAGACGCATATAACAATACAGGCGGCGCAGTTAGAAAGAAAGAAGAAGTCCATCGTATGGCTGAAGCCAACAGAGCTTTTGCACATTATAGATGGTAATTTAGTTGCGTGATGTATATAATTTTTATATAAGGGGGGAGAATAGTGGCCCGACAATTTCCACTAGAGAAAACACGTAACATTGGTATTATGGCACATATTGACGCAGGTAAAACAACTACAACAGAAAGAATTTTATACTATACAGGTCGAGTTCATAAAATGGGTGAAACTCATGATGGTGCATCTGTTATGGATTGGATGGAACAGGAACAGGAAAGAGGAATTACAATCACCTCTGCTGCTACTACCTGTCAGTGGCGTGAAAACCGAATTAATATTATAGATACGCCCGGACACGTGGACTTTACAGTTGAGGTAGAAAGATCCTTAAGGGTTTTAGATGGAGCAATTGCTTTATTCTGTTCTGTAGGTGGGGTAGAACCACAATCTGAAACTGTATGGAGACAGGCTGATAAGTATGGAGTTCCCAGGATTGCATTTGTTAATAAAATGGACAGAACGGGAGCAGATTTTTTCAGAGCTGTAGATATGATGAAAGATAGACTTGGTGCTAATGCAGTACCAATTCAGCTTCCAATTGGAAGTGAAGATAAATTTGATGGTGTTGTTGATTTAGTAGAAATGGATGCTGTTGTTTATGAAGATGAACTTGGTGTTAATTTTGATAGAGTTGAAATACCAGAAGATATGAAAGAACAGGCAGCAGAATACAGAGAAATTTTAATGGAAGTTCTGGCTGAAGAAGATGACGAATTTATGATGAAATATTTAGAAGGTGAAGTAAGTACTGATGATATTAAAAAATTACTACGTCAGGCAGTACTTAATGTAAATGTTATTCCAGTTTTATGTGGATCTGCCTTTAAAAACAAAGGTGTACAGATGCTGCTGGATGCAGTGCTTGACTATTTACCTTCTCCAATCGATGTACCACCTATTGAAGGTTTCAATCCAGAAACAGAAGAGACTGAAACAAGAGCAGCAGATGATGATGCTCCATTCTCTGGCCTGGCATTTAAAATTATGTCTGACCCGTATGTTGGTAAATTAGCTTTCTTTAGATCATATTCTGGAACCTTAGAAGCGGGTTCTTATGTTTATAATGCAACAGCAGATATTCGCGAAAGAGTTGGCCGCATCTTACAGATGCACGCTAACCGGCGTGAAGAAAGAGATGAGATCTTTGCTGGTGACCTTGGTGCTTTAGTTGGACTTAAGAATACCAGTACTGGTGATACAATCTGTGACCAGGATCATCCAATTGTTTTAGAAGCAATGGAATTTCCTGAACCAGTTATTGGTGTTGCCATTGAGCCTAAGAGTAAAGCAGACCAGGATAAACTTGGTGAAGCTTTACAGAGATTAGCAGAAGAAGATCCAACATTTAGAGTTCACACTGATGAGGAAACAGGACAGACAATCATTGAGGGTATGGGAGAATTACACCTGGAAGTTATTGTTGACCGCCTCTTAAGAGAATTTAAAGTTGATGCTAATATTGGTAAACCCAAGGTAGCTTATAGAGAAACAATTACCAAAAAAGTTACCGGTGTTGAAGGTAAATTTATCCGTCAGTCTGGTGGTCGTGGACAGTATGGTCATGTTGTAATTGATCTTGAACCACAGCCTGCAGGTGAAGGATTTGAATTTGAAGATAAAATTACAGGTGGATCAATTCCACGTGAATACATTCCATCTGTAGAGGATGGAATCAGAGAAGCTATGGAAAATGGTATTATTGCCGGTTATCCAGTTGTTGATGTTAAAGTAACACTGAATGATGGTAGTTATCATGATGTTGACTCATCTGAAATGGCATTTAAAATCGCCGGTTCAATGGGTTTCAGACAGGGAGCTAAACAAGCTGGTCCCGCTATTTTAGAACCAGTGATGAGTGTTGAAGTTGTTACTCCCGAAGAATACATGGGAGATGTTATGGGTGACCTGAATGGACGTCGTGGAAAAGTAGAAGGTATGGAGCCAAGAGGTAATGCTCAGGTAGTTAGTGCTCATGTACCGCTTTCTGAGATGTTTGGTTATTCAACTGATCTTCGTTCCAAAACTCAGGGTAGAGCAACTTATACAATGCAGTTCTCACATTATGAACAGGCACCAAAAAGTATTGCTGAAGAAATTATTGGAGAATAGATAAATTTATAAGGAGGAATAAAAAATGGCAAAAGCAAAATTCGAAAGAAACAAACCACATGTTAACATAGGAACAATAGGACATGTTGACCATGGAAAAACAACACTAACAGCAGCAATCACAAATGTGTTAGCAAACTATGGGGGAGCAGAAGTAAGAGCATTTGATACAATTGATAATGCTCCAGAAGAAAAAGAAAGAGGAATCACAATAGCGACATCTCACGTTGAGTACGAAACAGAGTCAAGACACTATGCTCACGTAGATTGTCCTGGACACGCTGACTATGTAAAGAATATGATTACAGGTGCAGCCCAGATGGATGGAGCAATTTTAGTAGTATCTGCAGCAGATGGACCAATGCCGCAGACAAGAGAGCACATTCTTTTAGCTCGTCAGGTTGGTGTACCATCAATTGTAGTATTCTTAAACAAAGCAGATATGGTAGACGACGAAGAGCTAATCGAACTTGTAGAAATGGAAGTAAGAGAACTCTTAAGCGAATATGATTTCCCTGGAGACGATATTCCTGTAGTAGTAGGATCAGCCCTTAAAGCTGCAGAAAATGGAGATCCAGAAGGAGAATGGGGTAAGAAGATTATTGAGCTTATGGATAATGTAGATAACTACATTCCAGAGCCAGAAAGAGATACAGAAAAGCCATTCTTAATGCCTGTAGAGGATGTATTCTCAATTACAGGAAGAGGAACAGTAGCAACAGGAAGAATCGAAAGAGGAACACTACATCCATCAGATGAGGTAGAGGTAGTAGGAATCAAAGATACAACAACAACAGTAGTAACAGGAGTAGAAATGTTCCGTAAGATGTTAGACGAAGCAGTAGCAGGAGATAACATTGGAGCATTATTAAGAGGTGTAAAGAGAGAAGACATCGAAAGAGGTCAGGTACTGGCAAAGCCGGGAAGTATTACACCACATACCAAGTTTTACGCTGAAGTATATGTACTGAGTAAAGATGAGGGTGGAAGACACACACCATTCTTTGATGGATATAGACCACAGTTTTACTTCCGTACAACAGACGTAACAGGAGACATCAGCTTACCAGAAGGAGTAGACATGGTAATGCCTGGAGATAACATTGAGATGACAGGAGAGTTAATTACTCCAATAGCTATGGAAGAAGGACTGCGTTTTGCAATCCGTGAAGGTGGTCACACAGTAGGAGCTGGAGTTGTAACTGAAATTATTGAGTAATTAAAAAAGCAGAGGAGGGAGCCTCCTCGCTTTTTCTATGCTCCTAACTGAGCTTAAATCGTAAAGATTAAGGAGGTAAGCAAATGGCAAAACACGAAAAAATTAGGATTCGCCTTAAAGCTTTTGAACATGAGCTCCTGGATCAATCAGCAGAAAAAATTGTTGCAACTGCTGAGAGAACTGGTGCAGATGTATCTGGTCCAGTACCTCTTCCAACAGAGAAAGAGATATTTACAGTACTTCGCTCACCTCATGTTCATAAAGATGCAAGAGAACAATTTGAAATGAGAACACATAAAAGGTTGATCGATATTCTCGATCCTACATCAAAAACTGTAGACTCACTGATGAGGCTTGATTTGCCCGCAGGAGTAAATATAGAAATTAAACTTTAATGTCAGGAGGTGTATTAGGCCATGGCGAAAGCTATATTAGGAAAAAAGCTGGGTATGACTCAGTATTTTAAAGATAATGGAGAGCTGGTACCTGTAACTGTAGTTGAGGCCGGTCCCTGTGTTGTAACACAGATTAAAACTACAGAAAAAGATGGATATAATTCAGTACAGCTTGGATTTGGAGAAGTTAAAAAGCACAGACTTAACAAACCGGAACTTGGTCAGTTCGAAAGTCGTGATCTTGAACCCAAAAAACATTTAAGAGAATTTAAGGGTTTAGATATGGAACTGAGTGAAGGTAGTGAAATTAAAGCTGATCTCTTTGAAGTGGGAGAGAAAGTTAATGTTAGTGGTATTTCCAAAGGTAAAGGATTTGCCGGTAATATTAAAAGATGGAATCATCACAGTGGACCAATGTCACACGGTTCTCACTTCCATCGTGCACCAGGTTCAATCGGTGCTGTTGATGCAAGAAGAGTATATAAAGGCTTTAAAATGCCCGGAAGAATGGGTCATGATAGAGTAACTGAAAGAAATTTAGAAATAGTAAAAGTTGACGTAGAGCGTAATGTTTTATTGATTTCTGGTCCAGTACCAGGAGCTAAAAAAACAGTGCTCGAAATCAAATCTGCAGATAACAACTAAATAAGTTGAGAAAGGAGGATTTTTGATGCCGCAGGTAACAAAATTCAATCAGAGTGGAAAAGAACTCGAAAAAGTAGAATTAAATGATTCTGTTTTTAATGATAAAATAAATAAACATGTTGTACATCAGGTAGTTAATGCACAATTAGCTGCCAGAAGAGGCGGAAATGCTTCTACAAAAACAAGAGGTAATGTTCGCGGTGGTGGCCGCAAACCCTGGAGACAAAAAGGTACTGGACGTGCTCGTCACGGAAGTATTCGTTCTCCATTATGGGTAGGTGGAGGAATCACTTTTGGACCTTCTCCCCGCAGTTATGATAAAAAGTTAACTAAAAAGATGAGAAGATTAGCGCTTAGATCTGTCTTAACCGATAAGGTAGAGAGAGATGAGTTAATTTTAGTTGATAAGATAGAGCTTGACCAACCAAAAACAAAAGCAGTAGTTAGTATTTTAGCTGATTTAAACTTAGAAGATAAAAAAGTTGTTTTAGTGATGCCCGAAAAGGATAAAAACTTATATCTTTCAGCTAGAAATATTCCAAATGTCAAAACACTGCTTGCCGGTTCAATAAATGCCTATGATCTTTTAGATAATGAAATGGTTATTTTTATCGAAGAAGCGGTTAAAATGGTTGAGGAGGTGCTGGGCGAATGAAAGATGCAAGAGATATTATTATAGCACCTGTTATTTCTGAAAATACAATGGAACAAATGCAGGAGGCTAATACTTATACATTTAAGGTAGCCAAAAATGCAAATAAAGTTGAAATTAGAAATGCAGTAGAAGAAATTTTCTCTGTCAATGTTATAAATGTAAACACAATGAATGTTAGAGGTAAAAAAAGAAGACTCGGCTTCCATGTTGGTAAAAAACCTGACTGGAAAAAAGCTTTAGTTAAGCTGGCTGAGGGCGATGAAATAGAAATTTACGAAGGCCTCTAAAAAATAATTAATAAAGGAGGGAAAAAAGATGGCGATTAAAAGTTTTAAACCAACCACACCTTCAAGGCGTTATATGACTGTTGCTAGTTTTGATGAAATTACAACAGATACGCCCGAAAAGAGCCTGCTGGCTCCAATCAAGAGAAAGGGCGGCCGTAACGCAAATGGTAGAATTACCAGCCGTCATCAGGGTGGTGGACACAAGCGCCGCTATCGTATAATAGATTTTAAGCGGGACAAAGATGGAATTCCTGCTAAAGTGAAAACTATAGAATATGACCCAAATCGTTCTGCAAGAATTGCTCTGCTGCAGTATGCAGATGGAGAAAAAAGATACATTCTTGCGCCAAATAAAGTAGAAGTGGGTGACACCTTAGAAACTGGTGTTGAAGCAGATATTACTGCTGGAAATTCACTTAGATTAAAAGATATTCCTGTTGGTACAATTGTACACAATGTTGAAATGCAGGCAGGAAAAGGTGGACAGATCGCACGCTCTGCAGGAGCAATGGCCCAGATTCTTGCTAAAGAAGGTAAGTTTGTACATTTAAAAATGCCTTCTGGGGAAGTCAGGTTAATTCATAATGTATGTAAAGCTACTGTTGGACAGGTTGGTAATATTGATCACGAAAATATTACAGTCGGTAAAGCCGGACGCAGCCGCTGGAAAGGTAAAAGACCTCATGTACGCGGTGTAGTTATGAATCCTCATGACCACCCACACGGTGGTGGAGAAGGTAAATCACCTGCTGGTAGACATCCTGTAACTCCGTGGGGTAAACCTACTATGGGTAAAAAGACACGTAAGCCAAAGCGCTCAGATAAGTATATTATCCGTTCACGTCACGCCAAGAAGCGCAAATAGTAGAAAGGAGGATTATTGATGGCTAGATCTATAAAAAAGGGACCTTTTGTCTCAGAGAAACTAATTGCCAGAATCAGAGAAATGAATGAGAGTGGAAAAAAGCAGGTTATTAAAACCTGGTCAAGAAGCTCAACCATTTTCCCTGAAATGGTTGGACATACAATTGCTGTCCATGATGGTCGTAAGCATGTGCCAGTATATATATCTGAAGAAATGGTAGGACATAAACTAGGAGAATTTGCTCCAACCAGAATCTTTAGAGGTCACAGCCGCCATACAGAACGTTCAACAGCACTTAAATAGGAAATATTGTAGATAGTAAGGGGGTTTTAAAATGGAAGCAAAAGCAGTTGCAAAGCACCTGCGTATTACAGCCCGTAAAGCACGTCTGGTAACAGACTTAATTAAGGGTAAAGATGTTAATACAGCAGTTGCAATTTTAAAAAGCACACCGAAAAAAGCTGCTAAAATGGTAGAAAAAGTATTAAATTCAGCTACAGCTAATGCTGAAAATAATCATGATATGTTTGTAGATGATCTTTATGTAAAGAAAGCTTTTGTTGATGAGGGTCCTACTATGAAAAGATGGAAACCTCGTGCACAGGGATCGGCAAGTCCTATTAATAAAAGAACAAGCCATATCACAGTCGTGTTAAGCGACACAAAGGAGGGATAAAATTTGGGTAATAAAATAAATCCACATGGTCTCCGGGTTGGAGTTATAAAAGATTGGGAAGCAAAATGGTATGCGGACAAAAAAGATTATTCCAAGCTTTTAAATGAAGACCGTGAGATTAGAAGTCATGTTAAGGAGAAAATGTTTGAAGCTGGAATTTCTAGAGTCGTAATCGAAAGAGCTGCTAATAGACTGAAATTAGATGTACACACTGCCAGACCAGGAATGGTTATTGGACGTGGAGGTTCTGAAGTTGAAGCTTTAAGAAACGAAGTTGAAGCTTTAACTGGGAAAACTGTACAAATTAATGTTGTAGAAGTTGAAAATCCAGAAATGAATGCTCAATTAGTTGCCGAAAATATTGCTTCTCAGTTAGTTAGAAGAATTTCTTTTCGTAGAGCAATGAAGCAGGCAATGAATCGTGCAATGCGTATGGGAGCTGAAGGTTTTAAAGTTCAGAGCAGTGGACGTCTTGGTGGAGCAGAAATGGCAAGACGTGAAGGCTACAGTGAAGGTAGTGTTCCGATGCATACATTGAGAGCTGATATTGATTATGGATTTGCAGAAGCAGACACAACATATGGAACAATTGGAGTTAAAGTTTGGATCAATAAGGGAGAAATACTTCCAGAAATAGATGAAGAATAGATAGATTATGCAGGAAAGGAGGCTCTTTGATGTTAGTACCTAAAAGAGTAAAACATCGTAAGCAAATGAGAGGAAGAATGAAAGGTAAAGCTCATCGGGGAAATAAAATCACTTTTGGTGAATATGGTCTACAGGCCTTAGAACCCGTATGGATTACCAATAGACAGATAGAGGCTGCTCGTGTTGCCCTTACTAGAAGCATTAAGCGTGGAGGTAAAGTTTGGATCAAGATTTTCCCAGACAAGCCTGTAACCGCAAAACCTGCTGAAACCCGAATGGGTAGTGGTAAAGGAGCACCTGAGAAATGGGTGGCTGTTGTAAAACCAGGTAGAATTATGTTTGAGCTGGCTGGTGTACCGGAAGAGGTTGCCAGAGAAGCGATGCGCCTTGCATCTCACAAACTGCCTATTAAAACTAAATTTGTAGCAAGAGAGGGAATGGATGGTGAGGCCGATGAGAGCTGATGAATTAAGAAATTTAACAGAAGCAGAGTTAGAACAGAAAGCCCGCGAATTTAAAGAAGAGTTATTTAACCTTCGCTTTCAACATGCAACAGCACAGTTGGATAATCCTATGAGGATTAAAGAGGTTAAAAGAATTATTGCCCGAATTAAAACTATTCTGCGGGAAAAAGAACTAGGTATAAAAAGGGCTTAATTCTTTTTTGAAAGGAGGTTTCTCATGGAAAGAAATAGTCGTAAAGAGCGTAAAGGTGTTGTAGTTAGTGATAAACAGGATAAAACAATAACTGTTGCTGTAGAGCGCAGAACACAGCATCCTAAATATAAAAGAGTTGTTAAGAAAACTAAAAAGTATACAGCTCATGATGAAGAAAATGTTTGTAATGAAGGTGACATTGTAAGAATTATGGAAACACGCCCATTAAGCAAGACCAAGAGATGGCGTTTACTAGATATTATTGAAAAAGCAAAATAAGTCCTGGAAGTAGAAAGGAGGGCCTGAAAATGATACAATCTGAAAGCCGTTTAAAGGTAGCGGATAATTCAGGTGCCCGCGAACTTTTATGTATTAAGGTACTTGGAGGCTCCAAGAAAAAATACGCTAAAGTTGGAGATACTATAGTAGTCAGCGTCAAAGAGGCTATTCCTGATGGAATGGTTAAAAAAGGTGAGGTTGCTAAAGCAGTAGTTGTTAGAACCAAGAAAGCCTTAAAACGCAAAGACGGCACCTATATTAGATTTGATGAAAATGCAGCAGTAATTATAGATGATAATAATAATCCTAAGGGTACACGTATTTTTGGTCCCGTGACCCGTGAGCTGAGGGAAAAGAATTATATGAAAATTATCTCCCTTGCACCGGAGGTATTATAGAAGGAGGGGATTCGATTGAGAATTAAAAAAGGTGACACTGTGGAAGTAATATCCGGAAAAGATAAAGGAAAACGCGGTGAGATTTTAAAGGTAATTCCTAAAAAAGATCGCGTAATCGTGGAGGGTGTAAATATTGTAAACCGTCACGTAAGTCCTACACAGGATATGCCGCAGGGTGGAATTATAGAAAATGAAGCACCAATACATGCTTCAAATGTTCAACTCGTCTGCCCCCGTTGTGACGAAAAGACCAGGGTTGGCGCAGAACGTTTAGAAGATGGAACAAAAGTTAGAAAATGCAAAAAATGTGACGAAGTTGTAGATAAATAAATAAGCGGAAGGAGGTCCAGAAATGTCAGTATTAGCTAATGAATACAGGGAAGAAATTCTACCCCAGCTAATGGAGAAATTTGATTACAATAATGTAATGGAAGCTCCTAAGTTAGAAAAAATAGTTATTAACGTTGGGTTAGGAGATGCTAAAGAAGATACTAAACTTCTGGATACTGTTGTTGATGAGATCGCAAGAATAACTGGACAGAGTCCTACTGTAACTCGGGCAAAGAAGTCCATTGCTAATTTTAAAATTAGAGAAGGTATGCCGGTTGGAGTAAAAGTTACTCTTCGCGGTGAGCAGATGTTTGAGTTTTTATATAAATTGATTAATGTATCAATGCCACGTATCCGAGATTTTAGAGGTGTATCTCCTAAATCATTTGACGGTCGCGGTAATTACAGCTTAGGAATAAGCGAACACACTGTTTTCCCAGAAATAAATATTGATGACGTTGATAATGTTCACGGTATGGAAATTACTATTGTTACTTCTGCAGAAACAGATGAAGAAGCATTTGAATTATTATCAATTATGGGAATGCCATTTAAGAAGTAAAGACCTATAAATTGAAGGAGGGTTTAGTTTGGCACGTAAAGCTCTAATCGAAAAGGCCAATAAAGAGCCTAAATATGAGACACGAAAAGTGAATCGCTGCAGCAGATGTGGACGTTCACGTGGATATATGAGAAAGTTTGATTTATGCAGAATTTGTTTCAGAGAATTAGCTCACAAGGGCGAAATTCCTGGAGTTAAAAAAGCAAGCTGGTAAAACTGGAAGGAGGTTTGTAAATGAATTTAACAGATCCAATAGCAGATATGCTGACCCGGATTCGCAATGCTAATAGTGTTGGGAAAGATAGAGTTGATATTCCCGCTTCTAAGGTTAAAACCAGCATTGGTGAACTATTGAAAGATGAAGGTTTCATTAATGATGTAAAATTAGTTGAGAGAAAACCTCAGAACATGATTCGGGTTTATTTAAAATATGGTGATAATGATGAGAAAGTTATAAGTGGAATTAAAAGAATCAGTAAGCCTGGTTTAAGAGTATATGTTGGCAATGATGAAGTGCCTCAGGTACTTGGAGGTTTAGGAATCGCTGTGATTTCTACTTCCCAGGGTGTTATGAGTGATAAAGAAGCAAGAGAGAAAGGTATCGGTGGAGAAGTTCTCTGCTACGTCTGGTAATTAGAAGTGGGAGGTTTGAAGTTGCACTAACCTTTCATTAATAAACGAATTGTCAGGTTAGTATTAGCGCATCGAGCGCGTCAGAGGTTGGAGATGTTTACAATTGTCTCTAAGATCTGGCTGATGGCTTCTGCTTGAGAGAACTTCTTGAAGATAACTTGAAGATAAAATCTACGGAGGTGAAATTTATGTCACGTATTGGTGATCTACCTATAGAAATACCCGAAAAGGTTGAAGTAACTGTTGATGGTCAGACTGTTAAGGTTAAAGGACCATTAGGTGAATTAGAAAGAACCTTTAAAGCTGGTATTGATATCAAAGTTGATGAAAATGAAGTTGTTGTTGAACGCAATGGCGATGATATTGAAGCCCGTTCCATGCACGGTTTAGTGAGAAGTTTAATTGAAGGTATGGTTGAGGGTGTTAGCAAAGGCTTTGAAAAGAAATTAGAAATGGTAGGTGTAGGATATAATGCTCAGGTTCAGGGTGATAAGCTTAAACTTGAGGTTGGATATTCTCATCCGGTAATTATTGAAGCTGAAGGTGATATTTCATTTGAAGTTGAGAAAAACACAAATATCACAGTTAAAGGTATAGATAAGCAGCGTGTTGGTGATACAGCCGCAAAGATTCGTGAAGTAAGAAAACCAGAACCTTACAAAGGTAAAGGAATTAAATATGTTGGAGAACATATTAGACGTAAGGTTGGTAAAACTGGTTAATAGAAAGGAGTGAATGTGATGGGTAAAAGAGAAGCAAGAAAAAAACGCCATCAAAGAATTAGAAATAAAGTTGTGGGAACACATACTCGTCCAAGAATGAATGTAACCCGCAGTTTAAAGCATGTTTATGTACAGATTATAGATGATTTATCTGGAGAAACAATTGCTGCTGCATCTACACTTGATCCAGCTCTTCGCGATTCAATTGAAGTAGCAAGTAATAAAGAGGCTGCTAAAATGGTAGGAGAGTTAGCTGCCAGTAGAGCACTGGAAAAGGGAATAGATACAGTAGTATTTGATAGAAGTGGATATAAATATCACGGCCGAGTTAAAGCTCTGGCTGATGCTGCCCGCGAAGAAGGGCTAAAGTTTTAAATAAGGAGGTAAATTAATGAGTAAAATTAACGCTGATAAACTCGACCTTGAAGAGCGCGTTGTTAATATTAACCGTGTTGCCAAGGTTGTAAAAGGTGGCCGTAGATTTAGCTTTAGTGCCCTGGTAGTTGTAGGGGACGGAGAAGGCCATGTTGGTGCAGGTATTGGTAAAGCTAACGAAGTGCCTGAAGCCATCAGAAAAGGTATTGATGCAGCTAAAAAAGAATTAATCGAAGTTCCAATTGTAGGTACTACAATTCCCCATGAGAAAACCGGAGTTTTTGGTGCTGGTAGAGTATTACTAAAACCGGCTGCTCCTGGTACTGGTGTTATTGCTGGTGGTCCTGTACGTGCGGTAATCGAGCTTGCAGGTATTAGTGATATTTTAACTAAATCTCTTGGAACATCTAATCCGATTAATATGATCAATGCTACAATTACTGGTCTTAAAGAGCTTAAGAGTGCAGAACAAGTTGCCAGATTAAGAGGTAAATCTGTAGAAGAATTAATTGGATAATTAACAAGGAGGTGTAAGTATGAAATTAAATAATCTTAAACCTGCTGCTGGATATAAGAAAAATCGTAAAAGAGTTGGTCGTGGTACTGGCTCTGGTCGCGGTTATACTTCCGGTAGAGGTGCAAACGGACAGAATTCTCGTGCAGGAGGAGAAGTACGCCCGACATTTGAAGGGGGGCAGACTCCTCTGTTTAGACGGCTTCCAAAAAGAGGATTTAACAATAAATTTAAAAAAGAATTTAATGAAGTAAATGTATACCAATTGAATAGATTTTCTGCTGATGAAACTGTAAATCCTGAGGTTTTATTAGAAAAGGGAATCATTGATAAGATTGCAAAAAATGGAGTAAAAATACTGGGCAAAGGTGAAGTTGAGATTGCCCTTAATGTTAAAGTACAGGCTTTTACTGCTTCTGCCAGAAAGAAAATAGAAGCTGCTGGCGGAAAGTCAGAGGTGATTTAAATTGATTAAGGCTCTCGGTAATGTTTTTAAAGTAAAAGAACTTAGAAATAAAGTTTTGTTTATGCTTGCTATGATGGCAGTTTACCGTCTGGGTGCCCATATTCCGGTACCTGGAGTAGATGTTGCATTACTTCAGGAAAGATTGTTTGGTGGCAGCTTTGGCGGAGCGCTTGACTTTTTAGATTTATTTGCAGGTGGTGCTTTAAGTAAGTTTACAATTTTTGCGATGAGCATTACTCCCTACATTACTGCTTCAATTATTTTACAGCTCTTAACTGTGGTTGTACCTAAATTAGAAGAGCTTTCTAAACAGGGTAATGAGGGCCGCAAAAAAATTGCTCAGTACACCAGATATGGAACAATAGTTCTGGCTGTAATTCAGGCAGTTGGTATTACACTTTATATTCAACGTTTTGGTGCCGTACCAAATTCGACAGTATTTGACATTGCTTTAATTATTGTCAGTTTAACTGCTGGTACAGCTTTCTTAATGTGGCTGGGTGAGCAGATTACGGATAAAGGAATCGGAAATGGTATTTCTATTATCATTTTCACTTCAATTATTTCTCGCTTTCCTACAGATATGTATAACACATATGAGTTATTACAGGCGGGCACAATTTCGATTTTAAATGTGCTTATTTTTGCTGTGCTGGCTGTTATAATTGTCGCCGGTATTATCTTTGTCCAGCAGGGAGAAAGAAGAATTCCGGTTCAGTATTCCAAAAGAATTGTGGGCCGTAGAGTTTATGGAGGTAGAAGTACTCATATTCCAATGAAGATCAATCAGGCTGGTGTGATCCCAGTTATTTTCGCTTCATCTGTACTTTTATTCCCGGGAATTATTGCTCAGGTACTGCCTTATGATTGGGCAGCTGGTCTGGCAAATGCAATTAGTCCTGGTTCAACTCTTTATATGGTATTATATGGTCTGATGATTTTGTTCTTTACTTATTTCTATACTGCAATTACCTTTAATCCAGAAGAAGTAGCAGACAATATGAAAAAATATGGTGGGTTTATTCCCGGAATTCGTCCTGGAAGACCAACTGTCAATTATTTAGATAAAGTTTTGATGAGGGTCACACTTGCAGGAGCTGTTTTCTTAACTATAGTTGCCTTACTTCCTTTTGCAATGCAGCCGCTGACCGGTGTAACAATTAGTTTTGGAGGTACATCTCTAATTATTATGGTTGGTGTTGCTTTAAAAACTATGGAACAGATTGAATCCCATCTCCTGATGAGACACTATGAAGGTTTCATGAAATAAAAAGGAGGAAATATAATGGATATGATTTTGCTGGGTTTGCCTGGTGTTGGTAAAGGTACTCAGGCCAAAAAATTAGAAGAAAGTCTGGAAATTCCTCATATTGCTACTGGTGATATATTCAGAAAAGCAATCAAAAATGAAACTCCTTTAGGTAAAAAGGCCAAATCATTTATTGATGCTGGTGAGCTGGTACCAGATGAAGTAACAATCGGGATTGTTAAAGAAAGACTTACTGAACCTGATTGTGAAAATGGATTTATTCTGGACGGTTTCCCCCGCACAATTGCTCAGGCAGAAGCACTGGATGAAATTTTAGCCGAACAGAACAGAGAACTTGATTTAGCTATTTATCTGCAGGCTGAAATTGATATTTTAGTTAAAAGACTGGCCGGACGTAGAGTTTGTGAGGATTGTGGTGCAGTTTATCATGTAGAAAATGATCCGCCTGAAGTTGAAGGGGTCTGTGATAAATGTGGAGGAAATTTAGTTCAGCGCAGTGATGATCAGGAAGAAACTGTAAAGAAAAGAATTGAAGTAAATAAAGAAAAAACTGCTAAGCTTGCAGATTACTATCAAAATAAAGGAATACTGCATGAGGTAGAAAGCACCGGTGGAATTGATAAAGTTCAGCAGAGGCTGATGAAATTAATTGAGGCGAAAAAATAATGATTATCTTGAAATCGAGGCGTGAAATTGATATAATGCGTGAAGCAAATCAGATAGTAGCAGAAACTCATGCTTACCTATCTGAAAATATTAAACCTGGTATTTCTACTGCCGAACTTGACCGGCTTGCTGATCAGTTTATTCGCAGCAGAGGTGCAGTGCCCTCGTTTAAAGGCTATCAGGGATTTCCAGCCTCAGTTTGTATTTCAATTAATGAAGAAGTTGTACATGGTATTCCTGCTGAGCATCGTTATTTAGAAACTGGTGATATAGTAAGTATTGACATTGGGACTTTTTATGAAGGTTTTAATGGTGATGCTGCCAGAACACATGCAGTTGGATCAATTTCTGATAAGGCCAGCAAATTATTAAAAGTAACAGAAAAATCTCTTCTTAAAGGACTTGAAAAAGCAGTTATCGGCAACAGATTATTTGATATTTCGCATGCTGTACAGAAATATGTTGAGGAAAATGGGTTCTCTGTGGTTCGTGATTATGTTGGTCATGGAATAGGTCGTGACATGCATGAAGATCCACAGATACCTAATTTTGGTCCGGCAGGTAAGGGACCAAAACTAAAACGAGGAATGACCCTTGCTATAGAGCCAATGGTCAACATCGGCAGTTATGAAGTTGAGACATTAGAGGACGATTGGACTGTAGTAACTAAAGATAGGAGCTTATCTGCTCATTTTGAGCATACAATTGCAATCACAAGCGATGGAGTTGAAATATTAAGTAAAATCTAAGTTTTATTGCAGAGCTCATCTTATCTATGGTATAATGTACAGTACGTGTTAAAAAGGATAAAAGAAAAGAGTGATAGTTTTGGATACTGCTTTTAAAGTTGGCGAAATTGTTAAGTCGACTGCCGGCAGAGATAAAGATACTTATTATCTGGTCATAGCTAATGAGTCCAAAAACAAAATTAAAGTTGTCGATGGTGTAAAGAGAAAATTTAATAATCCCAAATATAAAAATAGCAGACATTTAGAAAGTACAGGTCAAATTGCAGCAGAGTTTTTAAGGAATTTGAAAAATAAGAAACGAGTTCGCAGTGAAGATGTTCGCTTAATTTTAAAGGATTATCTCAGCAAAGAGGAGGTAAAATAATTTATGGCTAAAGAAGATCCTATTGAAGTCCAGGGGACAGTAGTTGAACCCCTGCCAAATGCAATGTTTAGAGTCGAATTGGAAAATGGACACAAAGTTCTGGCACATGTTTCAGGAAAAATGAGGATGAATTTTATACGAATCTTACCTGGTGATAAGGTAACAGTAGAACTTTCTCCCTATGACTTGAGTCGTGGCCGGATTACTTATCGACATAAAGCGAAATAAATTACCACAAGGGGTGATTGTTAATGAAAGTAAGACCATCAGTTAAGCCGATTTGTGATAAATGTAAAGTTATCAGACGCAATGGTAAAGTAATGGTTATTTGTGAAAATCCCAAGCATAAACAGCGTCAGGGATAAAAAATACTGGAGGTGAAATCATGGCTAGAATTGAAGGTGTTGATCTTCCTAGAAATAAAAGGGTAGAAATTGGATTGACATATATTTATGGTATTGGAAAAACTACTTCTCAAAAGATTCTTGAAAACACAGGTGTTGATCCTGATACAAGAATTAAAGATTTGACTGAAGCAGAAATTTCAGATTTAAGAAGTGAAATTGATAATAATTATATTGTTGAAGGTGAATTAAGAAGAGAGAGAAGAGCTGATATTAAGAGATTAAAAGATATTGGCTGTTACCGTGGTCTTCGTCACCGCAGAGGTTTACCTGTCCGAGGACAGAGAACTAAAACAAATGCCCGGACACGTAAGGGACCTAAAAAGACTGTTGGAATCAAATCCCGTTCAGTTACTCCAAAATAGTAAGGAGGGAATTTAATTAATGGCTAAAAATAAGAAAAAAGCACGCAGAAGAAAAAAAGTAAAACGTAATATTGAAAAAGGTCAGGCCCATATTAAATCTACCTTTAATAATACAATCATCTCAATTACAGATGAAGAAGGTAAGGTAGTTGCCTGGTCAAGTGCTGGAAAAGTTGGTTATAAAGGTTCGAGAAAAAGTACCCCTTTTGCTGCTCAGCTGGCTGCAGAAAATGCTGCTGATGAGGCAAAAGAGATGGGAATGAAGGAAATTGAAATTTTTGTTAAAGGTCCAGGTTCTGGAAGAGAATCTGCAATTAGAACTCTGCAGTCTGCAGGTCTAAATATTACTTTAATCAAAGATATTACTCCTATTCCCCATAATGGATGTAGACCCCCGAAAAGAAGACGAATATAATTATATAATAGAAAGTTGAGGTGTAAAAATGGCAAGATATACAGGACCAGTATGTAAATTATGCAGGCGTGAAGGTGAAAAATTATATTTAAAAGGCGCCCGCTGTTATAGTAAAAAATGTTCTTTTGATCGCAGACCATATGTTCCAGGTGAACATGGTCAGGGACGTCAAAAAGTTTCCGAATATGGATCTCAAATGAGAGAAAAGCAAAAAGTTAGACGAATTTATGGAATTATGGAAAAACAGTTCCGCAACTATTTCGAGACAGCAGAAAATATTCAGGGTGTAACTGGTGTAAACTTTTTACAACTTCTGGAAAGAAGATTGGATAATGTTGTTTACAGAATGGGTTTTGCTCGCTCTAGAAGTGAAGCAAGACAATTTGTCAGACATGGACATATTAAAGTAAATGGACGCAAGGTTGACATTCCTTCATATCAAATTGATGTGGATGATGTAATCAGTGTTAAGGATTCAAGCCGTAAGGCCACTAAATTTAAAGAGATCTTTGAATACAATTCTGATTTTTCTACCCAGGAATGGCTTAATTCTGATCTTGAAAAAGCTGAAGGTACAGTTGTTGCATTACCAGAGAGGGAAGATATCGATTATCCGGTAGAAGAGCACCTGATTGTCGAGTATTATTCACGGTAAATGAATACCCTCAGTCATAAAATTGTTAATTTAAGGAGGGTAAGCTGATAAGATGATAGAAATCGAAAAACCACGTGTGGAAAGACTGGAAAGTGATGTAAACTATGGTCGTTACGAAATTTCTCCTCTAGAAAGAGGATATGGTACTACTCTTGGTAATTCTCTGCGTCGCATTTTGCTTTCTTCTCTACCTGGAGCTGCACTTACTTCAGTTAAAGTAGAGGGAGTAAAACATGAGTTTTCAGCTATTCCAGGAGTAGTTGAAGATATGACAGATCTCATTTTAAATTTAAAAGAGGTAGTTGTTAAGCATTCTGGTGAAGAACAGACAACTATTAGATTAGAAGCAGAAGGAGAAGGAGAAGTTACTGCTGGTGACTTTCATTCTTCAGGTGATGTGCAGATTGTCAATAAAGACCATCATATTGCTACACTAGCTGAGGATGGTAGATTAGTTTTAGAGGCAACTGTTGATAAAGGTAGAGGTTATCACACTGCTGAAGAAAATAAAGACTTATTTGATAACAATGTAATTGGCTTAATTCCAATAGATGCTTCTTATAGTCCTATTGAAAGAGCCAATTTTAATATCGAAAATACTAGAGTTGGTCAGGTAACTGACTTTGATCGTCTGGTATTAGAAGTTAATACAAACGGTAGTATTAATCCTGATGATGCTATCAGTCTTGCTGCTAAAATCATGGTAGAACATCTGGAATTATTTATCAATCTAACTGATGAAATTGAAGATGTAGAAATTATGGTTGAAGTAGAAGAGGAAGAAAAAGATAAAATCTTAGATACAACAATTGAAGAATTAGAACTTTCTGTTCGTTCTTCCAATTGTCTAAAACGGGCCGGAATCAATACAGTTGAAGAATTAGTTGATAAAACTGAGGATGACTTGATGAAAGTCCGTAATCTGGGAAAGAAATCCTTACAGGAAATCAAAGATAAATTAGATGAACTTGATTTAGATCTAAAAGAGAATGAAATTTAAGGAGGGATTTTAGGTGGCTAAGCGTAAATTACAGAAAACATCTTCTCATCGTCAGGCGATGTTTAGAAATATGGCAACATCACTGTTTCGTGAGGGAAGAATCGAAACTACACTACCTAAGGCTAAAGAATTAAGATCTTATGCTGAGAAACTTATTACTGCTGCGAAGACCAATGATTTAGCTTCAAGACGCAAGGTAATGAGTAAAATCAAAGATAAAGAAGTAGTAACTAAACTTTTTGATGAGATAGCACCTCAGTATTCAGAAAGACCTGGTGGTTATACAAGAATTTTAAAGATGTATCCCCGCAGAGGAGATGCAGCTAAGCAAGCGATTATTGAACTCGTAGAATAATACTGAATGTAGGTGTTAATATGAGCCTGATAGAAATAAGTGGGGTAGATTTTCTTTATGGAAATGACAACAGTGATCGACCGGCTTTGCAGAATATTAATCTGCAGATAGAAGCCGGTGATTTTGCTGTTATTATTGGTTCAAATGGTTCAGGCAAATCTACCCTGGCAAAGTTATTAAATGTACTCTTAACTCCTTCTCAAGGAGAGATTTTTGTGGCTGGTTTAGACACTACTAATCCCGATAATACCTGGAAGATAAGACAGCGAGTTGGAATGGTTTTTCAAAATCCGGACAATCAGCTTGTTGCTTCAATGGTTGAGGATGATGTAGCATTTGGACCGGAAAATTTAGGTATTCCAACCCAGGAAATTAGAAACAGAGTTGATAAAGCTCTAGAAATGGTTGGGATGGCAGGATTCCAAAAATTTGCTCCCCATAAATTATCGGGAGGACAAAAACAGAGAGTCGCTATTGCCGGGGTTATTGCCATGGAACCGGACTGTATAGTTTTAGATGAACCGACTGCAATGCTTGATCCACAGGGAAGAAAAGAAGTAATGGAAACAGTTCAATACCTAAATAAAGAAAAAGGGATTACTGTTGTTCATATTACTCACTTTATGGAGGAAGCGGTAAATGCAGATCAGGTCATTGTTATGAATCAGGGTCAGATTTTGCATAAAGGGAGTCCCAAATCCATTTTCAGATTAGTTGAGCAGTTAAAGGATGTAAATTTAGATATACCTGTTGCAGTTGAGGTTGCTGAATACCTGCGCCAGGAAAATATCGATATTCCTGATATTTTGAGTATAGATGAGTTGGTGGATGCATTATGTTAATTGAACTAAATGAGGTAAGCCATGTCTATCAGGATGAAAATAATGTTAAAGCATTAAAAAATATTAATTTAGAGATCAGCAGAGGAGAATTTATTGGAATTGTAGGTCATACAGGTTCTGGTAAATCTACCTTAGTTCAGCTTTTTAATGGTCTAATTATTCCAAGCTCTGGAACCGTTAAAGTTAATGGGAAAAATATTACTAATGAAAAAAGTAATTTAAAAGAAACCAGGCGTCATGTTGGTTTAGTTTTTCAGTATCCCGAACATCAATTATTCGAAGAAACTGTTTTTCAGGATATAGCTTTTGGTCCTAAAAACCTGGGTCTCAAAAAAGATGAGATTCGAGAAAGAGTAGAAGAAGTCATGGGATTAGTTGGGCTTGATTATGATGAATTTAAAGATAGATCTCCGTTTAATTTAAGTGGTGGTCAGCAGCGCAAAGTTGCTATTGCCGGGGTTTTAGCTCTAAAACCTGATGTTTTAGTGCTGGATGAACCCAGTGCTGGACTTGATCCCCAGGGTAGAAAGCAGCTTGCAGAACTGCTTAAATATCTTTATCAGGAACTGGAGATGACCATTATTTTAATCTCCCATCGGATGGAAGAGATTGCCGAACTTGCAAGTAGAGTTATTGTGATGCATCAGGGAGAAATTGTCATTGATGATCATCCCATAGAGGTTTTCTCGCGGGAACAGAAATTACACAAATTATCACTGGATCTTCCCCAGATCACTGAAATTCTGCATCGTTTAGAAGAAAGAGGATTGAAAGTAAATACGAATTTATTTTCTATATCTGAGGCATCAGCAGAAATATTAAAAGCATTGAGGAGCAAATAATATGCTAAAAGATATAACAATTGGTCAGTATATAGCTCGCGATTCGATTATTCATGCTCTGGATGCCCGGATTAAAATTATGATTACTACAATCTTGATAATTGCTTTATTTACAATTGACACCTTTACTGGTTTTGGATTTTTTGCCGCTTTTGTTCTGGTAGTTGTCTTATTATCCAAAATTTCAGTTAAAAAAGTTCTCAAAGGATTAAAACCAATTTTAATTTTGGTTTTATTTACTCTGTTTATCCATATCTTTTTAACAAAAGGGGGAGAGGTTTTGTGGTCCTGGAGGTTTATCTCCATTGAATCTGAAGGAGTATATACAGGATTTTTTATGGTAAGTAGAATTTTTATTTTAATTTTATTTACTTCACTCTTAACCTTAACCACTTCTCCACTGCAGTTAACAGATGGGATTGAATATATTTTATCTCCTTTAAAGAGATTTGGGGTGCCGGCAAGCGAGCTCTCAATGATGATGACAATTGCTTTAAGGTTTATTCCAACTCTACTGGAAGAGGCTGATAAAATTATGAAAGCTCAGCAGGCCAGGGGTGCTGATTTTGAATCCGGTAATTTAATTCAGAGAGCTAAAAGTCTAATTCCTTTACTTGTCCCCTTATTTATAAGTGCTTTTAGAAGAGCAGATGATCTGGCTCTAGCAATGGAGTCCAGGTGTTATCGTGGTGGGGAAGGAAGAACACGGCTGCATGAATTAGAGTTTAGATATTATGATTTTATTGCTTTAATTATTATAATTATTCTGGCAGTCGCAGTATCATTTTATTAGGTGAGATTTAAAATGGCACAAAACTACAAAATTATAGTTGAATATGATGGAACTAATTATAGCGGCTGGCAGATTCAAAAAAATACCAGTCAAACAATACAGCAAAAATTAGAGCAAACCCTTAGTAAAATCAATAAAAAAAGGGTGCAGATTACAGGTGCTGGAAGGACAGATGCTGGGGTTCACGCGGCTGGTCAGACAGCAAATTTCTTTCTGGATGTTGATATTCCGCTTGCCAAGATTCCAATTGCTTTAAATACAGAACTACCTGATGATATAATCTGTAAAAAGGCGGAAAAAGTGAATCAGGATTTTCACGCTCGTTATGATGCACGGGGCAAAAAATATAGATATAGAATTTTGAACAGTAATTTTAATTCAGTTTTTGTCCGCAATTTTGTTTATAATGTTTATAAAAAACTTGACTTAGAACTTATGCAGAAGGCAGCAAATATTTTTGAAGGATCTCATGATTTTGCTTCATTTTGTGCTGCTGGTTCTTCTGTAGAATCTACAGTTAGAGAAATATATTCTTTAGATGTTTATTCAGCTGAAGATGCTGAAATCTGGATCGATGTTGTTGGTAATGGTTTTTTATATAATATGATAAGAATTTTAGCCGGTACACTTATTGAAACCGGACTTGGAAAAAGAACTCTGTCTGAACTAGAGGATATTTTGCAGAGTTGTGATCGAAATAATGCTGGTTTTACTGCTCCGGCTCAGGGTTTAACTTTAATCAAAGTACTTTATGATTAATTTATTTTCGTTTAACTTGACAAAAGCAGAAGATTGTATTAAAATTACTATGAATTATTCTGTTCAACAACTAGCCCCGTTGAGAATAATTTCATGTAATTATAGAGAGTATTTTAACTAAGGAGGTATAGTTATGTCAACATATATGGCAAATAATCAAACTGTAGAGCGCGACTGGTATGTAGTTGATGCTGCAGACAAAACTTTAGGAAGACTTGCATCTGAAATCGCTCAGTATATTAGAGGAAAGCACAAGCCGACTTTTACTCCTCATGTAGATATGGGAGATTATGTAATAGTGGTTAATGCTGAAAAAATTAAATTAACAGGTAAGAAGTGGGATGACAAGAAACATTACAGTCACACAAATTATCCTGGTGGTATTAATGAAATTACTTATAGAGAACTTCGTGCTAAGAATCCTGAATTTATTATCGAAAAAGCTGTTAAAGGTATGTTACCACATAATAAATTAGGTAGGAAAATGGTTAAAAAATTAAAAGTATATAGTGGACCTAATCATCCACATCAGGCTCAACAGCCGGAACAATTAGAACTTTAATTCTGAGAGGAGGAATTTAATAGATGGCTTCTGAAGTACAATATAGAGGTACAGGTCGTAGAAAAACTTCTACAGCTCGTGTACGCCTGCTGCCTGGAGATGGAAAGTTTTTAGTAAATGACAAAGAAATTGATAACTATTTTAATAGAAAATCTTTAATTAAAGATATTATGTCACCTTTAGAATTAGTTAATGCTGAGGGAACTTTTGATGTCTTAGTCAATGTTAATGGTGGTGGACTTTCCGGTCAGGCTGGAGCAGTTCGTCATGGAATTGCTAGAGCTTTACTGGAAGTAGATAAAGATTACCGTGGACCACTTAAAAAAGCTGGTTACTTAACCAGAGACTCTCGTATGGTTGAAAGAAAGAAATACGGTCGCAAAAAAGCGAGAAAAAGTCCACAGTTCTCAAAAAGATAATATTATTTTTGATTTTATTCAGGCAGAGCTCAGGCTCTGCTTTTTTCTTTTTTATAATTATATTCTCCTATTATTTTAAGTCTGCACAATGAAATATCGCTCCAGTAAAACTTTATAACAATAACTAGCATTCGTAAAATTAATTTAAACAGCTGCCTGAGCTAAGGAACCTCCTGTTCCTGGCTCAGCTCAGAGCATCCATGCTCTTCGACTGTTTAAATTAATTTTATTCATCAAGTTATAGATAAGATAAAGTTTTAAGTTACTCATTTAATTGTGCAGACTTAAAATAATTTACTTTGCTTTAATTATAAAAATAAAAAAAAGCCGGGCTTCGGGGTTAATCAAGTTATAATTAATAATATGTATCAGCGAAAAGTAGGTTTAGAGGTGTTTTTTTATCAGCTGATTTATAGTATAATAAAAATGTGAGAGAAATTGATTTTGTGCTTTTTTGAGTGGAAAATTAAAATTATTCTATACTCAGCCTGATTTAAATTAAACCGGAGGTGAAATTAATGGGAGTTAAATGTGCTGCTTTACTGCCGCATCCACCGATTGTGATTGAAGAAATTGGGGGGCGGGAGTTGAAAAAGGCAGAAAAGACTGTTCAGGGGTTTAAAAAGACTGCTGCAGAGATTGCTGAATTCAAGGATGAGCTTGATCTGTTGGTTTTTATTACTCCTCATGGACCTGTTTTTCGATCTACTGCTTCTGTAATTATTAAAGAAGATCTTAAGGGGAATTTTGGTGATTTTGGACATCCAAAACTTAAATTTAGCGAAAAATCTGACACTAAATTTGCCGAAAAATTAATTTCCAATGTTAAAGAAGAGAATTTATCTTTACAGCCATTGAGAAAAAATGATTTAAAAAACTATGGGGTTGATCAGGAACTGGATCATGGGATTATGGTTCCCTTAAATTATTTAGAAAAAGCTGGAATTAAATTACCTGTTTTACCAATTTCAATCGGCTTTATTTCCTATGAGGAGTTGTATAAGATTGGACAGGAAATTGCCAGAACAGCTTCTGAACTTGATTATAAGATTGGGGTAATTGCAAGTGGTGATCTCTCACATCGATTAAAAAAAGGAGCACCAGCAGGCTTTAACCCTGATGCTCACATCTTTGATGAGAAATTGATGCAGTATTTTAGAGGTAAGGATTTTAACTCAATTTTAAACTTTGATCAGGATTTAGTCGAAAAAGCTGGAGAATGTGGTTTAAGACCAATTATAACAATGCTGGGGACACTGGATAAGTTAGAAGTTGAGGTTAAAGTTAATTCCTATGAGGGGCCGTTTGGTGTAGGTTATGGAACAGTTTTTATTAACCCAGAAACGGATAAAAAATAAATTAGATAAGTTAGTTGGGAGTGATTATTATGAATGAAGAAAAATATGTTACTGATTTAGCACGAAAAGCAGTAGAAGAGTATATTGTTTCTGGAAGTGAAGTTGAAGTTGAAGAAGGAGAACTGCCAGATATTTTAAAACAGAAAGCAGGAGTTTTTGTTACTTTAAAGAAAAAAGGTGATTTAAGAGGCTGTATGGGGACCTTTCGGCCTGTACAAAAAAATGCAGCCTATGAAATTATAAGTAATGCTATGACAGCTGCAGAGAATGATCCTCGTTTTCCTGAAGTAGAAAAAGAAGAGCTGAAGGAAATTAAGATTTCTGTCGACATCTTATCTGAACCGGAAAAAGTTAATAGTATATCAGAACTTGATCCCCGAGAATATGGGATTTTGGTAAAAGGGGGTCATCAGACAGGTCTGCTGCTGCCGGATCTGGAGGGAATAGAAACAGCTGACAAACAGTTAAAAATTGCTAAAAGGAAAGCTGGCCTCCGGGAAGATGCTGAAGTAGAAATTTATCGTTTTAAAGTAAGGAGGTTTGAGGAGAATGAATGATCAACATCCAGCCAGATTTTATCATTCTGAGGGAGATGAGCGAATAGGGTGTGAGCTGTGTCCTCATAACTGTATTATTCCTAATGACAAAACTGGAATTTGTATGGTTAGAAAAAATATTGGAGGTGAATTGTATACTTTAAATTACGGCAAAGTCTCTTCTCTGGGAGTTGATCCGGTTGAGAAAAAACCTCTTTATCATTTTTATCCTCAGGCTCAGGTTCTTTCTCTTGGCAGCTGGGGCTGCAACATGAGCTGTGGATTCTGTCAGAACTGGAGAATCAGTCAGCAGAAACCTCAATTACGAGATTTTAAACCAGCAGAGATTGTAGAGACAGCTGTCGAGAAGGATATTAATTTACTTGCTTACACCTATTCTGAGCCGACAATATTTTATGAATATATGTTTGAGACTGCTGAGATTGCTCACCAAAAAGGCTTAAAAAATATAATGGTCAGCAATGGTTTTATTAATCAGGAACCTTTAGAAGAGCTGATACCGCTATTAGATGCAGCTAATATTGATTTAAAAGCATTTAATAATGAATTTTATCAGCAGCACTGTAATGGTGGACTGGAGTCTGTAAAAAGAACAATAAAAATGCTGGCTGACGAAATACATCTGGAAGTAACCAATTTAATTGTGACTGATCTAAATGATGATTTAGGGGAGTTAAAAAATCTTTTTAAATGGCTGGCTGATATTAATCAGGAAATCCCGCTCCATTTAAGCAAATATCATCCTGCCTATAAGCTTGATAATCCGCCCACAGATTTAGAATTGATGAAAAAAGCCTATCAGGAAGCAGAAAAATATCTGGACCATGTTTATTTAGGTAATGCAATCATCGAAAATACAGCTGATACTTTTTGTTCAGCTTGTGGGGAAAAGTTGATTCAGCGCAGAAGTTATAATGTTGAAAATCGGCTGCAGAATAATAGGTGCCCTGACTGTGGAGAGCTGATTTATGGTGAGTTTGAATAACTATCGAATTTTCAAATAATTTTTAATTTTGTATTTTCAAACATAGTGTAAAATAAGTTTTGGAGATTCATTTTGAAATTATCTAGAAAATTAGAAAGAAGACTCCCTTTTTGATAAAATGTTTTTAGGATAAAAAACAAAGAAAGGGGAGTCTTCTTATGGATAATATTATACAGGAATTTTCAGAAAAATTCACCCGTAATATTGAAAAATGCGCAAAAAAGATTATTGAAGGTGAAAAGGGGAATATTTCGGAGCTAATTAAGCTTATGCAGCAGGATATGAATGAATTAGGGAGAAAAACTCTGGCATATGTTATTGAAACATTGGATGAAGAAATAATGGAGTCTAAAGAACGTAAAAAATCATGGAATATTCAGGCTAGAGATATGGATAAGACACTAATTACTCAGTTCGGGGAGGTAAAATATCAAAGAACATATTATGCCTCTAAAAATACCGAAGATATTGATTATACGTATCTTGTAGATGATGTCTTTGGTATTGAAAGATACCAGAGACTGGATAAAGGTTTAGAGCTGGATCTGGTAGAAAAAGCTGAAGAATATTCCTATCAAAAAGCAGCTGATATGGCTTCTAAGGTTGTTCCCTTGAGTAAGCAGACAACTTTAAACAAGATAAAGAAACTGGG
>NZ_SNWX01000018.1 GCF_004362045.1 Halanaerobium saccharolyticum | reverse complement strand
GAATGGATGCCCAGGTTTGAAGGCTTTGTTTTAGCAATATTTTTGTAAATTTAGTTCGTTTTGAATTATTTTAGACTTTTCGCAGTGCAATCATAATATCATTTCCACTAAATCTTAATTCCGCTCCAAAAAATCCACCAGAGTTACTGCTGGCAATAGTCCCTGTGAGAGGCCCTTTGGTGACAACCATATAGCGGCCACCGGTAGAAGCTGCTGTTCCAGTTAAAAGTCCAGTCGCATAAATCAGCTTATTCTCCGGACTTAATGGATCAACTTTTGGATCAATTTCATCATATAGAATTTTTGATGCTAAACCTCTACCCCCAAGATAGTTTTTAACATTTTCACCTGTAATTGTTTCTCGCTTAATTTCTTCCTTTGTTAAGTCTACTCGCAAAACCTGATACTCATAAATTTTACCCATTAATTATACCTCCTTTAAAATTACTCTTCTTTCCAAGCACGGGAGGCTGAGTCATTTCTTCCTCAACCCGGCGGTCCAGTCACCATAGAAAATTCCACAGGCAAAAGGACTCGAAGGTATATTATTAATATTCAGTATTTAGAGCTCAATTCCTGCTTAATTTTTAGAAAATTATTTATTTTTAGATTAAATTTTAATTAATTAAGGACACTGGATGACTCCTCGAGCCCAGAGACAGTCTCCACAGACCGGGAATTCGTTGCCGTGGCAGTCTTCTTCGTTTTCTTTAGACATCTCACAGCCAGAACACTGAGTACAGTCTGAAAAAGGAAATTCCTTAACTTTTTTGCGAAAATCCTTAAATTGCTCCTTATTCCAGATTTCTGAGAGAGATTCTTCCGTTATTTTTCCCAGAGAATATTTATTGATATGTTTTTCTCGTTCTCTAATATAGAGGTCATAGCTGTGCATTAAAGCTATACAGGGGCTGACCTCTCCCTGCCAGTTGACTGCAATTGAGCCATCTTCTACAAATTTACAGTAACCACGATGCGGATTAAATGGAACCTGGGTTGTGCTGATCGAACTTGACTTTCCTCCCACTGCAGATAGATCACGGATAATATCTTCTCTCAAATCAGTTGGCGGCAGATAAATCTCCGGCCTGTGTTCAGTTCTTATTTCAGGTTGAGAGCGGCTGATAGAAAAAGAATAAAGTATCTCATCTGTCATATCTTCAGTATAGGGCAGTAAATTTGTTAGAAAAATAAATGAGGCTCCCATCCTGAAGGCAAGTTTGCGCAGGTCCTTAAGTTCATCCACATTGGATTTCATTATTACATATTCAATTCCAATCTCACACTCTTTCTGTTTTTTATTCCGCAGACTGCGAAAGTTCTGTACATTTTCAATTACAGTTTTTAAATCTGCACCGGAACGAATATCAGCCATAGTTTCCGGAGAAGTCCCATCTACAGAAACGACCAGGCTGTCCAGGCCGGCTTCAAGTAGGGCTTCTGCTTTTTCCTGATCCAGCAAAAGACCGTTGGTAATTATCTGAGTTTTCACTCCCAGCCGGGAAGCCAGCCCAATCATTTCTGCAATCCGAGGATGAAAAAGCGGTTCTCCAATTCCCCAGAAAGAAATTTTCTCCAGCCCCTTAAAATCTTTAAGCTCCTCTATTAATTTCGAATAAGCTTCCATCTCCATAAATCCCATCTCTTCATCCCAGGAATGCCGGACACAGGTTTTACAGTTCAGGTTGCAGTCACTCGTTGGTTCAATATAAATTCTTGTCAGTCTGGGATCAGCTCTTTCGATATAGATCCCATCCTGATTAAATTGAAGCTTAACTTCAGTCCCGGATTCAAGACCTATTTTTTCTTTTAATTCTTCCGGCAGTTCAAGCTTACCATCTTTTAATTTAAGTTCCACTGTTTCCGGGAGTTCTCCCGTTAAACCAGCACTGCGCCAGAACTGTGGATTATTGATTAAAAACTGCATAATTTGCCCCTTCCCGCTGCTTTCATTATTTTAAAATTCTACTGAGGACTTTATTCTTATTTTTATTCCCAGTCAAGCAGCCTCTGTTCACCTTCCAATTCTCTAAGTTCAGTTAAATCCTGACTGACTTCGATTGTGCCCCGATAATTTCCATTATCATCTCTTAAAGCATAATACTCAATTAAAACAAATTTACCTTTCATTTGAATCCAGAAACGGGCTTTATCTTTCTCTCCTTCTTTAAAAGCAGTTAGAATTTTTTCCACAATATGAACACTTTCCGGTGGATGACAGTTCTGAACTGTCCTGCCGATAATAGCTTTAGAGCGGGGAAAAAATCTCTCTTCCGGGTTGGAGAAAAATTTAACCCGGTCATTCTGATCAACGTATGTGATATCAAGCGGCAGCTTATTAATCATCATTTTTAATTCTTCCAGACTCAAATGACCTGTCCCCAGACCCAGCATCACACCTTCTAAAGGAATTCCCCCGGTCACAGTATCTGATTCCATTTCCGGCAGGGAACCCGGATGAGTATAATTAGAATCTTCCCCGGGATGGGATCCAGAATGAGCCTGCTGACCTGAACTTTTCTTTTTCGAATCTGAGTTTTTAGCTTTTTTAGTTAAAATATTTTTTTCTGGTGGGTCAATATAGACATAGCCCATCTGCAGACTCTGCTGCTGAATCTGTTTCCATTCTTTTAAAGTTAAGGTTTCCACTGCTACCGGAAACACTACATTTTCTTCTTTAAAAATCATTCTGTACATTAACATTAAAATTTCACCAAGGAGCTGTCTGATCTCCAGATTAAAATTTTCTCTGTCGCTGAGCAAATTTAGCAGTTTCTTTAAGTTTTTGCGGATATCATCATGCAGAGACCACATAACTTTTAAGGGCCGATAATTTTCCCATTCTTTCTCCAGATAGGGAAAGAGTATATTCTCCTTTCTAACAAAATGCTTATCAAATTCCTGCAGCTGAACGGTCAGACTGCGTAAATTCTCGATTTCTTCCTCTTTTACCGCTTCTGAATCAAATTCTATCTTTTTAATATTGTCTTTGAATTTCCGCAGCAGTTTTTCCAGTTCTCTATTTTCCTGCATTAAATAATAGAGGGGATGGCCTTCCTCTGGCTTATCCCACTCATATTTTTCCAGCTGTGGATTTAAAACATTCATTATTTTCTCTATATCATCTTTGATCTCAGCCGGTTTGATACCTTTTTTAATCTGCAAATCCTCCATGGCAATCATGTCATGGGGAGTTACATTTTCTATTGCTTCCTGATATTTATCTATCAGTTCTTTTCCATTTTTACCGGCCATCATTCCCAGCGAAAATTCCAGCAGCTGCTGGACTCTCTGTTCATTATTATTTATAAATTCGGACATCAAATCAGCCTCCAGTTAATTAGTTTTAATTTTTAGTTAATTTTATTTTATCTTTTCTGCTATCTTTTTGCAATGGCTGATGTGCTTTTAGACAGAAAAAAACCAGCCCTGGACCGGGACTGGCTTAGTTTGAAAAAGTTATAATGGAAATAAATAATATGTTGGAAATAATAAGACTACCTTAATAAATAAATCTGGTCCATAAATTCAATTTTGAATCTGGCAGGAGTGGCTTCTTTTTTTGCTGCTTTTTCGCCGGCAAGAGAATAATAATAGACTGCTGTTTTGGCTGCCTCAAATAAAGATAAACTTGAGCTGCCGGCAGCTGCAGTAAAGACTGCCAGGGTTGAGCCCAGCATACAGCCGGTGCCTACAACTTCTCCCAACAGTGGATGGCCTCGATCAACTTCTGTAAGCTGACTACCATCAGAAATTAAATCAACTTCTGAACTTACCACAACTACTGCCCCCAGCTTCCGGGCCAGCTCCCCTGCACTTTTTCCAATATCGCTATATTCACCAATTGATTCTACACCCTTGACCTCAGCAGCTTTCCCGGCCAGAAAAGAAATTTCTCCTTTATTACCCTTAATCAGGTCAATATTCAGCTCCGATAATATTTTCTGAGCTGCTTCAGTTCTAAATTTCGTTGCTCCAACTCCAACCGGATCTAAAATGATGGGAATTTCCAGTTCATTTGCTCTCCTGCCTGCTTTCAGCATCGAATCAAGCTGCCGGGAAGAAATTGTACCCAGATTTAAAACTAAAGCTGCTGCATTTTCTACCATCTGAGCTGACTCCTCTGCTGCCGGGGCCATCACCGGCAGAGCTCCCCAGTTCAAAGTTAGATTAGCACAGTCATTAACAGTTACATTATTGGTAATATGATGAATCAGGGGCTTTTCTGCTTTAATGATTTTTTTAATTAGTTTCCAGTTCTGAGAAAATTCTGCTGCAGTTTTATCATTTTCTGCTGACAATTTACTGCCCTCCTTTTTGATTTTGCTTCTCTAATAATCTTTTTAAATTCTCGGGTTTCATTTTCTATTCTTTCCGCCCTGGTCAGAGCTGTGATTACCGAAATACAGTCAGCACCACTTTTAATTACCTGAGTCGCATTATCTTTAGTCAGGCCTCCAATTGCTATCAGCGGTAAATCAGTCCTCTGTCTGATTTCGGCCAACCTCTGCAGACCAATTCCATTTTTATCTGAATTGAGCTGCTTGGATTTAGTTTTAAAAATTGCTCCCACACCCAGATAATCTGCTCCCTCAGCCTCAGCTGCTGTGATTTCCTGATTCTGCCAGGCAGAAAGGCCAATAATCTTATCCGGCCCTAAAATTCTGCGGGCAGATCGCAGAGGCAGGTCGCTCTGCCCCAGATGAACCCCATCTGCATCTAAGGCCTGGGTCAGATCAAGCCGGTCATTGACTATAAAGGTAATTCCGTGCCGGACACAGATTTTTTTAATCTGCTGTCCCAGCTGGAATTTCTCCCGCAGGTTTAAATTTTTCTCCCGCAGCTGAATTACATCTACCCCTGCAGCTGCTGCTTCTCTAACTACTTCAAGACTTTTTCTGCCGGCTGATAAACTCTCTTCCGTAATTAAGTAGAGATCCCAGTTTAGCATTTTATCTTTCCTCCTATGGTGTTATTCTGCTAGACAAATTTAAGAGAACTGCTGATTGGTTCTTCCTGCTGCTTTTCAAGCTGCCAGAGATGGTTAACCGGGCTATTACCCTGACCAACAGGAAAGTGATTTTTGATGGCCCCGGTAATAAATTCCTTTGCTTTGCCCACTGCTTTTTCCATCTCCATTCCTCGAGCCAGATTAGAAGCAATTGCAGCCGAAAGTGTACAGCCAGTACCGTGAGTATTCTTTGTTGGGATATATTCTGCTTCAAATTCAATAAACTGACTGCCGTCATAAAGTAAATCAACAGCTTTTTCTGTGAGCTCTGCTTTACTGCTGTGGCCGCCCTTAATCAGTACATAGCTGCTGCCGTATTTGATCAATTCTTCAGCCAGATAATGAGAATCAACAGCTTCCTCTGGAGCGACTCCTGCCAGCACCCGTGCTTCATGCAGGTTAGGTGTAATAATTTCTGCCAGTGGAAAAAGTTTTTCCCGATAGGTCGTTACTGCCTCTGCTTCTAAAAGCAGATCTCCACTGGTGGCTACCATAACCGGATCCACTACCAGATTAGGCAGAGAAAATTCTTTGATCTTTAAAGCTACCTCTGCAATAATTTTACTGTTGGCCAGCATCCCGGTTTTTAAAGCGGAAAATTCTATATCTCTTAAAACAGAATCCAGCTGGGAAGCAACCGCCTGTGCCGAAAGGGTTTTGACATCCTGAACCCCCAGCGTATTCTGAGCTGTGACTGCAGTAATTACAGAGGCTCCATAAACCTGATGGACAGTCATTGTTTTTAAATCGGCCTGAATCCCGGCTCCTCCTCCCGAATCAGAACCGGCAATTGTCAAAACCTTTTTCAAATTAATCAGCTCCTTTTACTGCTATTTCAATCTTCTAATCTAAAAAAACAATTTCTACTTTTTTAGTTTAAATCTTCAATAAATGATAGTTTATCTGCTTTTTCTACTGCTTTTAAGAATAAATAGGCGATTACCGCTCCTCCGGCTGCACTCAAAGAAAAGGGAATGACAAAGAAAAAGACTGCCGAACTGCTGCCCATCAAAAAACGGGCAATCGGATAGGCGGCCACTGCTCCCAGAAGCCCTGTTCCAACTAACTCTCCTGCCAGGGCCCAGCGCTGATCTTTAAACTTTTGATAAAGCAGTCCGGCAATTAGGGCCCCGATCATACTGCCCGGAAAAGCCAGCAGAGAACCAGTGCCCAGCATATTTCTGAGCAGAGAAATTGCAAAAGCATTCCAGACTGCATAGGCCGGCCCCAGTAAAACAGCAGATAAAATGTTAATTAAATGCTGAACCGGAAAAGCTTTGGCCACTCCCACCGGAATGTAAATCAAGTGTCCTGTCATTGTTCCCAGAGCAATTAAAAGTGCAGAAAAGGTCAGTTTTTTATTATCCATTTTAATCATCCTTTCAGAATTAATTTAATATTTTCTTTGATAATTAGTTTTATAGTTAGTTTTGGTCGCCGCCAATCTTCTTTAATTTTTACTTGAATTCTACTAAATTACAATTTAAAAATTATTTAACTAAGCTGCTGATCCACTATTTTCATTGCACAGTAGGAACCACACATTGTACAGGCATCTTCGGCTTTTAAAGACTGATTATGTTCTTTTCTCGATTCTCTCAATTTTTCTGGAGCCAGAGCCAGTTCAATCTGTTTTTCCCAGTCCAATTTCTTTCTGGCTGCTGCCATCTGATTATCTCTCTCTTTTGCTCCCTTAACTCCTTTTGCAATATCTGCTGCATGGGCTGCAATTTTGCAGGCAATTACTCCTTCCCGCACATCATCAATATCCGGAAGACCAATATGTTCGGCTGGAGTTACATAACAGAGAAAATCTGCTCCCGCCGCTGCCGCTGCCGCACCACCAATTGCAGCTGTAATATGATCATAACCGGCTGCAATATCTGTAACCAGAGGTCCCAGCACATAAAAAGGAGCTTCCTTACAGAGTTCTTTCTGCAGTTTAATATTTGTTTCAATCTGATCATAGGGCACATGGCCCGGACCCTCTACCATTACCTGAACATCTGCTTCTCTGGCTCTATCCACCAGCTCTCCCAGCACTAAAAGTTCATGGATCTGAGCTCTATCTGTTGCATCTGCCAGGCTGCCAGGACGGAGAGCATCACCAAGACTTAAAGTTACATCATTTTTATAGCAGATTTCTAATAAGCGGTCATAGTACTCAAAAAGTGGATTTTCCTGATCATTATGCAGCATCCAGGCTGCCATAAAGGAACCACCACGGCTGACAATATCAGTTACCCTGCCTTCAGCTGCCAGATGCCGGAGAGTTTCCAGTGTCAGACCACAGTGAACAGTAATAAAATCGACTCCCTCTTCCACCTGTTTCTCAATCACTCCAAATAATTTTTCCACTTCCATTTCAATTATTCCCCGGCCGGACTTTACGGTTTCTACAGCTGCCTGATAAATAGGTACTGTTCCCACCGGCAGTTTGGAATTATCTAAAATAGCCTTTCTGGTTTCTTTAATCTTATCTCCGGTTGAGAGATCCATAACCGCATCTGCACCAGCTGCAGCTGCTGCCTTTAATTTTTCTAATTCATTTTCAATCTGATTACAGTCTTCAGAGGTTCCAAAATTAGCATTAACCTTTGTTTTTAAACCCTTTCCAAAAGCTACAGCTTCCAGATTACTGTGATTTATATTTGCCGGAATCACAATTTCTCCTGCTGCCACTTTTTCTCTAATATATTCTGCACTTACCCCTTCCGCCGCTGCTGCCTGCTTCATCTCTGCACTTATCTCACCTTTTTTTGCTCTTGTTACCTGAGTCATAATTGTCAGCTCCTCTTATTTTGAATTGTTTTTTATTTTAATTGTTCTTAATTTGAAATTTTACTACTAAATGATTATTTTAAATCCTCAATTTTAAATTCTCTAAAATACAAAAAACACAGCCCCCAACTAAGGAAACTGTGTTTAATAACTTAAGCAATTATTAAAATAATCACTGCTGCACAACTCCCTTCGCTGGTATTATCCAGATCAGGTCCTGAGGGTCAAAGCATCTGCTTTCTCTCAGCCGTAAGGCTCCCCTGTAAATATTTAATTGTATCGATTGCATTATTTGTTTTCTAAGGCCTTCATTACAATTATCAGTACAATATAGGTAACTATAGTAGTCGGAATCAAAAATGTCGCATTATAAACTGTGGAATAAACCCAGACATTCTGTCCTTCTGGTGCATAACTGCTGAAAAAGATTACTCCTGACAAGATGTGAACAATTAACCTTAATGCCGAGGCCACTACCACCGCCCAGAACATTTTAAGAGGCTGAATAATTTCATCTTTTCTGATCTTAAACATTCCTGCTACTCCTAAAACCATATAGGGCAGAGGATAATCCATAATCAGCTGAACTGGATGAATAATATAAGCTCCAAACATCAGCTGCAGCAGTCCATAGGCCAGACCACCAAACATTCCTGCACCCAGACCCCAGCGAAAAGCAATTACAAAGATCGGCAGCATTTCTAAACTAACCGAACCACCCTGAGGCATCCGCCAGAGCTTGAGGAAATTAAGCACAACTGCCAGAGCAACAGCCACCCCAATTTCGGCCATCATTCTTGTTGAAAATTTATTTTGCATAATAAAAACCCTCCTGATTTGTGAGGAGCAAACCGGAGGGTTTAATGTCTTTATATCGCCTACCTACGCCTGCATTACCAGGTTCAGGTTAATGGGTCGATGATTGCTCATCCTCTCAGCCTCCAGTTTGGCTCCCCAGTCTTTAATTTTTTTAAATCTAGTCATATCGAAATCTCTATCTAGCTGTATTATACAATAGTAGTTTAAATTAATCAAATGAAATCTTGATATTTTTTCCTTAGCTCTAAAAAAACCTGCTTACCATCTAATAATTCTGCACCATTTTTTATTTCATTTTCTGCTTCAGCTAGTTTTTGATATAAATCTAGTTTAATTTCTTCTTTAGTTTGAGGCATAATATCATCCTCTCGTACTCATAATTTAAATTAATTATATAATTTAATTATCATTAAGGCAATTTTTATTCGGAAATTTTAAAAAAAGACTACTCAACCCGAATTATCACAGTTTCATTTTCATCATCAACTCTTAAAATTTCTTTTTCTTCCGAAAGGTCATCAATAGTTTTGGTCAGCGAATCTAAATCAATATCCTTTGCCGCCATTTTATCTTTTGCCGACTGAGGCACAAAATTCAAAAGGCTTTTTGCAATTCCAAGTGGTAAAGACATATTCACCTTATCTTTTCCAGCTTCATTAACAATTATTCTTAAGTGTCTTTTCTTTCCAGCCTGCCCAATTGCACCTTCATTTCTGCTTTTTAACTGAACAGCTGTTGACTGCCCGGACTCTTCTTCACCTAAAGCAGCCAGTAATTTCTCAGTTTCTTCAGCATTAATCTTACCATCCTGCAGCATTTCTAAAATTCTCATTTTCTCTTCTTTCATCATTTTCAACTCCCTTTTAATTTTAATAGTTTATATTTTTAATTAAGACACAGCTTAAACAATACAAAATCATCGCTCAAAATCAAAATTCAACTTAAATCTCTTTTAATTTCTGAGCTGCCTCAACCGCTTCAATTTCTCCCGCTTCTAACAGATCCAGAATCTCTCTTCTTTTTTCCTGCTGTTCTTCCTCAACAAAATCATCTTCATAGCCTAAAGTCTTAATTAACTCATTCAGCTTATTTCTAACTGTGGGATAGGACATCTCGAGCTCTTTTTCCATATTTTTGATATTGCCTCTAGTTTTAATAAAAATCTTTAAAAACTGCTGCTGCTCATAATTTAATTGAAAAAGCTCATCCAGGTAAAAATCACCGCTGATTTTAGTCTGACAGTTATTACATTTTAGTTCAGTCACATTCAATTTTCCTTCACAGGTAGGACATTTAGATGGAATTGGATAACTCATTTAACTTCACCCCGCTTTCTTATTTAATATTATAAAACAAAAATTAAGATTTGTAAAGTATTTTTTAAAAAAATTAATTATATTAATAAAAAAATTAAATATATTAATTTAGGTATCAAAAAAGCTGAAGCAACCAATTTAAAGTTGATTGCTTCAGCTTTTGCAGAAAATAATTATTTTTAAAATTATTTTATTTTAGAACAGATAATATTTTAGATTATTTAAATCACTTAAAAACCCCAGATCATTCTGACCAGCAGGGGAACTATTACAGTCATCATCAGCTGCAGCGGAGCACCTGCAATAATAAAATCTCTAAATTTAAATCCACCCGAACTATAAACCATAAGATTGGTTTGATAGCCAACTGGACTGGCAAAAGCAGCACTGGCAGCAAAGGTAGTAGTAATTACAAAAGCAAAAGGATTGATACCCAGCTGTTCTGCAGTTCCCACTGCAATCGGCAGCATTAAAAGTACACTGGCATTATTACTAATCAGGTTTGTTAAAAGAGAAGTCAGCAAATAAATAACCATCAAAATAAATACCGGCGAGAGCACAGAAGTTAAATTATTTATATTAACAGCAATATAGGCAGCTGTACCTGATCTTTCAATTGCCATGCCCATTGGAATTAAACCTGAGAGCAGAAAATATACATCCCAGTCAATGGCATCAAAAAAATCATTTTTATTGATACAGCCACTAAAAGCCATCAAAAAAGCTCCACTTAAAGCAGCGATCGCAACCGGCAGTAGGCCAAGGGAAACAGTACTTATAAAAAACACAAGGATTGCCAGAGAAATATACATTTTTTTCTGATCAAATAAATTTGGATCATATTCTCGATCGATAATAAAATTATTATTTTTTCGTAATCTAGCCAGAGTTTTTTCGGTAGCCAGTAATAGCAAAAGGTCTCCTGGCTGAAAACGATAATCCTCCATTTTCTGATGAGTCAGTTCTTCCCCACGTCTTAAGGCCAGAACATTACAATTATATCTTTCCAGAAAGTTAATCTCCTTTAAAGTTTTATTGACCAGAAAGGAATGAGCAGGAACCACAACTTCCACCAGGGTTTCACCAGCCAGCGGCTGCTCAATTGCATCATCATCAACAACCATTTCCGGCAGGGTTTTCATCCCCTTGCTTCTGGTCAATTCCAGTAAAGTATCCTGTCTGGCTCTAATAATTAGATGATCTCCAACTCTGACCGTTTTTGCATTTAAGGGCTCCATAAACTGTTTGCCATTGCGTATAATTCTAATGATATCATAATCTAATTCCTTATCTTCAGTAATTTCTTCAAAACTTTTACCCACAAAGTTGCAGTCTTCTCCAACTAAAACCTCTGTCAGATAAGCTCGTACTTCGTATTCATCAGTTAAATCATCTTCAACCTCCAGTCTTGCCGGAACAAGCTTAAAACCAACTGTCAGCAGGTAAATAATACCGATAATTAAAACAATAATCCCCAGCAGCGAAAATTCAAACATCGAAAAGGGGTGCCCCAGCATTCTTTCCGAAACCTGACTTGCCAGCAGGTTAGTAGAAGTACCAATTAAAGTTACGGTTCCTCCCAGCATTGCTGCATAAGAGAGGGGAATCAATAATTTAGAGGGAGACACATTAGTTTTGCGCCCCAATTCTCTGACCATCGGAATCAGTGCAGCCACCACAGGCGTATTATTAATAATTCCTGAGGTAGAACCTGTAAAAATAGAAATCAGGGCAATCTGTCTTTTAGGATTTTTACCTGTTATCTGAGAAATTCTATCTCCCAAAAGCTGTACTGCACCACTGCGCTGAATACCGGCACTAAAAACAAACATTGCCATCACAGTGATTGTAGCCGGATTACCAAAACCAGATAGTGAGTCTTCTACAGATAATTTGCTGTACTGATTAAAAATAGTGAGAATTATTGGTACCAGTAATGCTAATAAGCTAATTGGCATCGGTTCCCAGACAAATAAAACCAGCAGGAGAGCAATTACAATTAAAATAAAAATTATACTGCTGTTCAGCTGCTTCTGAACCTTAAATTCCTCCACTGGTCCATTCATTTGTGGGTTCTGAGCAGATATATTTAAAGTAAAAATCAGTAAAATCAACATTAAAAACAAAATTATAGAATATTTCTTTTTAGTTAGAAACATTTAAGCACCTCTTTTCCTTAAATAATCATTATCCAGACTTAGATCTTTACACTTAATTTTAACAAATTTCAATTTCTTTTTCTAGGATATAGAAAAATTTGATAACTAAAATTCAGTTTGCAGATAAATTAATTTTAAAAGTTTTCAAATTCAATTGAAACTTTCATGCTGGCCTGTTAAACTAGAAGCAAAGTTTGATTATAATAAAAAAACTGAGGTGAATCACCTTGCAAATTATAAAAGATTTAATTAAAAAATATAGTGGTGATATGTTGAGTGGTTTAACTACTGCTACTATTGCACTACCGCAGAATATGGCCTATGCTTTAATTTTAGGAATCAATCCCATTTATGGTATTTACGCTTCTATTTTCTCTATGTTTACTGCTTCTATCTTTAATTTTTCCTCTTATGTAATTGTGGGCCCTACAAATATGTTGACAGTGGCTCTTTACAGTAGTTTAAGCAGCTTTCAGGGAGAAAATTATCTGCAGGTCATATTTTTAACCACCTTTTTAATCGGTCTCTTTCAATTTTTACTGGTCAGTTTTAACTTAAGTGAATTAATAAAATACATTTCCCACCCGGTGGTGGTTGGGCTTTCACACGGAGCAGCTGTATTGATTCTATTTTCTCAAATAGAAAATTTTACAGGTGTCAGTGTCAGTGGCTCAAATGTAATCACCAAAAGCTTACAGTTTATTTCAAATATCTCCGAGTTGAATTATCTTAATCTCATAGTAGGTGCTGTAACATTAATTTTAATCTTTACAATTCCTTTAATTAAAAAATCACTGCCCGAATATCTGATAACTGTTGTTTTAATGACCGTTATTACTACAGTTACCGAAATTAATCAGTCAATACCACTTGTCGGTGAAATTCCAAAACGAATTATAGACTTTAATCTTTTAAGCCTGGACTGGCATCTTATAGGTCAGGTTTATACAAAAGCTTTTTCCATTGCCCTGCTTGGGTTAATCCAGACTATGGCTGTCCTGCAGTCACTTGCTTTAAAAACAAAAGAAGAACCTAACTTTGATCGCGAATTTAGAAGTCAGGGAATTACAAATATGGTTATTTCGTTTTTTAGTGGTTTTGCTATTTCTTCTTCTTTTGCAAAAACTTTTGCCAATTTAAGTGCAGGAGCCAAACATAGAGTTTCACAATTTTTCTCTGCTATTTCTATTGTTCTATTTATTCTATTTTTCAGAACTTATCTGGCCTACATTCCAGTTTCTGTTTTAGCAGGACTTGTTATCTCGGCAGCAATTGGAATCCTGGATCTAAAAGAAGTAATCAGAAATCTTAAAACTACCAAGGGAGACGCTTTAATTTTTGGTACAACCTTTATTGCCACCATTGTCCTACCAAATATTGATCAGGCAATTTATTTCGGAGTTTTGGTCTCTTTAGTGGTAGTCTTACGAATTTCCAAAGAAGCTGATATTGATATGTTATATTATGACAAAAAAAAGGATGACGAAGGTTATCATCTACACCATGTCAAACATGAGAAAACAGCTGAATCAAACATTTCTGCCAGACAGGCACGAGTTGTTGATCTTAAAGGAGCAGTTCATTTTAGTGCGGCAGATGATTTAAAGGATCAGCTGGAAGAATTTTATGAACCGAAGACAGATTTTGTTATCAGACTGAGAAATGTTAGAAGAATTGATATTACAATCATCAAGGTGTTAGAAGAATTTGTAAACCAGGTGCAGGAAAATGGTGGAGAAATAATGCTGACCGGAGTTAATGAGCGGCTGCTTAAAATTTTCCGCAAAATCGGACTTGCAGAAAAAGTTGGGGAAGACAATATTTATTTACCAGAAACTGAATATTTTGCTGCCACTCATAAAGCCCTCGACTTAAGCCAAAATGATTCTGGAAAGGGAAAAAATTCAAAAGATAAGAATAACGATGAGAATAATGATGAGCAAAATACAGATAAAGATCAGAAAAATAAGAACAATGAATAATAAAATAATTAAATAAACAACTAAACTCCCATCACAGCTGTTAAAGTTAATTACAGCCTGAATGGGAGCTTTTTTCTTTTAAACCTTATTTAATTTTATAATTTTTTTTAATCCGATTATAATCCGATTGATTATTTTTATTTTCTCAGACTGTGTCCTTTATTTTGACTGACAAAACGGCCGAGAGAAGCAATGATTCCACCAATACACTGGCGGCAGTCTCCTGCTTCCTCATTAACACAGATTTTTTCCGGATAAATTTGATATTTTGCTCTGTACATAGAATCTGTCACATTGGGCATTACCACATTGGCTCCAGCCAGCAGAGCCTTCTGCCGTCCCTGATCATCAATTGTACCCAGGGCAGTAGTCGCCGGAATATGGGCCAGCGGCAGCAGCAGTCGACTTAAAGCAGTAAACTTTAGAGTCATTTCTACTGTTCCAGTTTTACTATCTTTAAGCGGTGTCTGCTGATGGGGAATAAATGGACCCGAGCCAATCATATCAAGCTCTAAATCCTGAGATAAAAGCAGATCTTCGGCCATAATTTCGGGAGTCTGTCCCGGTAGGTCAATTATGACCCCACTTCCAATCTGATAGCCAATTGTTTTTAAAAATTTAAGGCTTTCAATTCTATTCTCAAAACTCATTCCCGGATGATACTTTTCGTATAAAGCGCGATCTGCAATTTCATGTTTTAAGAGGTAGCGGTCAGCACCGGCTTCCCGCCAGAGTTTATAGGCAGCAAAATCTCTTTCTCCGAGGCTTAAAGTAATTGCCATCCCGGTGGTGTTTTTAATCTCTTTTATAATCTCTGTAATTTCAGCTGCCGGATATTCATCTTCTCCCGACTGCAGAACAACGGTCTGATAACCAAGTTCAGCTGCCATCTGAGCAGTTTTAATAATTTCTCCTTTTTCTAACTGATAACGCTCAAGTTTCTGATTATCTTTTCTCAAGCCGCAGTAATGACAGTTCTGTTTGCAGTAGCTTGAAAGCTCAATGATGGCTCTTAAATGAACCTCATCTCCACAGATTTCTTCCCTTTTTTGATCTGCCTGCTGCAGCAGATAATCAAGCTGATCAATATCTGCAGCCAGTAGAGCTGTAATTTCTTCTTTATTTAATTCTGCCTGATCATAGGCCTGATCAACCAGCCTTTTTATTTCAAATTGATTCAACTAAACCACCTCTTCTATTTCTTCTTGCTTGACTTCTATTTGATCCTGCTGCCAGAGCTCCAGCGCTTCTGGAAAAGGCTTTAAGGCGCGGTCCAAAATTCCATGCAGCCAGGCAATTGCAATTCCATAATTAATTACCGGAATTCCTACCTTTTTTGCTTCCTCTAACCTTGATAAAACTTCTTTGCGATTTAACATACAGCTGCCGCAGTGCAAGACCAGGGCGTATTCTTCCAGATTATCCGGAAACTCCCTGCCTGCCACATGTTCAAATTCAATTTCAGGACTGATTTGATTATGGATCCAGTTGGGAATTTTAACTGTTCCAATATCATCCTTCTGGCGGCGGTGGGTACAGGCTTCAGCTACCAGAACCTTATCACCGGCTTTCAATTTATCCATTGCCTTTGCACCCCGGACAAAAGTATTAAGATCACCTTTGTAGCGGGCAAAAAGAACAGAAAACCCTGTCATTAAAATATCTTGAGCTACCTCTTTTGATACCATTTCAAAAGCCTGAGAATCAGTAACTACAATTTTAGGCTTCTTTTTTAATTTATTGATTTCAGAGCTTACTTCCGCTTTTTTGGTCACCAGGGCTGTAGCATCATGATCTAAGATATCCCTGATGGTCTGCACCTGAGGCAGAATCAGTCTCCCTTTAGGAGCAGCACTGTCAATGGGAGTCACTAAAACTGCTACCTCTCCCGGCTCAATTAAATCTCCCATAATTGTATCCCGGCTGTGGTCCTGAGGCATTTTCTCTGCGGTTTTTTCTCTAATTAAATCTATATTGATTTCAGCTTCTGCACTGGCTTTTATAAATTCCAGCTCATGTTTTTCAAAAAATCGATCGAATTCCTCTAAAACTGGAGCCTGCTCTTTGCCTTCTGGATCCAGAAGTTCAACCTTATTTAAAACAGTTATAAAAGGAATATCTCTTTCTTTAAACTCCCTGATTAATTCAGTTTCGAACTCGCCTGCACCCTGCACAACTGAAATAACAAGCAGTGCCAGATCAGTCTTACGCATAATTTCTTTAGTCTTTTTGATTCGCATTTCTCCCAGCTCACCCTGATCATCAATCCCTGCTGTATCAATCATCATCACCGGTCCAATCGGCAGCAGTTCCATTGCCTTATAGACTGGATCAGTTGTTGTTCCCGGCTGGCTGGAAACAAGGGCCAGATTCTGATTTGTCAGTTTATTGATTAAAGAAGACTTTCCAACATTTCGCCTGCCAAAAACTGCAATATGCGGCCGATCTCCCTTTGCTGTTGAATTCATTTTTCCACTTCCTTATTTATAATAGTTTCTTAACTTGAAATTAGTTATACTGTAAATTATCATCAGTAAAATAGAAATAACTTTCTCCATCAAAATTTTAGCTTTAGATTTTAAGTTTTATTTAAATTTAAAATCGGAAAATATTTTAGCATCAAATTCTGTTCTGTGACTTAGAAAAATTAATTAGAAGAAGTTGATTATTATGATGATTAAATCTGACTGACAAACACGAGGTTTGTCACTGACCGTGCCACAGGATGTGGCAATCGGGAAGGAAGTCAGATTTAAGCTGAAACAATAATCTTACTCCCTTCTTTAATCTTAATTTGGAGCAGATCAGAATTTGATGCTTGAAATATTAACTATTCTAAAATGGTAACAACTTAAAATCTAAAGATACAAATCGTGCTCTCCATCTGAAATCGCATCAAGCTTATCAGCAATATTTTTAGCTAACTTCGGATTATCATTTTCCAGATTCTGCATCAGATCAGATAAACATTGCTTACCGTGTTTGCGGCTCTCTTCTGTTCCAAAATCCTCCAGGTATTCTTTAAAGGTTAGCATTGCATTAGGACGACAAAATTCCTGAATCTTACCCGGCTTGGCCAGATCCATAAAATCTTTTCCTGTCCGACCGAGACGATAACAGGCTGTACAGAAACTCGGAATATAGCCATCTTTAGCTATCCCGGAAATAATTTCGTCAATTGGACGCAGATCATGGAGTGAAAACTGGGCCAGTTCTTCCTTATTATTTTCCTTTTTCTCATAGCCACCTGGGGTTGTCCGGGAACCAGCAGATATCTGAGAAACCCCGTGCTCAAATAATTCATTTCTCATCTCTGTAGTTTCTCTAGTCGATAAAATCATACCTGTATAAGGAATTGCCAGTCTTAAAACTGCTACCAGTTTGCGAAAATCAGCATCTGAGACAGGATAAGGAACTTCATCAAGGGGAGTTCCCATTGCTGGGTTAAGTCTGGGAACTGAAACTGTATGAGGTCCAACTCCCCACTTTTTATCCAGATACTCAGCATGTAAAAGCATACCAATAACATCAAATTTATAATCATAAAGTCCAAACAGAGCCCCAATTCCCACATCATCAATTCCTGCTTCCTGAGCTCGATCCATTACTGAAAGCCGCCATTCATAATTACTCTTTGGTCCTGAGGGATGTAGTTTTGCATACTGTTTGCGGTTATATGTTTCCTGAAAACAGGTATAAGTTCCTATCTCAGATTCTTTTAGCTTTTTGAAATCTTCAGTGCTTAAAGGAGCAATTTCTGCATTAATTCTTCTAATTTCGCCCCCATTTTCAGTTTTGACATCATAGGCAGTTTTAATGCTTTCCACTACATAATCTAAATCAGTTACAGGAGCCTCACCAGTTAAAACCAGTAATCTTTTATGACCCTCTCTCTCTAAAGCCGCAACTTCATTTCTGATTTCAGCCTGAGTTAATTTTTTACGATCTACAAGGTGATTATCCTTGCGAAAACCACAGTAAAGACAGTCATTAACACACTGGTTGGCAAAATATAGGGGAGCAAAAATAACAAGCCGCTTACCATAAATTTCTTCCTTAACTTTTCGAGCAGCTTCCAGGAAGCGGTCAATCAACTCCTCATCCTCAACCTGCAGTAAGGTTGCTGCCTCAACTGGACTAATCCCTTTTAACTCTAACGCTTTCTCTACAATTCTATTTACTTCCTCCTGACCTGGCTCTTTCGCCTCAGCCAGAATTCCCTCAATTTTCTCATCAGTTATATAGTCACAGACTTCAGTCCGATAATCCTCTCCAAATTCCTCTTTAAAATAATTAATATTACTCATTAATATAATTCCTCCTCTTAATTTGCTTTTAAAGTGCACCTACCGTTTACCTCCCGATTTATGTCGAAAAAAGTCTAAAAATTATTCTTTTTGACATAAATCTATTTAAAACGACAAGTAAACGGTAGCTGTAAGATTTACTCAACCTCCACTGATGTCAAAGCCGATTTTAAATTTACTCCCGGCAGATTTCCTAATTGACCTGTCATTGCTCCAATCTCATCCGGGGTTCCCTCTACAATCAAAGAAATCATTGATAGACCATGTTCAGCTGAAGGAATTCCCATCCTGCCGATAATACAGTCAGCATTTTTACTTAAAATTTTATTAATGCGATCACTTACCTTTTCTCTTTTTTCTACAACAACTGCTACTGAGCCAATTCTTTTTTTCATTCTCGTTCCTCCATTAATTGTGATATATTTCTCTTGTACCAGGTACAAAAATGCTTTTTGATACCTGGTACCTATATATATTTACCTAAATTTAGACATAGAAAGATCCCTTCCCTGATTTTCAGAAATTATCCTTAAATTCAGGAAGTGCTAAAATATGATCTCCTTTCAGACAGGTGGCCCCGGCTGATCAGATATTAACTTTGATAATATTATAACTCATTTTGACTCTTTGTTCAAGTTTTCACTAAAAAAATATTAATTTTTTTATTTTTTTGGGATTGTGAGTTTATAAGACATTTGTATACTATAATCCCCGGATATAAGCTTTAATTGTCTTTAAATGCTGTAACAGATTCTTGCTTTTTGACTTTAGATATAGTAAAATTAGATAGGAACACTTTAATCTCAAAAAAATATATATTAAAGTGTTAAAGCATTAAATTTTTTTTACAACAAGAAGGGAGAAGATATAAGAATATGTTAAAAAAGAAAAACTCATTAGTTATTTTAACTGCTGTTATTGTTTTTAGTCTTTTAATTAGTGGAATGGCAGCTGCACAGGATACTACTTTCCTCTCAATCGCAACCGGAGGTACCTCAGGTACTTATTATCCAATTGGTGGTGCAATTGCAAAAGTCCTCAACGAGAATGTAGAGAATATCAATGCCTCTGCTCAATCTACTGGAGCTTCTGTAACAAATACTCGTCTAATTTATAATCAACAGGTTGAATTAGCAATTCTTCAGAATGATATTGCCAGCTATGCTGTAAATGGTCAAAATCAATTTGCAGATAGTCAGGTTAATAATATGAGAGGTATTGCTGTTTTATATCCAGAAGTTATTCAGATTATTGTTCGGGATGAGTCTGGAATAGATAGTATTAAAGACCTGAAAGGTAAAAGTGTAGCTGTCGGTGCTCCTGGTAGTGGTGCTGAAGCAAATGCCAGCCAGATTTTAAAACACTTTGGTTTAACTTATGAAGACATTGAAGAAGATTATCTATCCTTTGGAGAAGCAGCAAGTAGACTTAAAAACAGACAGATTGATGCCGCATTTTTAACAGCCGGTATTCCAACTGCAGCTGTGATGGATGTTGCAGCAACTCAGGATATTTCACTGCTTAACTTTAGTGACTCAGATATTGAATCATTAAATGAAGCTTATCCATATCTAACCGGTGTAACTGTTCCAGCAGGAACCTATAATGGTTTAGAAAAGGATGTTCAGACTGTGGCATTAAAAGCTATTCTTGTTGCAGATGCAGCGTTAAGTGAAGATGTTGTTTATAATATTACCAAAGCCATTTTCGAAAACAGAGATACTTTAATTGCAGCTCATGATAGAGCCAAAGATATTAAACTAGAAAGTGCTCTGGATGGAATGACAGTTAAACTTCATCCTGGTGCTCAAAAATATTATGATGAGGTAAAGTAATCAGATTTTAGAATAGGCTTAAATTATAATAAATCAATGATTTAAATTATTGGACTAAATTAATATTAAGCCTCTAAAATCTATCTAGAAGGAGGAAAACCGGGTATTGAAAAATACCCGGCTCTCATTTTTATGAATAAAAATAAAGTATTTAAATTTTTTTTGTTTGGATTATTGCTTTTTATTATAGTATTTTCACTCTTTGTTTTTAAAGTTAATACTCTGCAGCTTATTGATTATAAAGCAGATAAAATCATCTGGGAAGAAAAAGTAAAAGCTGGTGATAATTTTGTGATTAAGTATCAGCACTCAGTTGCCAGAACCCCTGTACTTGAATTCTTTGAAATCAAAGATGGAAAAATATTATTAACAGGAACAGAATATCAGTCTTATGGAGCTGGTCTCCCCACCTCTGCTGAACAGGGAGATTATATAGTAGAAAATGACAGATTTTATATTAAAAATATAGATCAGTTTCTACCAGAAATTATGCTCAGAGTCAGTGATTATGCAGAACATGAATTTATTTTCAACCAGGAGAGTTTCAAACTATACAAAAATTTAAAAACAGGAACTCTACTGCAGATTAAGACTGAAAAAATTAGCTATTTTACATTTATCTTAAGGAGGTTTTAAAATGGCTGAAAAAGAACATTTAAAAGAAGATGAATTATTAAAAAAATATGATCCCAGTGCAGATTACAGACATTATACTGGACTGGCAGCAATCTTAGTTTCTACAATTGCAATAACTTTATCTTTATTTCACCTATATACAGCTGGTTTTGGAATACTGCTGGCCTTAAAACAGCGGGCGGTTCATCTGGGCTTTATTTTCACCCTTATTTTTCTTTTATATCCAGCAGTAAAAGATAAAAAGGAAAGTAAGTTTATACTGGCCCTTGATTTAATTTTAGCTCTAGGAAGTATTGCTATTTCTTCCTATATTATATTTAATTATGTAGAACTTGTTCACAGAGCTGGAATGTACACTCAGGTTGATCAGATGATGGCAATACTGGCAATTATCATTGTTCTGGAGGGAACTCGAAGAGCTTTAGGTCCAGAATTACCTGTCATTGCAATTCTATTTTTAATTTATGCTCATTATGGCCAACAAATGCCTGGAATGCTGGCCCATCGCGGTTATTCCTGGTCCCGAATTGCAAGTCATATGTATTTTACTACTGAAGGTATTTTCGGAATTCCGCTGGGAGTATCAGCAACTTATATTTTCTTATTTTTACTCCTGGGTGCCTTTGCCAAACGAACAGGGCTTGGTGATTTATTTATTGATCTTTCTCTTTCTCTTACAGGAAGGACGACCGGAGGCCCGGCTAAAGCTGCAGTTGTATCAAGTGGTTTAATGGGTTCTATTTCTGGAAGTTCAGTAGCAAATACAGTAACCACTGGATCTTTTACTATTCCTTTAATGAAGAGAGTTGGTTATAATTCTCAATTTGCAGCTGCTGTAGAGGCCGCAGCATCTACAGGTGGACAAATAATGCCGCCAATCATGGGGGCTGCTGCCTTTATCATGGCCGAATTTATTGGAGTACCCTATGTCACAATCGCCAGAGCCGCTATTTTACCAGCAATTTTGTATTACATAACAGTTGGATTAATGGTTCACTTTGAGGCAAAAAAACAGGGCCTCGTGGGAATGACAGAAGATCTGATCCCAAAGTTTTTAACTGTTTTAAAAAATAGAGGTCATATGATAGCTCCTTTGATTATTATTTTCTATTATTTATTCAGAGGTTATACACCTTTAAGGGCTGCTTTTCTTGGTATTTTGGTCTCTTTTGCCTTAAGTTTCTTCAAAAAAGATACCCGGATGAACTTACAGGATCTACTTGATACCTTGAGAGAAGGAGCAATTTCTGCTCTGGGAGTTGCTGCAGCCTGTGCCTCAGTTGGCTTTATAGTTGGAGTCACAACTCTAACCGGCCTTGGACTTAAGTTTACAAGTCTAACTGTCGCTCTTGCTAATGGAAATCTCTTTCTGGCTCTCTTTTTTACTATGGTTGCCTGTACTATTCTGGGAACTGGTTTACCTACAACAGCTACTTATATTGTGCTGGCAACAATGGCTGCTCCTGCTTTAACTCAGCTGGGAGTACCAATTTTAGCAGCCCATCTGTTTGTACTTTATTTTGGTGTGGTAGCTGATCTGACACCGCCAGCAGCATTAGCTGCTTATGCAGGTGCGGGTATTTCGGGCTCCGATCCATTTAAAACTGGACTGACGGCGGTTAAACTTGCAGTTGCCGGTTTTGTGGTTCCTTTTGTCTTTGCCTATTCTCCTTCCCTGCTGTTGATAGATACTACAGTGGTTCAGGTAATTTTAATTACCGGAAGTTCGATTCTGGGAGTATTCTCGCTGGCAGCGGCAGTGTTGGGTTATCTAAACCGAAAGACTACTATTATAGAAAGATTGCTGCTGTTAGGAAGTGCCTATGGTCTCTTAATTCCGGGCTGGGAGTCCGATATCCTGGGGATTTTACTTCTGGGGATCGTCTTATATCTGCAGTTTAAAAATAAGGAAGATTTTAAGCCAAAAACTGCCTAAACCAGTAAATATTAAATTCACACAAAAAAAGCCCTCTGAAGTTAAATTACTTCAAGAGGGTTTTAACTTTATAATTCTAAAATATTATTAATTAATTTCTGCATCATTTCTTCTTCAAATACTTCCAGAGTGTGGCCCGGGGTCAGAACAATCACCTTTCCCTTTTTGTAGTTTTTACACCAGCCGGCTGTGCTCTCTCCAAATTGATCGCTTTCAGCTTTTAAAAAGATTTCAACTTCTGGATCCACATCCATAAAGTACTGTTCATCTGTAATTTCGAAGTCCTTAATTCCCTGAGTCAGCGAATTATCAGCAGCAGCTTTTACTGTTATTTGAGGATGTTCCTCCGGATGTTGAATAAAATGTCCTCCAGCAATTTCTCTAAAAAGTCCATCCTTGGGGTAACTTGCTGTCCCGGAATGAACTAAAAATAATTTTCCACCCTCTGCTAAAAACTGGTCAATTTTCTTTTCGTGATATTGATCAAGCCAGTAAGCCTCATCCTCTGGATCATTTATTTTACCCCAGGTTGCTAAAATCAAAACATCATATTTCATTAAACCTTCCCAGTCTACTTCCTGATGATTACTGTAAATATCAAGCTGATAATTATTTTTAATTATCATTTTCAAAGCCTGTTTTAAATAGTCGGAAGGATGATAATAGTCTCCGACCAGGGCCAGTACCTTTTTCATCTGTCAGCCTCCTTTTCGATTGAACTAACTCTCATTTTTAACTAAAAATCAAAATATTATTCTATAATCAAAATATCAAAATGATTACTGTTGATAGGTACTTAAAAATTTCTTCAGCCGCCCAATAGCAATTTTCAAATCTTCCTCCGGTGGTAAAAAGACCAGTCTGAAGTGATCCGGTTTTGGCCAGTTAAAGCCGCTCCCCGGAACCAAAAGCACCTTCTCCTGAGTTAAAAAATCAAGAATAAAACGTTCATCATTGGTAATATTAAACCTCTCGGTATCGATTTTTGGAAAAAGATACAAACCTGCCTCTGGTTTAACACAGCTAATTCCCGGTATATCTGTCAGCAGCTGATGGGCCAGATCACGCTGTTCTTTAAGCCGACCACCCGGCAGTACCAGATCATCAATACTCTGATATCCCCCCAGAGAAGTCTGAATAGCATATTGAGAAGGTACATTACTGCAGAGCCGCATAGAAGACAGCATATTTAAACCTTCAATATAACTTTCGGCATGATATTTTTGGCCGCTGAGCATCATCCAGCCAGCTCTAAATCCAGGAACTCGATGTGATTTAGAAAGTCCACTAAAGGTAACTACCAGCACATCCTCAGTCAGAGTAGCAATTGAAGTGTGCTCGGCCCCATTATAGGTTATTTTTTCGTAAATCTCATCACTGTAGATTATCAGCTCATTTTCTTTGGCAATCTCAATAATTCCTTCTAAAATTTCCTCCGGATAATTAGCTCCAGTTGGATTATTTGGATTAATAACCACAATTGCCCTGGTGTTCTCATTAACTTTAGCTCTAATATCATCCAGATCAGGGTACCATTTTGACTGTTCATCACAGATATAGTGTACAGCCTTACCACCGGCAAGATTAACCGAAGCTGTCCAGAGAGGATAATCAGGTGTTGGAATTAAAACCTCATCTCCATTATCCAGCAGCCCCTGCATAGCCATTGTAATTAATTCACTAACCCCATTCCCGATATAAATATCATCAATCTCCACATCCATAATTCCTTTTTTCTGATAATACTGCATCACTGCTTTTCGGGCAGGAAAAATCCCTTTCGATTCACAGTATCCCTGCGAATTTTTCAAATTATACATCACATCATGGATAATCTCATCCGGGGCATTAAAACCAAAAGGAGCTGTGTTTCCAATATTCAACTTATAAATATTATAGCCCTCTTCTTCTAATCGAGTAGCCTCATCCAGCACTGGTCCTCGAATGTCATAACAAACTTTTTGCAACTTAAGTGATTTTTTAATATAATCCATATTTAAGCCTCCATTTTACTTAATACTCGCTGCTCACTGGTAACTCTTTTCAGTCATAATAAATCTTTTTTCTTTTATTATTATACATTATTTTATCCGCTTTTTTAAATACCTGATCAAGATTCTGCTCTTTTTTTGTTTTAACAGCAAATCCAAGGGACAACTTGAGCGGTTCTACCAGCTCCTGCTGCTGATTATATTTCCTCAAATTAGTTTTAATCCGCTGATAGATCTTATCAGCAGCCTCAAAACCTGTTTCCGGCAGAATAATTGCAAACTCATCTCCACCAATTCTGGCAGCTATATCTTCATCCCGGCCTGACTCTTTTAAAACTTCTGCTGTCCCCTTAATGTACTGATCTCCCATCTTATGACCATAATTATCATTAATAAGTTTCAATTTGTCCATATCAGCCACCATCAGAGTAATCGGGATTCGGCGTGAAGTAGATAGTCTGCCAAGTTCATTCTCAAAATATCTTCTGTTATATAATCCTGTCATTTCATCATGGAAGGATAAATACTCGACTTCATTCAGCAATTCTTTTAGCTCAGCATTGGTTTTTTCGAGCTTTCTCTGGGTCTCATTAAGTTTTAAATGAGTATTAACCCTCGCCAGAACAACTTCTTTTTGAAAAGGTTTAACTATATAATCAACTGCTCCCGCCTTAAAACCCTTAACAATATCCTCACTTTTATCCAGACCGCTGATAAAAATAATTGGAATACCTTTAGTTTCCGGATCAGCCTTTAAACGGCGGCAGACTTCAAAACCATCAATTTCGGGCATCATGATATCGAGCAGTATCAGGTCAGGTTTTTTCATATTCACAAATTCTAAAGCCATTATTCCACTTCTGGCTAAAGCAATCCTGTATGACTTTTCTTTTAATATATCACTTAAGACCTGAATATTCAATTTGCTGTCATCAACTATTAAAATAGTTTTATCACTGTTCATTATACTATCTCCTCTTCCAGCACTACTGCTTTACCCTATCCTGGTTCTGAATAAATTACTGTATCTCCTATTTTAATTTAAGAATTTAAAAAATCTACAGCTGCCTGAGCCATTACAGCAACACCATCTTTTAAAACCGAATCATTAAACTTAAAATCAGACTGATGATGATTTATTATCTCACCCTCCGGAGCAATTCCCAGGTAATAAAAAGCTGCTGGAACTTCTCTGCCGAAATAGGAAAAATCTTCTCCTCCCATTTCCGCCTTTTCTTTTTCTCGAACCCTGCTTTTACCCAGTATTTTTTTCGCTGCTCCGGCTACAATTTCTGTCATCTCAGAATCATTAACTACCGGGGGATAACCAAAAATATAATTAAATTCGTAATCTGCATCATAAATATCACAGATATTTTTAATTACCTTTTCTATATTTTCTGCCAGCTGCTGCCGGATATCACTTTTTAAAGAGCGAACTGTGGCCTTCAGTACTGCCTGATCAGGAATTACATTATGGGTGCTGCCTGCTTCAAAATTGCAGACAGAAATAACTGCCGACTCCAGGGGATCAATCCGCCGGCTGACAATTGTCTGCAGAGCAGAAATAATTTCAGCGCCGATTGGAATTGGATCAATAGTATTCTGCGGTCGAGCTGCATGACCACCTCTCCCAATTATTTTTAAATCAAAACGGTCAGGTGAGGCCATAAAGGGACCACTTTTATACTCTACAACTCCCTCAGGACTGCTTCCCCAGAGATGCAGACCGACTGCTGCATCCACATCTGGATTTTTGAGTACTCCCTCTTTGATCATTCCTTCAGCCCCACCTGAAGTCTCCTCCCCCGGTTGAAAAAGAAATTTTAGATTACCATTAAAATCGGCAGCAATTTCTTTGAGTACAACTGCAGTTCCAATTAAAATCGCAGTATGTCCATCATGGCCGCAGGCATGCATAATTCCTTCCTTTTTTGATTTAAACTTAAGCTCATTTTTTTCTTCTACCGGCAGGGCATCCATATCAGCCCTGATTAAAAGAGTTTTTGCTGCAGAATCACTGCTGTTTTTAAAAGTAGCGGTGACTCCAGTCCCAAAGATATTTTCTCTTACTTCAAATCCTAATTTTTTCATTTCTGCAGCTGCCAGAGCTGCCGTTTTATTTTCGGAAAAAGACAGCTCCGGATTTTGATGAATCTGATGTCTGATTTTAATAACAAATTCCTCAACTGCTGCTGCTTTTTCTTTTATTTTCTGACTGAGATCAGGTTGCTTCAACTTACTTCACCTCTTATTTAACTTCAAAATTTTTGATAAGTGACTGTAAATGTTTGGCCATGTTTTCCAGTTCATCTGCAGAAGCTGATATTTCTTCTACTGTAGCACTCTGTTCTTCCGCTAGAGCAGAAACTTCCTCTGCACTGGCAGAATTATTTTCTATTGCACTCCCTACAGAATCCACAGCATTATTGATTGTATCAATAATATCGTCAAGATGGTCTGCAAATTGATGCATTTCTTTTACTTTTTTATTTGTTTTTTCGGAAGCAGTAACCATTTGATCCAGGGAATCACCAGCTTCGGTAATAATCCGGATCTGCTTATTAACCTCTTCAATATTGGTATCCATCGAATTAACAGTTGCTGTAGTTTCTGACTGGATATCCTCAATTAAAGAACTAATCTGAGTTGTTACCTCAGAAGATTCTTCGGCCAGCTCTCTAACTTCTTCGGCTACCACAGAAAATCCTCTTCCTTTTTCTCCAGCCCGGGCTGCCTCAATTGCTGCATTTAAAGCCAGCAGATTGGTCTGAGAAGAAATACCTTCTATCATTGCTACCATTTGACCAATTTCCTGAGAACGCTTACCCAGTTTTTCAATAGCCTCAGTCGCAAAGTTTACAGTCTCACTGACCACATCCAGCTGACTGATTGCCTGGCGGATAGCTTTTTGACCCATTTCTGCAGATTCTGCAGACTCATCTGCCATCTTTAAACTTTCTTCGGTGTTGGCTTTTAAAGTTTTACCTTCCTGATTAAGCTGATTGGCTACATTCTTAACCTCAGCTATTTCATTTCCAATCTCTGAGCTGCTCTCTGCAACTTCAGTAATACTGCGGGCAATCTCTTCAGAACCGCGACCTGTATCTTCTGAGACCACATTTAAATCTTTAACTGCTGTTACAACAGCATCTGCATTATCATCAATATTATTAACCAGATTACGTAAGGTATCAATCATCTTATTAAAAGCATTTACCAGTGTTCCCAACTCATCGGTTTTCTTTGACTGCACTTTATTCCTTAAGTCACCTGCTGCTACTTTATCAGCCTGCTCAACCAGCTTATTAATTGGACCAACTGTAGTCCTGGTCAAGATCCAGGCAATTAAGGCTGATAATAAGAGGGTGATTATGCTCGCTGAATAGAAAATGGTATCTGATAATTCCATCATTTCTTCTTTTGCAGCTTTCAGCTCCTCAATTTCAGTTTCTGCTAAATGGATCATTTCTCCCAGATTTTCTCGCACCAGATTTAAATTTGGTTTAATCTCTTCCTTAAAGACCCGCCTCGCTTCTTCCTGCTGACCACTGGTAAAAAGTGCTACAACTTCCTGACCATATTTATGCAGCTCAGTATGGGGTTCCTCCAGTGCCTGATAGGGTTCTTCTAAATATTCTGGTGGAGTAATATTATAATACCACTGGCCTAAATTACATTCGGTATGATCACCCAGCTCAGGTACTGAACCCCCAACCATCATCTCATAAAGACTGATCATCCAGAGATGATGATCAATCTCCAGCTGAGCAAGTTCCAATTGAAAATCCTGCATCTCCATTATCTCTTCTTCCATCTCAATTACCTGATGTGAATAATAATATTCAACATAGCTTGCTGCAGCAAATAAAATAATAATGACTAAAAAAGACAGAACAAATTTTGCAAACATAGATCCCTTAATTTTTTTAAACAATATTTTCCCCCCGTTTGATAATCCAGTTGCGTCAAATTTAATTGTTTTATAAATTTTTTTCCACTATAATTTAAAAACTGCTGTTATTTTATTTCCAGCAGAATTAAACTTTATTTGATCTGAAACCTGATTAATCATTTTTAGACCTCTACCCTTTTCTTCAAATTTGGGCATCGTTTCTAAATCACAATTTTTCCAGTCAAATCCAGGCCCCGGATCTTTTACCTTGAGCACCACTTTTTCTCTACTCACCTTAAGCTCAAGCTTAATCTTTAAAACTTCTAGATCCCTGCTATCATCAGCGGCCAGAGTACATCCATGTTCAATTGCATTTGCCAGCATTTCGCGAGCAGCAATTTCCAGACTAAACTCTATTTCCTCAGCCGCAACAGCTGAATTATTGAGCACGGAAAATATTTTTTCTAAAATCGAAGAGATTTCCTCCGCTCTACAGCCCATTTCAAAACTTTTTTCCACTATTGAACTCTGCATTTAATGCACCTCAGCCCTGATAGTTTATAAATTAAACCTGATCTTCCTGCATCGCCTCTTCGACTCCAGCATAAACCGGAATAATTTCTCTCAATTTAGTGACATCAAAAACTCTCTTTATTTTTTCATTTGCTTCTGCTACAGCCAGGGCTCCATTTCTGTTACGCATAAACTTAAACAGAGATAAAATAACTCCCACTCCAGAACTATCGAGATAAGGAACACTGCCAAGATCAATAACCAGACTGTTGACTTTTTCATTTTTAGAAAGCATCTGTTTTGCTTCTTCTTTTAACTGATTTGAATTATCAAAAATAACTTCTCCCTCAAACTTCAAAACAGCTTTATTGTTTTCTACCAGCATTTTTAATGAGTCTTTTAACAATTTAAACACCCCAATTTATATTTTGTTTTTATTAGTCCAGGCAAATTGACTGCTTTAAGTATTAAAAACTTAACCTTAAATTATTAATTTAAGTTTCCTCTTTAACTAACATTAAATACATCCTGCTATTGGAAGCAGTATGGCTAAAATAAATTTCCTGATCATTAAATAAAATCTCCGCTTCCCCATTTTGAGATCTATTTAGATCTTTTTCCGCAATTGAAATTAAATCCGGATAAGAATTCAAAATTGAGTCCCAGCCGTTTTTATCATTTAAGTGTTCCAGACTGAACATTAAAAGCTGCTGATTATTGAGAGCTTTAATCTTGAGTTCAAGCTCTGAATTTTCCAATAGATTAGTTATAATCTCTTTTAATGTCTGAAAATGTAAGTGATCAGACCACAAATTCTGATTTAAAAACTCTTTAATTTCAGCTGCCTCTAAATTAATATTTTCCTGGTCCAGAATACAATTAATAATCTCTCCGGCAGGCCTTTCCATTAACAAAAATGTAAGATCATCTTTTCCGGGATTATCATTTGTAAACTTATAAAAATCACTGCGGATTAAATCTTTTAAAAATGGTGCTGGCAAAAATTTATACTTTTTTAAGAGCCCCTGCAGCTGCTGAAAATACTGCTGATCACCATTACTCTGTTCCAGCAGACCATCTGTAGAAAGAATTAAGGTATTATTTTTTTCAAAATTAACAGTCTGTTCCCGGCGGCTATCTTTGAGAGCACCCAGGGCTGCAGAAATAGGAAGGCCCCCAATATTTATTTCCTCAATCCGATCCTCCTGATCCAGTTTATAGATTGGATATTGAAAACCACCACTGCTGTAATTTAAGGTGCTTTTTTTAGTATCAAGAACAGCAATAAATAAACAGACCAGATAATCATCCGGAAAACCTTCATTTTGATAACGCTGATCAATATAATTCATCAATTTGCTGGTTGATATTTTCTCCCCCGGACTGTGCCGCAGTTTAAAATAATTTTCAATACTGTCATTGACAAAAATTGATAAAAGTGTACTGTCAATTCCATGACCGGAAACATCGAAAAAATAAAGTAAATATTGATCAAAAAAAGAATCCAGAGCTCCATGATCTATTTTGAAAAAATTATAATAATCTCCACCAATATATTCAGCCGGTTGATAGTAATCACTGATAAAATAATCATCTGGTTCAGCCAGTTTATCAGGCAGCATTCGCCGATGAATGTTTCTGGCCTTTTTTAGTTTTGATTTAATATCAGCTTCCAGTTCATTTATTTTATTTTGCTGTTCTTTTAACTTTAAGTTCTTAATTTCTCCCCGGGACTCCAGTTTTCGAAAGTCTTTTTTAGAAATCATAATTTTAACTGCCAGTACTATAATTAAAGCTGTCATTAAAAATAGAAGCAGCAGCATTAATGATAAATTCATAAGGTTCATCCTTCTGGAATCATTATATTTTAAAAATTAGGTTCTAATAACCTTAAGTATATAATTTTAAGCTCCAAAAATCAATCTTTAGCCGAAATTGACTAAATTAAGACTCAATTTCTATCACCTTATTTAAATGAATCATCTCAAACATATTTTTTATATAATCACTTTTTACATTTCTAATAATTAAAGTTCCATCTTTTTCTTTTAACTTTTTCTGAAAGAGCAGTAGTTTACCCAGGCCTGAACTATCAATACTCTCAACCTCAGAAAAATCTAATATAACCTGCTTATAATCCTGTTCAAATACCTGCAGCAGTTCCTCTTTTAATTGCTGAGAGTTCGAAAAATCTATCTCCCCTTCAGGACTAATTACAACCTCATTGCTGTCAATCACAGTTATTTTACTTTCCATTTTTTTATCCCCCATATTTTTAATTCATATTTAGTCTGTCTCAAAATACTAGCCCCCAATAAATAATTTAATTATCCTTTAAATGATCTTTTAAAGCTTCATACCGTGAACGCAGGAGTTTCTCATGTCCTATTTCATCTTTAATCAGCTGTTCAAAAAGAGCTTTTGCCTTTTCATCAGCGGTCTGCTCTTTTAAATTCTGATATTTTTTTTGAGCTGCAATCTCATCATCTATAGCTTCTAATATTCCTTCTAACACTGGATCCATTTATACCACTCCTTATTTAGTTCTACTATTTAATATTTTACATAACTGTTATAATACCTGTTTTTTCGACAAAAAACCCTAAATTAAACCAATAACAATTAACTGTGTTTAAGTTTAAATTTAGTGGATCATTAAATATTTGCTTTTAACCCGGTAAGTTCATAAATAAAGTGATTTTTAAAATTAAAAATAACTGTAGATCTGCTGCCAGAGTAAGAGCAGAGTCATAAAAATTGGAATCCATAACAACTGTATTGTAAAGTCCTGATAAACAAAATCATGCACCCTTTTAGAAGCATTAAAAATTGCATTATAAAAAAATGTTTCAAATATTTTCTCAGTATCAAATTTAACACTTTTGCGGCTTAAGCCATATAAAAAGTTTAAAAATAGCTGCAGGTAATTTTCCAGCGAAAGATCTCCTCTCGCTTCAACCTTAAAGCCGCTGTGATTGTAAAATAAATAAGCTGAAATCCCCAGATAAATCAGAGTATCCCGCAGCCCAGTTAAAAGGTGAAAATCCTTTTCCACCAGACTGGATAAAACTTCTCCCGGCATCTCCGGCCAGAAACCAACAATAATAATCCCCAGCATTCCTATCAGGAGCGCCAGAACATCCTGAGTATAAATTTGATAGTGATTAAAACCCTGTTTTAAATCAGCAAAAAAAGTGCTGTAGTCCTGGTCCTTAATAAAAATCCAGTAGAGAACTCTGCCTGCATAGAGAAAACTTAAAAGTCCCAGCAGAAAGAAAACTGCCGCTGTCAGCAAACCAGGAGTTTGAGCAGATTTAATTAAATATTTACTATTATACCCGGCTGTAAAAACTACAGCTGCCAGAGAAGCAAAGCTCAAAATTGTAGCCGCTGAGGTGAGTGGTCGGCGGCTGACAGCATCCTTAAAATCATAAATAATCCTGGTGCCATATTCCTTCTGCCAGATACCACTGCTGATAAAAAGCGTAGTTTTGGCAAATCCATGGGCAATTATATGCAGTACCGCTCCATAAAAAGCATATTGACCACCGGTACCAATTGCCAGAGCAATAAAACCCAGCTGACTGACTGTGGAATAAGCCAGCATAATTTTTAAATCAGCAGAACGCAGAGCCTGCCAGCCGGCATAAACTATCATTGCCAGACCCAGCAGGAAGAGAAAGGTATTTCCAGTTTCCATCGGAATAATTTTCAGCAAAAATATGTATCCCAGTTTAACAACCCAGCCGGATAAAATTGCACTAACCGGGGCCGGAGCCTCTGAGTGAATCGGAGGCAGCCAGAAATGAAATAAAAAGAGACCACTTTTCATTCCGATACCCATAATTAATAAAAACTGCAGTGGAACAGAATCAATTACTCCAATCTCTGTATAACCAAAGGCATTGGCCGCCAGGGCACCAAAAAGCAAAATACTGCTGCCGCTGAACTGAATTACAAAATACTGGCGAACCAGCTTCCAGTCACTCCAGGCCAGCATAAAGGTGGTGGCCAGAGTTACCATCTCCCAGGCAAAAAGGAAGAAAAACCAGTCCCTAGTTAAAACTACAACCAGTGTACTTAAGAGATAAACTACAGTCAGGGCATAATACCAGAACTTATTTTCTCTAATATAATTCCAGGCCGCCAGAGCTGTCATCAGGGTCAAGATTACTCCTACTGCAGCCAGCAGCGGAAAAAAACTATCAAATTGAAAACTTGCCAAAAACTGCTGCCAGATAACAGCCATAGTTTAACCTCCCAGCACTAATTCTATGTATTTTTCTACATCCATGACGCTTTTGATTGACATTCTAAGTGGTAGATCAAAAAATCTAAAGCCAAGACCAAAACCTACAATAATTGCTGTATAGGCATACGTAATAAAACTTACTATTTTCTCTCTGTATAAAACTGATAAAAGTGGTCTGCTGAAAATCTCCTCTTTTAAATCAGCTTCAGTTAATTTAACCTCTTCAAAGCCCTTGGCTATGTAGCGCAAATAATAAATAACCGCTGTCAGACTGCCAAAAATAACTATAAATGCTCCAAAATAGCTGCCTGACTCTAAAAAAGCCATTAATACATACCATTTACTGGCAAAACCGAGCAGAGGCGGCATTCCAATCATACTTAATAAAAGTAAGATAAAAGCAATAAATACTGACCTGTTTCTAATTCCCACTCCTTTAAAGTCACGATAAGCATGTGAACGGGTATACTGCAGCAGATAACCACAGGCTACAAAAAGTCCAGCCTTCATAAACATGTGGCTGATAATGTGCAGCAGGCCTCCATAAAAACCGGCATCAGTATTCAGCATAATTACAGCCAGAATCATTCCGATATGTCCAATACTCGAATAACCTAATAATCGTTTAATATTATTAGACTGCAGAGCAAATAGATGGCCCAGAAAGGAGGAAACCAGGGCCAGATTAAGAAGCAGTATATCTAAATTTAAAGATACCAGTGTCTCAAAACCAATTACAGTCCAGAAGATCCTGATAAAAATATAGAGATAAACCTTTGATAACACTCCTGATAAAACAGCGGTAACCGGTGATGGTGCGGTATCATAACTTTTAGGCAGCCAGAACAGAAAAGGGAAAATACCCATTTTGATTAAAATTGCTGTCAGAAAAATAGCTGAAATAAAAAGTTGAATCCCACTTTTCAGGGAAGCAAAATTCCGGGAAATATCTGCCATATTTAAAGTTCCCAGATTGAAATAAATCAGAAGTACTCCCAGAAAAAAAAGTAAACCTGCCAGGACATTATAAATCAAATATTTAATTGCGGCCGCACTTGCTTCCTGACTTCTTTTAAAACCAATCAGAGCCCCGGAGGTTATAGTCAGCATTTCGATAAAAACATAAATATTGAAAATATCTGCAGTTAAAACAACCCCCATCGAAGCAGCTGTTATTAAAAAGTAAAGCACATAATATTTCCCCTCATGATGTCCAATATAACCAATAGAATAAATAACTATCAGAAAAAGACTCAAAGCCGTAATTACAGCAAATAATAGACTGAGACCATCCATTGCCAGAGAAATGCCAATTGGCGGCTGCCAGCCCCCGAGATAATACTGCAGGAAAAAATCTCCCTTTTTAAGGCTCTGAAAATTATTTATGATAATACTTATAATTAAATATGATTCCAGTAAAATTCCAAGCAGTACAAAAAAGCGCCTTAATTTAGCATTAATTAAATCAATAAAAGGAATCAAAAAGGCTGTAGCCAGAGGAACTAAAATCAAAAATAAAATTTTAATATCCATTAATCAACCTCCCAGAACAAGCTCTATATACTTCTGCGGATTTAATAGTTCAAAAATTGCAGTATTAATCGGCATTTCAAAAAATTGATAGCTCAGACCAAAGATAATAATCAGCAGGGTAAAAAGATAAATAACATTTTTCATGATATTTGTAGATTTAAAAAAGACTTTTAAAGAAACAAGTTCTTCCCGCAGAGTTTTGTTTTCAGTTTTTACGGTCTCATAGGCCTGAGAAATATAACGCAGATAATAAATAAGAGCAATTATACTGCCGGCTCCAACTACAAAGGCACCAAAATAATGACGGGCTTCTAAAAAAGCAAGCAGTACAAACCACTTACTAACAAAACCAATCAGAGGCGGCATTCCAATTGTTCCCAGACAGATAATTATAAAAGCAATAAAGACCAGCCTGTTTTTATGACCAATTCCCTTTAGATCATCTATATGATGAGAAAGTGTTGTTCTGAGCAGATAACCACTGCTTAAAAAAAGTCCAGACTTCATCATCATGTGCGCAATAATGTGCAGCAGTCCTCCATAAAAAGCTGCTTCTGTATTCAGCATTAACACTGCTAAAATCATACCAATATGACCGATACTGGAATAGGCAAGCATTTTCTTTAATTCATCTGCCTGCAGGGCAAAAACATGACCAATCAAACTGGAGACTAATGCCAGATCCAGCACAAAAGCACTCAAATGCAATTCTACTAAAAAATCAAAGGCGATCATCGTCCAGAATAAACGCATAAATATGTAAAGATAAACCTTTAAGAGTACTCCCGAAAGCAGAGCACTGATCGGTGCCGGACAGGCACTGTGTGCCCGGGGCAGCCAGAAATGGATGGGGAAAATTCCCAGCTTAATCAATAAAGCCAGTAAAAAGAAAATAATAATTGTTAACTGCATTGGGGTAGAAATCAGAGCAAAAGAATCAGCTACTGCGGCCATCTTAAGGGTTCCCAGATTGAAATAAATAAGGATAATCGAAATAAAGAAAAATACACCACCTGTGATTCCATAAAAGAAATACTGCAGGGCAGCTCTGGTTGTCTTCTCTGTTTTTTTAAATGATATTAACGGAGTTGTAAAAACCGTAATAGCCTCAATAAATAAATACAATGTAAAAAGATCAGCAGTTAAAATACTGCCCTGAATCGAGGCTAAAACAAGAAAAAAGAGGGCAAAATATCTACTTTCCTTATCTCTAATATACTGAGTTGAAAAAATAACTATTAAAAATACAGCCGCTGTCACAATTAAAGAAAATAAAAGGCTCAGATTATCCATGGCAAAATTAATTACAAAAGGTGTATTACTATAACCAGTGGTAAACTGAAGAAAAAACTCAGAACTTTTGACTGCTTCAAAATTAAGCAAAAACAAAGAAAAAACTAAACAGAGCTCTATTCCGGCCCCCGTAACTGCCAGAATATTTCGAGTCCGCTGCTTAAAAGAAGAGCTAAAGGCCATAATCACCGCAATCACTGCAGGCAGAACAATCAATAAAACAAGTTCTATATTCATCCAGCTCATCAGTCATTCAGCCCCTCTATTTTTTCTCTATCAATAGTACCACTAAATTTATTTAATTCTATAATCAAGGTTAAAAGCAGAGCAGCTGTACTGGCCCCAATTACAATCCCGGTTAAGGTCAATGCCTGAGGTACTGGATCATTAAACTTTGTTACTTCTTCTCCCAGTTTGTGGATAGAAACTTCTCCTCCAACATCCGAAAAAGAAATAACCCAGAAAAAAACGGCTGCCTCCATTATATTGAGACCAATTACATTTTTAATTAGATTTGTTTTCATAACCAGAGCGTAAAAGCCCAGCATAAAGAGGATGATAAAAATTAAATTATTGAACATTAAAAATCCTCCTCAAAAGTTTTCTGGATCATACTGTAGAAAATAATAGCCAGTCCCGCACCAACTTTAAAGCCTACTCCAATATTAATATAGGGAATACTACCGGCAGAAATCAGAGTCCCGGTTTCTGCAGTTAAAAAGCCCAAATTTTGTAAAAAAGCACCTTCCATCAAAATCCCGGCCAGACCCAGACCTAAAAAGGTCAGAGCTCCCCCTGTCTCCAGAGCAGTCTTGGTCTGGGGACTGTAGCGGCGGTAATCAAAAGCACTACCATAAACAATACTAAAAATAATAGAAATAGCAGCCAGAATTACTCCTCCCTGAAAACCTCCCCCAGGTGTCAGGTGACCGTGAGACATTATATATAGTCCGAAGAGGGCAATAAAAGGAGTCATAATCCCCAGGGTTCTTTTGACAATAAAAGACAGACCTTTAGAAGAAACAGGCAGCATTTTCCGGGACAAAATAAGGACAATCCCACTGACCGCTCCAAAAATAACTGTGCTCTCTCCCAGTGAATCAAAAGCCCGATAATCATACAGAACCGCGGTAATTAAGTTAAGAGAACCTGTATCCTTAAGTCCGGATTCAATTATATAATTAGAAAGGCCCAGATTTAAACCCTGATATCCCGGCATCAGAGCAAAACTTCGATAAAGGGCCAACGCAACTCCGGCCAGTACAACTGAGACTAAAGTTTTTTTCATTAACTTATTCAAACTTTCCACCTCCGGCTGAGTTTCAGTCGGAATCTCCATGTCTTATCTGACTGATTGCACTCATAAAAATTGCTGTATTTAAGCCAGCCCCAATAACTGCTTCCGCCAGAGCTACATCGGCAGCTTTATGCAGTAAATATAGAGCTGTTAAAATCAAAGAAAAAATAGATAAAAAAATTATAGAAATCAACTCTTCATCAAAACGCACTGCCATCAAAGCTGAAAAAACTAAAAAAATAACTAAAATTATCTCCAGCACTTCCATTAAACATCTCTCCCTAAATAATCAGAATAAGCATCAATCTCATATTCCCTCGGTAGAGCAATTTCTCTTTTGTAAGAAGCTCTGGCAATAGCATGAGTTGCCATCGGATTAGAAAAGAGAAAAAAGATTCCAATCAAAATGATCTTGGCACTTAAAAAGAAATCCCAGACATAAATTGCAGTTCCCATAGTTACCAGCACCGCAGACATTGTCAGCACCACAGCCGCAGCATGCATCCGGGTATAAACATCAGGAAACCTCAGCAGACCTAATACGGTAACTACTGCAAAAGCAGCTCCGGTTCCCATTAAAAGATAGGCAGCTATTAATCTAATTGTCATTATCTATACAGCTCCCCGTGCTCAAAGTATTTAGCATAAATCAACATATCAATAAAAAGCAAAACAGCATAGGCAAGTACAATATCTATTAAAAGTGCAATATCATATTCCAGAGCGATCATCAGCATCACCAGGGACATAAAAATACCAATTGTATCAGCTCCGATCAAGCGATCTGTAATAGTTGGTCCCACCACAACTCTGTATGAAACAATAATTGAAAGTATACTAAAAAAAATTGCAAAGCCGATAATCATCTAAAAATCACCCCTACCCAGCGTTCAAAACGAGCAATTATTTTCTTTTTCAGTTCGGCCTCTTCCACTGTTTCTACATCAATCCAGTGAATATAGTAGGCACTTTCGCTTCTATCATAATCGAGAGTTAATGTTCCCGGGGTCAGTGTAATCAGGTTGGCCAGCAGACTCAAACCGGTAATATCTGTCAGTTCAGTCTTTACTTTTACGATTCCAGGATTAAAGGAAGGATTTTTTTCAAAAACATGTTTAGAAACTTTGAGAGCCGCGGTTATTGCTTCATAAAAAAATACAGGAATAAATAATAACAAAAGTGCCAGCTTACGCAGATAGTGATACCAGGGAAGTTTGCGGTGAACTTCCCTGAAAAGCATATCACTAAAGAAAAATGTTATCAGAAGTGAAGCTGCACTGCCTACTATTAAAATATCTGCTGTTATTTTTCCTGCAAAGATAAACCAGACAATTAACAAAAAGATAAAGGCAGAAAATTTCTGCAGCATTTAGGCACCTCCAGCCATTATTTTAATGCACTCTGATAAATATTTAAGACATCTTCTTTACCTAATTTAACAAAATTTCCAATTGGACCATTCTCCGTCGCTTTTTCAGCCATTTCTTCCAGCCGGTCAGCAGGAATCTCAAGCCCTTCTAAAGTCACAGGCAGACCAATAGAACTAAAGAATTCTTTTGTCCTTTTAATTCCCTGACGGGCAGTCCATTCTAAATCTTTAAAATCAGGATCCACATCCCAGACCCGCACAGCAAACTGGGCAAAACGCTCTAAGTCATGCTGATAGACATAGTTCATCCAGGCCGGGAAAACAACTGCCAGGCCAGCACCATGGGCAACATCGTAAATTCCACTTAATTCGTGCTCAATTCCATGTGAGGACCAGTCTTCTTCTCTACCTGTACCCAGTAAGTTATTATGGGCAATTGTTCCGGTCCACATGATCTCAGCTCTGGCCGCATAATCTTCATTATTTTCAAGTACTTCCGGCACATTCTTAATAATTGTTTTTAAAGCTGACTCGGATAATCTATCTGTTAATTCTACATTTTCGGTATTGGTAAAATATCTCTCCATAATGTGAGCCATAATATCAGCTGCCCCACAGGCTGTCTGATAATTCGGCAGAGTAAAGGTAAGCTCGGGATTCAAAATTGCAAACTGAGGTCTAATTAAATCAGATCCAATATCTCTTTTATACATCCCATCCATTTTAGTAACTACCGCAGATCCACTGGATTCACTTCCGGCAGCAGGAATAGTTAAAACAACTCCAATCGGCAGTGCCTCATTAATTTCTGCTTCTCCAGTAAAGAAATCCCAGACATCACCATCATAAAAATAGCCAACAGAAATTGCCTTCGCCGAGTCAATAACACTTCCTCCACCAACAGCCAAGATAAAATCTACCTTTTCCTCTCTGGCCAGTTCTATTCCTTCTTTTACCAGTGACAGTTTGGGATTAGGTTCCACTCCACCCAGTTCAACATAATCAACACCGGCTTTTTCCAGAGATTTAACCACTTTGTCATAGGTCCCATATTTTTTTATACTACCTCCACCGTAATGAAGCAGCACCTTATATCCATGTTCGGCCGTATGTTCCCCAATTTCTTTTTCTGTATCTTTACCAAAGATAATTTTAGTAATGTTTTGAAAAGTAAAATTTTCCATAATAAATAACCTCCCGTTAATGTGATTCTTAATTAAATAAAGTGTTTCTTGAAATTGAAAATAAGTTTTAAAATTTTCCCCTGAAAATGTTTTCAGCTTAGAAATAGTTACTTATTTAAATTATATCATAAACTTTTTACATAATTCCATTAATAATAGAAATTAGTTGGAATTATTTTTTTGATTTTCATCACTTTCCCCGGATTCTCCATTTTCTAAGCTTGAATCCTGATCATCTTCCATGATTTCCTCTCCTAATTCGCCTACACTTTCTCCAAATTCCTGAACTCTGTCATAAAAATTGGCCAGCAGCTTCGGTCGGTCAGTAATATAACCATCTGCACTAAACCAGGAAAATATTTTAAGCTGCCAGGAGCGGTTAATTACATAGGGAAATACAAACAGACCTCTTTTGTGAGCAGCTCCGATATACCAGGGGAAACTGACATGCCCCTTGGGTCCAATCCCATCAGCAACCTCCTCAGTTATATCAAGCCAGCCCTGCCAGCGTCTGGGAGAAACAAAATTTCTTTTAGTTAACAAAATCCGGGGAGACTCCGGTCTTAATTCTGACAGTCTCTGTAGAGCTGCCGGAGAAAATGAAAGGAAAAGGATCCGGGGAGGCCCCTTTTCTGCTTCATAAATCTCTTTTGCCTCCAGTACGGCAACAATTTGTTTTTCAATTCCCTCATATAAATAGGGACTCTTCAGCTCAAGAGCAAGCCCGATTCCCGTATTTGCAGGATCCACAAAGTCCAGTACTTCTTTTAAAGTAAGTATTGTCAGCTGACTGTAGGAATCACTGGCTCGCTGAGGATGGCTGACATTAAACCAGGCACCATAATTTAAACTCCTAAGTTCCTCTAAAGTGAAATTTTGAAGCTCATAATTATCTCTTTCAGGAAACACAGTTTTGGCATTTGTTAACCGCAGGAGATTAGTATCATGAAAAATAACCAGTTCCCCATCTTTAGTTCGCTGTAGATCAAGTTCAATATAATCAATTCCACTTTCGAGTGCAGTTTTAATTGCAGGAAGTGTTGACTCAGGAGCAGTATAGGAGGCTCCCCTGTGTGCTATTAAAACAGGATAATCAAAGTTATATTTTTCAATAATTTTCTTCCCCAGTCTGGAAGGTCGAATTAAATAATAAAATTCAAAATAAATAACAAACAATATTAATACTACAACTGAAATAATTACAAAATATTTAATTATTCCACCTCCCTGAATATTTCTCCCTGATTTATCATAAATATTTTACGCATATAATTTATTATTTCTTCTAGTTCTTCTAATTTTTCCTGAGAAATTGTTACCTTCTTCTCCTGATCTTTTAGGTGACCAACTTTAATCAAATTATCAAGTTCTTTAAGAAAAAGCTGCCCCTCTTTTAGAATATGCGGTGTTTCATGTAAAAATAGGATAGGTTCTTCTTTATCTAAAAAGAGTGAACTGCCCACAAACTGCTGGGGTAATTCCCTAAAGCCCAATAAATCAAGGATAGTAGGAGCTATATCTGTTGTTGTACCCTCACGGGAAATAATTTTATTCTCAATCTCCGGGTGACTAATCAGTAAAGGAATATGATAGGGTACCTTAATATTGCGCCAGAGGGTAAAATCTCGACCGGATTCATATTCCATCGCTTTTATTTCTGATTCGTGATCAGCATAAAGTACTAAAAGTGTATTCTCCATAATCCCTGCTGCTTCCAGTTTAGAAATAAAATTTTCTAAAGCCTGGTCTGTAAAATTAATGGATTTAAAGTAATTTTGAACCAGGTTATTATTAACTCCTGCAAAATTTTCTGCAGCTGCCCTGGGGTAAAAATCAAAAGGAGTATGACTGGTTAAAGAAATAAGATAAGCAAAAAATGGTTTCTCCTTTTGAGCAGCTTTCTTAATAATTTCGGCAGCAGAGTTAAAGAAATCATAATCATTTACCCCCAGTCCTCTTTCCTGAGGCACGGGGTATATTTTCTCCTGAAAATAGCGCTGACTGTAAAAGCGATCAAACCCTAAATCAGGATAAGCTTCTGCCCGGTTGAAAAAATTACGATCATTATTATGAAAAGCCAGAGCCTGATATCCCCTTTCTTTTAATAATAACGGCAGAGATTGAAAACTGCTTAAATCAATCTCTCGAAAAACATAACTTCGATTAACAGGATATAGTGAGGTTAAAGTTGATAAATCAGCATCAAAACTTCCATTAACCTTCTGGGCATAAAAATTTTCAAAATAAAGACTCCGGTCCTTTAAGTTATTTAAAAAAGGAGTCACTTCTTTTCCCTGCTGTTTGTAATCTATTATTTTTGCATCAAGCGATTCTACCTGGATTAATATTACATTTGTATCTTCTGGTAATGTCTGAATAGAACTGAGCTGTTTTTGCTTTTTATAATAAGGAATATCTTGTAACTCTGGTCTGGGTTTTTCCTCTTCCCGAGCAAAATAACTATAAGCTTCTATTGAATACAGGGGCAAAATTCCATAAACAGAAACAAGATAAGGACTGCCAGACTTATAAAGTTTAGCAGGACTTTCTTCTCCCATTATATAACTCCCGGCAGCTACCTGGACTAATAACAAAATCAAAATTAAAAGAGCCGAATTTTTAAGGGGCAGTGCTTTTAAAACTGACTTGCCGGGACTCCACTCATAATATAATTCTAAATCCGGCAGAGAATTAAATCCCAATATTCCAAGCAGCATCAGATCAAAGATAAAAATCACATCCCAGAATTTAAAGATATGAGTAAATAAGACTTCAAACATTGATAAGCTGCCTGTTCCTTCCCCTGATAAAATATCAATAATGCTTAAGAAATTACCAAAATAGCTATTATACCAGTAGTTTGACAGAAAGAAAATTGTAAATATCATCAAGATTAAAAACAACCTCTGCCTTATCTTTTTAGAAATAAGCAGAGGTTCTATAAGTTTTAAATAAAAAATAACAAAAAACAAATTTCGAATAATTAATGCTGTCAGAGAAGGCGCATAAAAAACCTGCAGCATCAAATAATTATATTTAATAATAAAAGCCAGGAAAAGTATCAAAGAAAATATTCTCAGATGCTTCTCCTTTTTAAATTTTAGCAATTAAACTCCTCCTGAATGTTAAAAAAATGTTAATTCTTTTCAGTTTAATCATATCAGATATTGAAGTTTATGAAAAGTAATTTTTTAACACCGAAAAAGGTACCGCCGAAAAAGGTACCGGGTACTTGGAAATTTTTTCCAAGTACCCGGTACAGATAACAGATATAGATCTTTTTAGTAATATATTTTAATTTACTGTCTCACTATTACTGAAACCCCATCAGGAATTGCTGTAATTGAAGGCTTTTTACTTTCAAGTAAGCTTTCTGCCTTCTCAACTGCTTGATCAAGATCTGCAGCCCAGTTCATCCCCATCTCTTCTACAATATTTCTTTGGGCAGGGTCAGTGACCATAATCACTTTGAATTTGAGCATAATTCTTGCTAGAATCTGGGTTTCCCACTGATCGGGAACTGTTTCTTTTCTTCCCCGGGCCAGAATCTGATCCATAATCTGCTGGACACTTGCGATGTCTTTAAAAGTTCGGTAAAATTCTTCGCCTCCATGACCGTCAGAACATTCAGCAGCGATTATGATTACTCCACCTTCTTTGCAGGTAGCCTCAGCTGCAGTCATTCCCTTAACCGACTGGTAAATATTTTGATCAAGAGGATAACCACCATTACTGGTAATTACAATATCTGCAGGTTCTGCATCAACCCCGGCCAGAGAATCAACAAATTCTGTTCCCTTAAGATGTGCTTTTTCTCTATCTCCGGCAAAGGCATTGATTACTTTCTTATCTGCATCAATGACAACATTTAAAATAAAGGCCAGTCCTGCTGCTTTTGCCGCATACAGCATATCCTGATGCATTGGGTTGCCTTCCAGATTACCTGTTCTGGCATTGGCACTATCAATAAATTCTGCACAGTGGTTGGCCAGAACTGTAGTCTTACTTGCTACACCAGGCAGCACACTTTTACGACCACCGGAAAATCCGGCAAAAAAGTGCGGCTCAATAAAACCTTCAGCAACTAATAAATCAGCTTCTACTGCTGTTTTATTTAAAAGCATATCTCCTCCTGAAGGCAGCTGACCTAAATTTACCATCTGCGATTCATCCCGGCTGTCATGCATTTCAATGTTTACACTGTCAACTATCTGATCACCATACTTATCCCGCAGTTCCTCATCAGTTGAAGCTCGATGAAAACCAGTTGCAACCAAAATAGTTATTTCTGCTTCCGGAGCTGTCTTCCTTATTTTGTCTATCAGGACCGGCATTGTGATATGGCTGGGCACAGGTCTGGTATGGTCACTGGAGATAATTACAATCTCATTTTTACCAGGGGTCAGCTCTGATAATCTTTTACTGGCAACTGGATTCTCCACTGCTTCTTTAACAATTTCAGTCTCAGATTTTTCTGCTTTAAACTGATGGGCCCGGGATACTAAAACTCCCTGCAGCCGCTCAGCTTCTACTTCAAGTTCTAACTCCCCTCTTCCAAAAGGAAATTTAATCTGCTTCATTATAAAATTCACTTCCTTTTTCATTGGCTCCGGGTACTTGGGAAATGGAATTATTTCCCAAGTACCCGGTACCCTTTGATTTTTACTCTAAATCAAATATCTTACCGGGGTTCATAATATTATTTGGATCAAAAGCTTTTTTGATACCACGCATTAAATTAAGTTCAGCCGGATCCAGCATCATTTCCATATACTTTTTACGCTTGGAGCCGATACCGTGTTCACCACTTAAGGCACCACCGAGTTCTTTAGTAGCCTGATAAAGTTCAACCAGAGCCTCTTCTTCAATCTCATACCATTCTTCCATTGAGTGATCTGGATTTTTAACTAAAGTTGCATGTAAGTTACCATCACCCGCATGGCCGTAGCAGGGAATCTGAATATCATATTTTTTAGAAATCTGATCAAGATAGGGCATTAATTTAGGTATATTAGCTGTTGGAACCACAATATCCTCCAGACTCTGATGCGGACTGACCACTTTAAAGGCTTCCGCAATATTCCGGCGCACACTCCAGATCCGCTCCCGGGTGGTGTGGTTATCTGCCACATAAACCTCAATTGCATCATTATCCAGGCAGAGTTCACCAATTGTCTCACTATCTGCATTAACTACATCTTCCTTATTTCCATCAACCTCTATTAAAAGCATAGCACCTGCTTCCTGATAGGGCAAATGCTCATTTAAATATTCACAGGAAGTCTTAACCGAAAGCTTATCCATAAATTCGATACTGGTCGGGATAATTCTTCCTTCTGTCATAATCTTGGGTACTGTAGAAATCGCTGCTGCCTCATCCTTAAAGAGTGCTAAAAGTCCTACCCTCTGAGTTGGTTTGGGCAGCAGTTTGATGATTGCCTTAGTTACTATCCCTAATGTACCCTCGGAACCTACAATCAGCTGTTTTAAGTCATAACCGGTTACATCTTTAACTCGCTTACCACCGAGCTGAACAATATCTCCCGTTGGAGTTACAACTTCCAGTCCCATTACATAGCGGCCGGTAACACCATATTTAACAGCTTTACCTCCACCCGCATTTTCGGCAATATTACCACCGAGAAAACAGGTTTCTACACTCATTGGATAACCGGCAAAAAAGAGACCACTTTCCTCCAGCATTTCGTTAACACTATTGGTAATTACACCAGGTTCTAAGACCATCATCAGATTATCATAATCTATTTCTATAACCTCATCCATATTCTCCACTGAAACTACAATCCCACCGTGATCGGGAATAGCTCCCCCGGAAAGTCCACTGCGGGCACCGGATGGAGTTACCGGAATCAGTTCTCTATTAGCCAGCTTCATCACTGCTGCAATTTCTTCAGCTGTATTTGGTGTTAAAACAACCTCAGGCATGTGTGCATACTGTTCGGCCGGGGTTTCATCATGAGAATAAGCTTCAATTTTTTCCTCATCAGTCATTACGTTTTTTTCGCCAACAATTTCTCTTAATTCTGCTAAAATTTCCTCAGTTACAGGATTATATTTCATTATTTAACCTCCTCAGCCAGCTGCTTGTTCAGTTCAGGCACAATTTCAAAAAGATCTCCCACGATTCCAAAATCTGATACCTTAAAGATATCTGCATCAGGATCTGCATTAATTGCAATAATATTTTCGGAAGTTTTCATTCCAGCCAGATGCTGAATAGCTCCGGAAATTCCAATTGCAAAATAGAGTTTAGGGGTAACTGTTTTCCCACTTAATCCTACCTGATAGGGATAGCTGATCCAGTCTCTGTCAACTGCATCCCGGGAAGCACCAACTGCTCCTTCAAAATAGCCGGCAAGCTCTCTAATCATAGCAAAGTTTTCACCTTTTTTCATTCCCTTACCTCCAGCTGCAACTACATCTGCATCCTGAATATTAACTGCATCCTCTTCATTTTTGCGGAAGCCCAGCTTTTTAACTCGACCATCCAGGAGTGAGCTGTCAAGTTTAAGATGTACTATCTCACCTGTCCGACTTTCATCTTTTTCGGCAGGTTTGGTTGAATGTGGTCTGACAGTCGCCATCTGTGGCCTGTGGTTAGGTGATTTAATTGTGGCCAGAATATTACCACCGATCGCCGGTCTGGTCTGCAGTAAATTACCTGTATCTTCTTCAATGTCTAATTCAGTACAGTCAGCTGTCAGGCCGGCACTGGTTTTAATTGCTACATAGGGCATCACCGTTCTCCCCATCGAAGTTGCTGCTGCCAGAATGATCTCCGGCTTATATTCTGCTATTAAATCCTGCAGAACATTACTGTAGTTTTCAACAATAAAATCTTTTAAAGCGGGAGCATTCATTAATAATACCTTGTCGGCTCCACTTTTAATCAATTCTTCTGCCTGCTGATCTGTAATCTGATCACCCAGAATAACTGAAACCAGTTCTTCCTCCAATTTATCTGCTAATTTGCGCCCTCTGCTTAATAACTCAAATGATACTTCTTTAATTTCCCCATCTCTTGCTTCTCCAAGAGTCCAGACACCTTTGTACTCCATTTATATACCCTCCTATACTAATTCTTTTGCTTTTAAGTAGTCAATTAACTTAGATACTGCCTTTTCTACCTTACCATCTTCTCTGACATCGATGATTGTTCCACCTCTGGTCACCTTGGGGTGGTCAATGTTGACCACTCTGGTCGGTGAACCCTGCAGGCCAAGAAATTCTTCTTTTAGATCAAGGTTTTCTAAATTCCACTGTGGAATTTCAACCTTGCGTGAGCGCTGCTTTCCTCTCAGGGTTGGCAGACGGGGAAATGAAATTTCCTTAACAACTGTCAGTAAAGCCGGCAGCGGCAGCTCAAGTTTTTCGTAGCCGTCTTCGACCATTCTCTCAACTATAATCGAATTCTGTTCCACAGTAGTATAATTCACTTCTTCCTCTTCAACTAAATTAACATCAACTACCTTTGAGGTATAGGTGGAAAGTGTCAGGTCAAGCCAGGATGCGATACCCGGGCCAACCTGGCCGGTATCTCCATCTGTCGCTCTTTCTCCTGCTAAAATTAAATCAAAATCACCAATTTCGCGGATTGCTTCCGATAAGGCATACGAGGTGGCCCAGGTATCGGAACCGGCAAACTCTCTTCCGGAAAGCAAAATACCATCATCACAGCCCATGGCAATTGCTTCTTTTAAAGCTTTGTCAGCACTTGGGGGCCCCATTGTAATCACCGTAATTTTACCACCATATTCTTCTTTCAGCTGAATCCCTGTTTCAATTGCATAAAGGTCAAGCGGATTAATAATACTTTCTACCCCTTCTCGTTTCATTGTCCCTGTCTCTTCATCCATTTTTACATTACTTGTCTCTGGAACCTGTTTAATTGGAATAACTATATTCAATTTCTTTACCTCCCTGTGTAAAATTCATTTTAGACTAAAATATACCCGGCATAAAGACAGTTGTAATTATCCAGGCCAGTACTCCGGCGGTTAAACCATAGAAAAGTGCAACCGGCAGGTTTTTGCGGATAATAAGTCCCTCTTTCCCGACCAGTCCAACTGTTGTCGCTGCTGCTACCACATTATGAATACAGATCATATTACCTGCTGCTCCTCCAAGTGCCTGTAAAGCAAGAATTGGAGTTACTGCTGTACCTGAGGCCACTGCTGTTCCATACTGAAAAGGACCAAACATAATATCCGAAGTAGTATTACTTCCCGATATAAAGGCTCCTAAAATACCAACAAGTGGGGCCACCAGATACCAGACAGAACCCATGGTAGCTGCTGCAAATTCGGCCATCACAATCAACATCGAATTTTCCCCAGTTGCTCCACCAGAGTTCATCATAATATAAACCATACCAAGAGCAAAGAAAAGCGCTATCGCAGCCGGCCTAATCATCTTAAATGTTTCCTTCCAGGCTTCTTTTGTTTTATCACTGTCCAGTCCATGTAAAGCCGGAATTAAGAGAGCAACAAAGATAAAGGGAAAGACTCCCGGATTATAAAATGGAGTAATTACTTTACCGATACCTGTTCCAAAAATATTGGTCCAGCCAAATGTCCAGCTTTTTAGCAGTGGTGCTAAATTAAAGAACTCCAGTCTACCAACTAAGAGAATTAATCCAATTAAAGCATATGGTAACCAGGCTTTAAAAGTGCTAACCCCTTTTTGGGCGGCGTCTACATCCTGCTCACCTGCTTTGATTTCACCTTCCCAGTCTTCTCCCCACTGGTCATGGGCAGGAAAATCCCATTTATCCTTCGGTACTAAAAACCCTTTTGATACTGCAAAAATAAAGAGGGGCAGGGCGATTAAAGATCCCAGTAAAGAAGGGAGTTCTGGCCCCACAAAATAGGCTATTGAAAACTGAAAAACTGTAAATACAAAACCACCAAATAAGGCTAAAGGTAAAACTTCAAATCCTTTTTTAAATGAACCATCTACAATTTTGGTCATTAATAAAACAATAATTAACGGTATAAATGAACCAACTAAAAAATGTAATAGGGCAGAAAAAGCACCGATGTTGTGTAAAAACTGAGTAAATCCAATTGAGTTTCCCATCGACTGGATTGGAAATTCAATTAAATTCTCTAGAGCAGCAAATCCTCCCCAGATAGGAACTCCAACAGCCCCAAACGTTACAGCAGTACTATCTGCAATCAGGGCAGAAGTTGCTGCGATTAATGGTGGAAAACCCATTCCAACTAAAAGTGGTGCTGCCACTGCTGCAGGTGTCCCAAAACCTGCTGCTCCTTCGAAAAATGAGCCCATTAACCAGGCAATAATTATTACCTGTACTCTTCTATCAACTGAAATTGAAGTCATAGAATGAGAAATGCCATATACTCCTCCACTTTTTTTCATTAACTGTAAAATAAGTAGAGCCCCAAAAACTATAAGTAAAATACTAAATGCATTGATTACTCCCCCAATTGTGGCTGCAGATAACCATTTAACAGGCATTCCCCAGCCTACGGCAGCTATAATTAAAGCACTGAGCCAGCCAAAAGGCATTGCCTTACTTGCAGGCCACATGTAACCAATCATTAAAACACCAACAATGATAATAGGTAAAGCAGCTAAAAGAGCTAACATAAATTCCTCCTTATAATAGTTGTCTATCACAATTAACAGTTTAGATAAAGAAGGATGTTCTAATAAAAATTATCAGCAATAAGAATTTTCTCCACCTCCAAATTTCTCATTTAGCAAATTGTTTGATGGTCAGACCATCAGTACTCTATTATCTTATTTCAACACTTAAAGCATTATACCTGCCTTCATTTCGCACTTTTCGCAATTGTCTGATAAATAAAAATTTCACAGCATCTCCCCTGCCTCTGTTTGGGACTTCCTATTATTCATAATTATCATAAAAATTGAAATAGTTATTAAAAAGCTGTAAATTATACTCTAATTGAGTATTAACTATTTAATAACATTTAACAACCGTTAAAAAGACTAAACAATCAAATATAAGTTAATCTTTTTTATAAATACAGCAAATTTGAACAATTAAATCTTTATTTTCACATTTAAAAGCAAAAAAATCCGCCTCCACAGGCGAATTTTAGATATTTATTCAACATTTTTATTAAATTTACATTATATGCTATTAATAATTTTTATATTTTACGTCTTATTTCACTGATTTAAACAAATTAATAATTTATCCTTCGATTTCTTTATTTATTAATTTTTCTACATAATCTAAATGATTTCGCATTTCTGCTGCAGCTTTTTCCGGGTCATGATTCTTTAAAGACTTAAAAATTTGCTCATGCTGTCTGGCAAATTTAGACATAGTTTCCTCTTTGGAGACCAGTTTAGTTCTTGTATTCTTAATATGGAAATCCATTGCCTCCGAAATCGAGCGCATAAAAAACAGCAGTACTTTATTCCCACTGGCCCGGGCTATAGTATAATGAAACATCTTATCTGCTTTAATACTTTCTTCCTCATAACCGGAACTGGAAAGCAGATCATTTATATAAGACTGCATTTCCTCAATTTCTGCTGCAGTTGCTCTTTCTGCTGCCAGTTTAACACAGTCAATCTCTAAAACTCTTCGCAATTCCAACAGCTCTTCTGCTACATTATCATTTAAAAGCAAAATCAGAGAAAGTGGATTAAAAAAATCTTCATCAAAAGAGTCGCGGATAAAAGTTCCCTCGCCCGGCCTGCTTTCGATCAACCCGATCATCTCCAGAGCACTAAAGGCCTCTCTGATTGAAGCTCGACTAACCCCCAGGTCCTTTTTTAATTGTCTTTCTGAAGGCAGTTTATCCCCTTTTTTTAGTTCTCCCTCATAAATCAATTCTCTGATCTGTTCAATAATCTGTTCATAGACTTTATTATTTTTAATCTGTTTAAATTCCATTATCTTTCCTCCAAAAATTATAATTCAAATTTATCTCCCACCGAAGCTAATTGAACCACATCTCCAAGAGCCTCTTTAAATAAAACTGCTGCCTGGCGGCCTGTACAGTGCATTGGCACCAGCAAATCCAGATCAAGCTCTTTAAAATATTCTATCAGCCCATTGATTTCTTTTCTACCTGCTCTCTTAAGATGCATTCCTCCAAAAACAGCTGCAATTTTTTTATCGCCTACAGCTCCTCTAATCTCGTCAATTATATTTTTAACACCCTTATGACTGCAGCCGAGTAGAATTACAATTCCACTTTCAGTTTCAATATATATGGAAGTATCATCATCAAAGGGGTCAATTTTTTCTCCCTCTTCATTAGCCACTACATATCTTTCATTCAGATAGCTGGCGCGAGGTGCAGGAATTTCTCCAGTGTTATAAACCCCGGCAGCTGCAGCAATTGTAGTTTCTGCTGCACTAAAATTACTAATATCAGATTTAGCTAAATTTATCCCAATAAATTCTAAGCCCGCATCTACTTTTTTGTATTTAGCTTGAAAAACATCACTGTGAGCAAAAACTCTAATTTCAGGATTAATTTCCAGTAATTTTTTCAATCCTCCTGTATGATCATCATGACCATGGCTTAAAAAAACAGTATCAATTTTCTTTAAATCTATACCTGACTTTAAAGCATTTGAAACCAGAACTTCACCCTGGCCGGTGTCAAACAAATATTGCTGCTCATTATATTCAAAATAAATGGATAGCCCATGTTCTGCAAGTAATTTTCTTTTTTCAACTGTATTATCTGACAGAATAGTTAGTTCTAATCTCCTGGCCATTATCTAACCTCCATTGATAATCGAGAAATTTTTCTTAATATAAGTATACATCGCTGGCAGATCTTTTTCAATTAATAAGCAGGTTTATCAGTATAAATATAGAAATAATAGAATAAGAAATAATTTTTAATTTTTTTAGAAAAATCATCATAAAGGAGAAAAATTATGAATAAAAATAAATTGGCCTTATTTTTACTGCTTCTTTCCCTAGTCTTTATTTTTAGCTTGACTACTACTGCCCAGAATTTAAAAATTCATTTTATTGATGTGGGACAGGGAGATTCAATTTTGATTGAAGAAGCCGGAGGACAAAATATTCTGGTAGATGGTGGTGACCGTGCAGACAGAATTACAGCCAGAATAATAAATTATCTCAGGGATCAAAATCTAAAAAAACTGGATTATCTGATCAGCACCCATCCTCATGCTGACCATATTGGAGGATTGGTAGACATTATCGACAGTTTTAAAGTTGGAACTGTGCTGGACAGCGGTAAAGTCCATACCTCTAAAACCTATGAGAATTATTTAATCAAAATCGATCAGGAAAATATTAATTTTGAAACTCCCCGCCGGGGTGACAAATTTAAAATCGGAGAGAGTGAACTCCACTTTTTACATCCTGATCAGAATTTAGATGATTATGATTTAAATAATTCTTCTCTGGTCTTTCTGCTTAAATTTGGGCAGCAGAATTTTTTATTTACCGGAGATATTGAAGCAGAAGTAGAAAGAAAACTGCTTGCCGAAAATCCCGAACTCAAAGTTGATTTAATTAAGGTGCCCCATCACGGAAGTAGTACTTCCAGTTTTGCCGGCTGGATAAAAAGTATTCAACCAGAAACTGCAGTAATTCAGGTCGGAGAAAATCATTACGGCCACCCTGCAGCTGAGGTTATAGCACTTTATCAAGAACAGGGGGCCCGAGTTTTCAGAAATGATTTAAATGGTAATATTGTAGTTACCGCTGACGGCAGAAATTATACTGTAAAAATTGATCAAAGTGCAGATAATAGCAAGTCCGGCACAAAAACCAGTACTGAAACTGAAAACACTTCCGCAGAGAAAATAAATTCAGAATCCAAAAATAAGGCTGATAAAGGCAGCAATTTAATTAATATTAATACTGCCAGTGCTGCAGTTTTAGACCAACTCTGGGGCATCGGACCAGCAACTGCCAAAAAAATTATAAACTACCGCCAGAAAAATGGACTTTTTAGCCAAATTGAAGAAATAAAAAAAGTTGATGGAATTGATGATGGTAAATTTGGACGCTGGTATGATAAAATTACAGTAAAATGAAATAAGTAGACGTTTGGTACCAGGTACAAATACATAAAATAAGGAAAGGATGATTTGATGAAGGTAACAGTTGATAAAATTGAAAATGGAAAGGCCAAACTTTTAATTAGACCTCAGGAAAAGATAAATTTTTTGCTGCCTGTTGAAGAACTTCCAGCTAAGACAGCAGAAGGCAGTATTTTAGAAATTAATTTTGAACTTAAAGAAGATGAAAAAAAGGCTGCCGAAAAAAGAGTCAGCAGCCTTTTAGATAAGCTTAAAAACAAAAAAAGCTGAAAAATATCAGCTCTTTTTTATTAAAATTTAATTTAATTCTGTTTTAATATAATTCCGGAGCAAGGCTGTGTCTTAAATCAAGAGCCAGATTATTAACTGCAGCTCTGGAGCTCTGGTCCAGAATAAATTTCAGATCAAAAGTTATTCTCTGCTCACCATTTTCTCCATTAAATTTAGCTGTAGTAGAATTTAAATTCTGCCATTCGGAATCACTCTGGCCGCTTTTTCTGATCATAGCATGAGAATTTAAATTTCTATTATTTAAGCGCAGATGCCAGTCAGCATTACTTAAAACTTCAATAGTCAGAGCTTCTTCTAAAACAATTTCTCTACTGCCATTATAATTATCCATTAAAAATGCATAATTAATATTGGGCTTTTCGATTATCTCAAGTCTCTGAAAAATAGGAATATTGACCTTTACTGAAACTCTGGCTTCCCGTTTGAGCTTCTGTTCTTGATCAGAAGCCGCCTCAACCAGATCAGCTGTAGCTAAAAGACTTAAAGACAAAAACAAAAAGACAAAAATCATAATACCACTAAATCTAACCTTAACTTTCATTATTTCCTCCTTTTAGCAGCCGGCTATCTCAAGTTGAGATCCTCAGCTTTGTGTCCCTACCTCACGATAAGTTTACCTTTATTAAAAAGAGCTATTAACCCTTCTATCTACCTGTATTATATCAAGATAAGTAAATTTTTGTCAAGTTATATTTTAAGGGGATTTATCTTCCCACTTTTTTGCTGTTTTCTTCTTTATCGTTAGAGAATTTCCACATTTATCACAGATTACTGGAGAATCAACCTTCTTGATACTCCTGGCTGTATAATATTTAGCTCCACAATTTTTGCATTTTAACCAGACAGGCATATTATCACCCAAACCTTTCAAAAGTTAATTCACCAAAAGAACTGTCTTTTAGAGAGTTTGAGCTAATTCAAACACAGCCTCTTCTATAATAGTCCTCACAACTAAATTAATCACTTCCTGTTTTCCTTTTCCTGTTTCAAATTCAACTATATTATTACCCATAAAAGAGAATGATTCCAGACCAATTTTTTGTCCTTTAATTTCATCCTTTAAACTGGTAGACCAAACCACTTCTCCCGTAGTCGTATCAACTAACCTGATATCGAGGGCCGTACTGGCAACCGCATATTGTTTGGTTCCCCCGGTACCAGCAATAGTAAGTCCAAAGCCCCCTGATTTTTTATCTACCTGATATTCTGTGATAGCTCCCTCAATAATATAATCTGCTCCTGATAGTTTACCAAGCGTTGGTCCTTCACCCTTAGCAAGTCTATCTTCTTTTTTAAGCTGCTGTTCATTCATGAAATTTCCAAGCCTTGTTCTATCCAGGACTTTAAACTGACGTGATCTTTTTAAGGCAGTAATCATCATGTCAGTAGCTCCCTGAGTTAAAACTCGCGAACCGTCTTCATCTACTTTCCCGGTTTTATCTGCTATACTATAAATAGCTATTCTGGGCTTTTTTTTAGGTTCTGGCAGGGAAGCTAAAAGCTGGGTAGCCGCTGTCACGTTTTTTTCTGCAGACTTAATCTGCTCGGCATTGGCCAGAATCTTATTCATTACTTTTTTTGATTCAGTCTCTACATCCTGGGCTAGTGCAAGAGTGGGGAAAAAAAGAAATAGGCAAAGAAATAGTATACTTATCTTTTTTATTAATTTCATATCTATATCCTCCCAAATTTACAGCTTACTAATTTGATGAATTACCCCAATTATTAGAATAGGTAACAATAGTACTCTCCCCGGTTATAGTATCAGTTATTTCTATAAAGACTTCTTCATTGGCTTCAGTTACTGAAATATCTAAATCACCAGCTTGAAAATTCTTTACATCACCAATATTACCTTCTTCAATTGCATCAATTATTTGACTCTGAACGGAACTATAAAGTCTACGCTCCATACTTTGTGCAAATTGATCTAGCGCATCTTCCTGGCTTTCTACAAGTCCATCCTGAGTTTTTGCCTTATTATTTGCCACCTGTCTTGCATTCGGGTTATTAAACTTTTGAAAATTCCAGCTCATATTATAATTTGCATGAGCATTAGTAAATGTTAAGCCCAGCATTATAACAAAAGCTATAGTAATAATAAATACTTTTTTCATTATTTATCACTCCCGTATAATATACTTAGTTATATTGAGTTATTAAAAACTAAATTGGAAACCGGCCACTGGTACCACCTCACTGTCACTAAAACTACCACCAGAATTGATGGCTCTTGCTTCTATAAATATATTTTCTGTAATATTCCAACCAGCAAACACCTGATAATCTGCTGTATCAGTAACTTCTCCCCCGGCACCTAAATAAATGCTGGGTGTAGGTTCAATAGTTAAAGAAAGAAAACCCGCTAACTCATCATCCTGACGCAGGTAAAATAGTTCTCCCATAAACCGCAAAGGCATGCCTCCGGGTGTGGCCAGCTGGGGAGCTACTCTGAGGCCAGTATTTATAACTGTATCTCCTTCTCCATAGGTTGTAAATACAGCAGCTAATTTATGAGTTTTAGGATCAATGACTCTTTTTTCTTTCATTAAATTTTGTGAAGCCTGGATTAACTCCAGACGTTCTTCTAACTCTTCATCTTCTTTATCTTGAGCTATAGTAATCGGAGTAAAAACTAATAATAAACTTAATGTTAAAATTATTAGTAATATTGTTTTTTTCTTAATCATTGTTTGTCCCCCTTTCAATGTGCTAACTAATTAGCTCTTTATTTATATTATAATAAAATATTTGCTTTATTTATTACATAATTTCATAGTCATCTAAAATAAAAAGTTAGTCTAAAAGTTATGAATACTGTTTTTAATATAGTTAATGAAGATAAGGGCAACCTGAAATTCAGGCTACCCTTTCTAACTCATTTTCTTTTATTAATTTCTATGGAGTATAATACTGGTTTACCAGTACATCATTATGATCTCCACTTTGAGTTATTGAAGTATTTACCATTGTACCAGTCATACCATTTACATTAGTTTGTAATAATCTAGCTTCATTACTATAACCAGTTTGATTAATTGTACCAACAGCATCATTAGAATTTATCTGTTGGATATTAGCATAATTTCTATTACCAGTCTGTCTTATCTCAGCCCAAGTTGCTCTTGAGCCATCTTTATTAATCACTGCGGTATTCCAGTTTCCACCCTGGAGCACAGTAGAGTGACCTTGGTTAGAACCACCAACATTTACAGATGCAGAGTTGTTATTTCCCCATTGATCAACTTGAATATTAACATTTCTGCTCCAACCAGCCCAGATATTTGCAGAATTGTAATCACCAGACTGTTCTAAATCTAACAACCCATGTGTTTGAATATGAGCATGAATATCTGCATTATTATGATCTCCACTCTGGTTAGCATTCAAATCTGCTACCCCTGGAAGTCCTTTTAGTTGATGTGAGATATCTAAATTATTATAATCACCGCTCTGTCCAACATCAACATCACTCGTCTGAGCACCAACCATCGCTGTCATTCCCAGTACAAATATAGATGCTAGTAAAATCACTAATGCTTTCCTCATTGTTTATCCCCCTTTATTGGATTTAAAGCTTGTCCCTATTTGGCCGGTTTCACCACTAGCTCCTCGTCATTTATTATAGGTGACCAGTTAAAATGACAATTCTTTGCTTCCAATAATGTCATCTTGCAGTTTAAACCAGTAAAATTTATCAGTTTAAATCGACCTAAATTTACTGAAATTACTGCATAATTTTCAGATTGAATTAGTAAAA